>CASEBV010000019.1 GCA_949286415.1 uncultured Bacteroidales bacterium
ACAGATAGAAAGCGATAACCAGTATGGCTGTATCGGCGGCGTAGCGGGTAATAGCGATGGTAACATTGAAAACTGCTCGGTGTCGGGCAGTGTCAGCAGTCGCCAAACCGCAGGCGGCGTGGTAGGTCAGCAATATAGCGGTTCCATCACCATGTGCGGCTCCTCGGCCACAGTGAAGGGAACGGGCGAAGTCGGCGGCGTGGCAGGTAAAACGGATAATAGTGCCACCCTGACAGCCTGCTATGCCACAGGAAACGTGACCTTTGAAAGAGCCTCCACAATCAACACCTTCGCTGGCGGCGTGGTGGGATCTAACGGAACCGGCAGCATTCTCACCGCCTGCTATGCCACGGGCAACGTGACCGGTACAGGCACTGGAACCGGCTCTTGTTATGTAGGCGGCGTAACGGGAGACAATGCTTCGGGCACCCTGACCGCCTGCTATCACGCTACGGGCGATGTCACTGGAGCCTCAGGAAGCACAGGCGGCGTGGCGGGACGGAACTTCAAGGACTCCATGTTTGATGGCGGTATCATCACCGCCTGCTACTGGAACGGTACAGTGACCGGTGACAATGGCATTGGTAATGATATGACCAACGCCGGCGAAGCCACGAAGGTGGACGGCGACTGGACGGAAGCTATGAAAGTCATGAACGAGAAGCTGTCCGGCACGGGCTGGCAGTATGTGACCGGCAGCGGCAGCATACCGCTGACACTGGAGAAACAATAAACAGATGGTAGCAATTCATTTTCCTAACCCATCAAAAAACGGCCGATGTACCCCAATGATGGATATGGAATACAACTGCACATCACCTTTCATTTCCAACAGCTTGCATTATTCCTCCGAATTTCATCCGTATGTGGGCGAGTTTGCGTATCTTTGTATGTCATGCTGAGACATTGAGAAGGCATCTTTATGACTAATACTGACATATAAAAACTAAAAACTGTCGACATATAATATGAAAGAGTATATTGAAAAGCACAGGGAGCGCTTCCTTGACGAACTTTATTCACTGCTCAGGATTCCTTCGGTAAGTTCTCTTGAAGAAAACAGGCCGGATATGCTGAAATGCGCGGAAAGGTTGAAGACACTGCTTCTGGAGGCCGGGGCGGATACGGCGGAAGTCTATCCCACAGAGGGACATCCGGTGGTATTCGGAGAAAAGACGGTAAGTCCGGAGGCCGCGACCGTTCTGGTCTACGGCCATTATGATGTGCAGCCAGTGGATCCGGTGGAGCTCTGGAAATCGGACCCGTTTGAACCGGAAATCCGGGACGGTGCCATCTATGCCAGGGGGGCGAATGACGACAAGGGACAGCTGTTCATGCATCTGAAGGCATTCGAGTATATGGTGCGGGAGGCCGGTCTCAGGCATAATGTGAAATTCATCTTCGAAGGTGAGGAAGAAATAGGCAGTCCGTCACTTGCCCCATGGGCTGCATCTCACAAGGACCTTCTTGCCGCTGACATCATCCTAGTCTCTGACACGACCATGATTTCTGAGACAGTGCCGTCGATAAACTGCGGTATGCGAGGGCTTTCGTATGTGGAGGTCAAGGTGACAGGACCGGACAAGGACCTTCATTCAGGACATTACGGCGGAGCTGTCGCCAATCCGATAAATATCCTCTGCGACATGATTTCTTCCCTGATCGACCGGGACGGACACATTACTGTCAAGGGATTTTATGATGATGTGGCCGAACTTTCCGCCGAGGACAGGGCAAAGCTGGCAAGGGCCCCGTTTGATCTGGAAGAATACAAGAATTTCTTGAAAATCAAGGAAGTCAGAGGAGAAAAAGGATATACTACTCTTGAGCGCACCGGCATCAGGCCTTGTCTGGATGTCAACGGCATCTGGGGCGGATATACAGGTGAGGGAGCGAAGACCGTATTGCCTTCAGAGGCTCATGCAAAAATCTCTATGCGTCTTGTCCCTAATCAGGACAGCGATACAATCACAAGGCTTTTTGAAGAGCATTTCAAGTCAATCGCGCCTGATTGCGTGACGGTAGAAGTGAAACCTTGCCACGGAGGCAACGGCTTTCTCATACCTATTTCTTCTGAAGCATATCAGGCCGCCTCAAGGGCGATGGCTGATGTCTACGGCATTGAGCCTGTCCCGAGCCGCGGAGGAGGAAGCATTCCGATATTGGCGGACCTGCAGCGCATCCTCGGCATTGACCCTCTTCTGATGGGATTCGGACTGGAACGGGATACAATCCATTCTCCGAACGAGAGCTTCCTGCTGAGACAGCTTTTCCGTGGCATGGAGGCAATTTCTCTTTTCTACAAGTATTACAGGAACTGAAAAAATCGTGACATATGAACAGAGAAGATTTGTACAGGCAGATTCAGGCAAAGAAGACAATGCTGTGCGTAGGACTGGATGTGGATTTCCAGAAAATGCCGTCCTGCATAAGGGCTCTGGCCGAAAACGGGGAAATAGTCTTCAGGGGCAGGGAGTTCAGGGGGACGGCCCGCTCCATCGTCGAGTTCAACAAGGCAATCGTGGACGCAACGGCTGCACATTGTGTCGCCTACAAGCCTAACCTTGCTTTCTACGAGTGCTACGGTACTGACGGTATGAGAGCCCTTGAAGCCACAGTGGACTATATCAGAAGCAATTATCCGGAAATATTTCTGATTGCCGACGCCAAGAGGGGAGACATCGGGAATACTGCAAGGATGTATGCCAGAGCTTTCTTTGAGACCATGGACTTTGATGCCGTGACTGTGGCTCCCTACATGGGGGCGGACAGTGTGACGCCGTTCCTTGACCACAAGGGCAGATGGGCCATTGTGCTTGCGCTTACATCCAATGCCTCGGCCGCGCAGTTCCAGATGGCGCTCAAAGGAGAAAAACCTTTGTATCAGGCTGTCATGGAGGAAATGATGGAAATCTCCACTCCTGACAACATGATGTTCGTGGTAGGGGCGACCAGGGCTGACAAACTTTCTGAAATCCGCAGTTTCTGTCCTGACAATTTCCTTCTTGTACCAGGTGTCGGGGCTCAGGGCGGTTCGGCAGAAGAAGTGATGAGATACGGGGCGAATGACAGGGGAGGGCTGCTCATCAATTCATCAAGGGGCATCCTCTATGCCGACGGCTCCGAAAAATTCGCGGATGCGGCGGCCCGTAAGGCGGCGGAAACCGCATCTTTCTGATCCATCGCCGGGCATCTCAGGCAGATCCCGGCAATTTATTATTCAACCACGGCAGCAAGACCTCCCTCTCCGGTCTCCTTGTAGAGCGATGGGAGGTCTTTTCCTGTACGCTTCATGGCCCGGACCACCTGGTCGAAAGACACTCTGTGAAGACCGTCCGTGTATGATGCGTAGATGTTGGCGTCAAGTGCCCTCGCGGCCGCGTATGCATTCCTTTCTATGCATGGAATCTGCACCAGGCCGCAGACAGGGTCGCATGTCATCCCGAGATGGTGCTCAAGCCCCATCTCAGCCGAATATTCTATCTGGGCAGGGCTTCCTCCCATCAGCTGGTTGGCTGCTGCGGCCGTCATGGCGCAGGCAACTCCGACTTCACCCTGGCAGCCGACTTCGGCGCCTGATATGGATGCATTCTGCTTCACTACATTTCCGACCAGGGCGGCAGTGGCGAGGGAGCGGATGATGCGCTTGTCGCTGTATCCGTAAATGTTCCTGAGGTGGTAAAGGACGCCCGGAAGCACTCCGCACGAGCCGCATGTCGGGGCAGTGACAATGATTCCTCCGGAGGCATTTTCCTCGCTTACCGCAAGGGCGTATGCGAAAATGAGTCCCCTGGTCCTCAGCACGTCCTTATATCCTTCAGCCCTTACATAATAGCTTGCCGCCTTTCTCCGCAGACGGAGAGGACCCGGAAGTATGCCTTCCTTGTCAAGCCCGCGTTCTATCGAGTCGCACATGGCTTTCCATACTGTGGCGAGGTAGTCCCATACGTCGCTGTCCTCGTGTTCCTGGACATATTCCCAGTAGTTCCTGCTGTTGGTATTGCACCAGTTCAGAAGGTCTGTCATGCTGTTGAGCGGGTATATCTCGGGAGAATTGTCCACAGGGAGCTGGTCGCATACGATGTTTCCTCCTCCTATGCTGTAGAAAGTCCATTCGTCATGCCTTTCACCGTTCTCTCCGGCCACCGCTATCGCCATTCCGTTCGGATGCCGGGGAAGAAAGATTTTCGGCTGCCATTCGATTTCGACATGTCCGGCCCTGCCGAGGGTTTCCATCACGGCAACATCAGTGAGGTGACCTCTTCCCGTGGCCGCAAGGGACCCGTAGAGGGTCACATGAAAGTTCCTGACATCGGGATGATGCTCAAGATATGCTGCCGCGGCCTTTTGCGGTCCCATCGTATGGCTGCTGGACGGACCTTTGCCTATTTTGTAGATTTCTTTTATCGATTTCATGATATCGTTTTCAAATTCAGATATTGTCTCCCCAAAACATTTCCGCCCGGAGGGGCGATGCGATTTTCGGCTGCAAAAATGCCATGAATCCATGACAAATGCAAAAATTCAGGACTTTTTCAGGGCAAAGTATCTCCACAGTCCTGCTGCATCTGCGGCAAACCATCCCACAGGTATTGCCCACCATATCCAGTCAAGTCCGAACTGCGGGGCGAAGGCATAGGCGACAGCCACCCTCAGACCGAGGGAAATGACCGTGAGCACGAGGGAGAATGCCGGCCGTCCCACAGCCCTGAAGAGTCCGTAGAACAGGAAAAGCCATCCGATGCCGACATAGAAGCTGCCTTCAATCCTGAGGTATCTTGTGCCGACCCCGATGACTTCAGGCTCGTTGCCGACAAACAGTCGCATAAGCACCGGGGCTGAGACGAAGACGAGGACTGAGACCAGCAGGGCAAAAGCAGTCGAGCACAGGAAGGCGCTCCTGACTCCTTTTCTGATTCTGTCCTGCCTGCCGGCACCGTAATTCTGTGCGATGAAGGTTGAAAATGCGTTGCCGAAGTCCTGGACGGGCATGTAGGCAAAGGCATCTATCTTCACGGCCGTGGCGAATGCGGCCATTACAGCCGTCCCGAAAGTGTTGACCAGTCCCTGGACCATGAGGATGCCGAAGTTCATGACAGACTGCTGCAGGCATGTCAGAAACGAGTAGTTGGAAATCAGGGCGAGTTCTTTTCTCTCAATCCTCATTTCTTCTTTTCTGACGGCCAGCCCCGGATATTTCTTCAGGGTGTACCAGGCAAGGGTGATGGCGGAGAATCCCTGTGAAATGACGGTGGCAAGCGCCGCTCCGGCTGTTCCCATGCCGAGAATCGGGATGAAAAGCAGGTCCAGGACGATGTTCATGACAACGGAGATTCCGAGGAACCACAGCGGGGTGAGCGAATTCCCGACTGACCGCAGCAGGAATGCAAAGAAATTATACAGGAAAGTCATCGGAATGCCGGCACAGACAATCAGCAGGTAGATTCTCATCTGAGGAAACACTTCCTCCGGCACATTCATCATCCTGATTGCCGGGCTCATGAATGCGAAGATCCCCGCTGTCACAAGCACCGTGATGCCTCCGATGAGGACAAAGGAGGTGAAGACGCTCTTCCTCAGAGAGCTTCTGTCCCCGGCGCCGAATCTCATTGAAAAGAGCACTCCGCTTCCCATGCACAGCCCTATGATGATGGAAAGCAGGAATGTTGTGAGGGTGTACGAACTTCCGACTGCGGCAAGGGCATCCGGGCTCACGAAACGCCCGACAATGACGGTGTCCGCTATGTTGTAGAACTGCTGGAGAAGATTCCCCGCCGCAAGCGGCAGGGCGAACATCAGCATCGGGCCTGTGATTCCGCCTTGCGTCAGGTCACCGCTCCGTCCCTTGAAAAGACTCCTGATGTTCATCGCATCTCCCTGTGCCGGTCAATCCTAAAGATAGTCCTCGAAATACATCGTGACCTTGTCCATCAGATGCACCCTGTCCTTGCCCATGACATTGTGCCGGGCGCAAGGATATGGAAAATAGTCCACCTGCACATTGTTCTTGATGCATTCCCGGATGAAGCTCAGGCTGTGTTCCCAGACGACGACATTGTCCACAGCCCCCTGGCAGATGAGCAGCTTGCCCTTCAGGTCGCCGGCCTTTGCAATCAGGCTTGTCCTGGCATATCCTTCGGGATTGGCGGCAGGGGAGTCCATATATCTCTCCCCGTACATTACCTCATACCATTTCCAGTCTATGACAGGACCGCCGGCAACGGCTACCTTGAATATATCCGGATAATTGGTAATCAGCGATATGGTCATGAATCCCCCGTAGCTCCAGCCGTGGACTCCGATGCGGTCGCAGTCGACATACGGCAGGGACATCAGCATCCTGATGCCCTCTATCTGGTCGGCCATTTCCGCCTGTCCGCATTGTCTCCAGATGGCCTTCTCATATTCAGCTCCCTGGTTGAGAGTGCCGCGGTTGTTCTGGACATAGACTATGTAGCCCCTCTGCGCCATGTACATTTCCCATGCCCGCAGCTCGGCATTCCATGTGTTCTTCACAAGCTGGGAGTGCGGCCCGCCGTAGACATAGAGGATGACCGGATATTTCTCTGAAGGGTCGAAGTCCTTCGGCTTTATGAGCCTGTACCAGTTGTCGTATTTTCCGTCGGCGCTTTTCACGGTGCCGAGTACGGTCTCGCACCATGCATACACGTCAGCCGGGTCCGCGGCTGAGAAAAGGCTCTTGACGAGCTTTCCGTCCGCAGAACGGAGGTCAGTGGTGTATGGCACATCCAGGCTTGACCAGGTGTCAGCGAAATGCCGGCAGTCCGGGCTCATGGCTATCTCATGCCATCCCGGTTCAAATGTCAGCCTCGTGCTCCTGCCGGTGCGGATGTCTGTCTTGAAAAGGTGGTTTTCCGAAGGAGATATCTCTGCGGAGGTGTAGTAGACATATCTTCCGTCGTTTCCGATATATGCCACATCGGCGTCCGTGCGGGTGATTCTCTTCACCTTGCCGTCCATGCCGCAGAGATACAGGTTCCAGTATCCGTCGCGGCAGCAGGTCCTGTAGATGAATTCAAGGTTTTCTCCGGTATTGCCTTCAAGAAACCATATCCTGTCCTGCGGCTCCACATACCGGCTGTCATGCTCTTCCAGAAGTGTGCTTATGAAGTCGCCGCTTTCAGCGTCGTACATGTTGAGCCTCATGTTCTTCTGGCTCCTGTCCAGAACCTGGATGAATATACTTTCCCCGTCCGGAGACCATGTCACATTGGTCAGGTACTGGTCGTAGCCGTAGTCGTCGGCCTTTACATACACCGTAGTGAGGGATGCAAGGTCGAAGATGCCGAGCCTTACATTCTCAGACGGCATCCCTGCCATCGGATATTTGATTTCGAACAGGCTTCCTGTCCTTGTGGTGATGTCAAGCAGGGGAAAAGAGCCTACGAGGGACTCGTCCTTACGGTAGAATGCCAGTTTCCTGCCGTCCGGAGACCAGAAAATCCCTTCCGTGATGCCGAATTCGTTTCTGCTTGTGAACTGTCCGTATGTGATGTCTTCATCGTCGCTGACGGCTACAGGCAGGCTGTTCCCGTTGCTGTCGCCTATGTAAAGGCTTTTGCCGAGTGTATATGCGTATCTCCCGCAGGAGCCCGGCGTGACATTCTCTGCTCCGGATGGGAAAGCGGGCATGATGCCGCCGCAATCGCTCCCGGCAGTCCCTGCCGCCCGGGACCCGGATACTTCAGCCTTGACTGCTCCTGTCGCCGGCTCAATGGAGAACAGCGTGTCACCGGCAGTATAATAAAGGGTATTCCCGTCCTCTGACCAGAAGCATGCAGGCTTTTCGGGATATGCAGCCCCCGTATAGACAGCCTCCTCCATGGTCAGGAGCCTTTCCTTGTCATTCGCAGGCCTTGTTTCCCTGATGCCGGTCTGCGCCATGGCAGGCAATGTCCCCATAAAAATGACTGCCGCCAGTCCTGCAGCGGATGACAGCAGCATACGCAATGAAATTTTTTCCATTTTCAAAGAATTTTCAAAAGCCTGCAAATTTAGCAACACTCACGGCAATTCTCAAAAATTTTAAGTAACTTTAGGACGGCAATTCAGGACGGATTGCCTTAAAGTCTCATTGTCATGAAAAGTCATTCATGCAGCAGGAAAAATTCCGGCAGAATGGGAAGCGCCCTCTCATGTCTGTCCGCTGCCATTTTGTTTTCGGGAGCCATGTTCATGCCGGCAGATGCAGATGCCTGCACGGGAATATCACTCAAGTCCAAGGATGGGGCCCATGTCTATGCCCGTACCTGCGAATGGGGCGGGAGCGACCTCGAGAGCCGCTATGTGGTGGTGCCGCGCAATGACAGGGCCGTGTCGATGACCCCGACAGGCAGGAACGGGCTTGAATATGTCTCAAGATATGGATATGTCGGAGTTTCCGTCTCCCAGGACACATTCGTTACCGAAGGCATGAATGAGGCGGGGCTTTCCGCCGGACTCTTCTTTTTCCCGGGATACGGGGAGTATGTGCCTTACGACAGCACGATGAATGCCTCGACAATAGTCGATGTGGAGCTTACTGGATGGATTCTCGCCAATTTCTCGTCGATAGATGAAGTCAAGGAGGCTATGTCATGCATCAGGGTCGTGGCCTTGAGCCCGCAGGCCGGCACGGCACACTGGAGGGTCGCAGAGCCGTCGGGCAGGCAGATTGTGATAGAGATAACCGGCGGAGTCCCGCATTTCTTCGAGAACAGGCTTGGAGTGCTCACCAATTCTCCGGGATTCGAATGGCAGATGACCAACCTCAACAATTATGTCAATGTTTTCACCGGGCAGGCGAATCCGCTGAAGCTTACGGACGAGGTCACGCTTTCTCAGTTCGGGGCAGGGGCCGGTCTCCACGGGCTGCCCGGGGACATAACCCCGCCGTCAAGGTTTGTCCGCGCCGCTTTCTACAAGGCCACGGCACCGCAGTATGACACATCTGAGGCTACCGTAATGGAGACATTCCAGATTCTCAATAACTTTGACATTCCTATAGGCATTGAGCACAAGACCGGAGAGGCACCTTCCGGACTCCCGAGCGCCACACAGTGGACCACTTCTGCAGATACTCGTGGCATGAAATTCTACTACAGGACGGCATGGAACTCAACCGTCAGATGCCTTGACCTCACTGCAATCGACTTCTCGAAGGTATCCCGTCAGGTACATCCCCTTGATGCCGTCAGGGAGCAGCCCGTAGAAATGATAAAAGTCAGGAACAGACCATAAAAGTATCCGGACGGCAACGGCGTCCTGAATTACCAGTTCACTTGGTCTCTGGACAGAGGCATTGTCATGCACCTCGGACCGCCTCCGCCTCGGGGAAGTTCCGATCCCGCGATAGATACTGCACATTTGCCGCAGATGAGGGATTTGCCTGATATTACATCTTCTGCAGTCATTATGCTGAAGCCGTCCTTGTCCAGTTCTTCAAGCGTATGGACATTGCGTGCATATGTGAGTATCTGACCTGGAGCCAGACAGAATGTATTGGCCCCGCTGTGCCACTGCTCGCGCTCCTGGTCCCATTCGTCATCGCCTCCGCAGATAACAGGCTTGAGATCTACCCCAAGCTTTTTGAGGGCCTTTAGGATGTTCGGCTCAGACTTTATTGATGTCACCTTGCCGTCTGCAATTACAATATGTACCGTCTGATATTGTATATTATTGAGCATCAATGGTTCAAATATCATACATCTGTCTCTGTCTATCATAGTGAACACCATGTCGAGGTGTATGAATGACTCAGGGGAATGCGGTATCTGCTGGACAATGACATGATAAACGCCTTCAGGATGAGCCTTCCTGAATCTCTCTACCATGAAGTCTATTCCTTGAGGCGAGGTCCTCGCTCCGTTCCCGACAAGAAGGATATCATCCCTGACAATCTGGATGTCTCCGCCTTCCATAACTATGGGCGACCCGGCAGCGTTGAAATCATTTGCGTCAGTAATGCCGCATCTGAAGCTTCCGCTGCACCTGTATATGGCTTCCATTATTATGGATTCACGCATTCTTATTTTGTTGGCCATCCTGCACACGAGTACACTGTTGCCGATGGTGACGGCGGAATCCCTTGTAAAATAGAAATTGTACAAGGGGTAGAGTGCATAGTATTCGTTGGCAAGGTATGCGGAAAGGGTATTGATTTCAGCGGGAAGTCCCTCAATAAGAGCTGAGACAAGTGTATCGGAGTCCTTCTCCATGAGTTTCTCATAGTATTTGGCCGCATCTTCACTCAGGCAGATTCGTTTGAGAAGGTCTGCTCTGTCACTGCTGCTGTCAAGAACCTTCTTCAGCAGAGGTCTCACTTCATATACTTTGGCGACTTTTGACAAGACTCCATGGAGCTGCGAATATTCTTCCTGAGCAATGGAAAGGTTGAGAATGTCGCTGTATAATGCTCTCTGGACATTGCGTGGAGTCATATTTTCAACTTCGGCTCCGGGAGAATGAAGCATTACGGCCCCGAGTTTTCCAATTTCTGAACGGATTTCAATGTCAAGCGGTTGTGTATATGGTTCCATATATGTGAACTTTGAATTTCTGCAAGTTAAGCATTTTATAAAAAAATTTCAATAAATTTGAGTTCATGATGTGATTTCCTGAATGACAGGGGATGTTTCATCGGCATCATTTGACATGTAATATGAAAATCAAATCTGAATATTCCGGCCTTGACGGTGCCGGAGCATGGGAAAAAGTTGTAGAATATGTCAAGTCCAACGGGGCCTTTTCATCAGTGACAGGTATTCCGTATTATGCTGCATTTGTCGGCAGCTGCATTTTCCTTAAGGGAGGCCAGCCCGGCACCAAGCGATCGGTGGAAGGGGAGTACCTGACCGGAAAGGATTTCGTGGCGGCTTATGATGCGGCAAAAAATCTGGAGGACATCAACACAGGGAAGATAAAGCCATATATAAAAAGACAGCAGACACCATTCATGGGTCTGCTCTTTTCTGCCGGTATCATAGAATGAAGGGAGTTTTCTTATGCAGGATATCCGTTCTTGAGCTATAATTTTGCTGTAAGCTCCTTCATGCATCTGCGCGGCTGGGCTTTCTCATAGAGAATGCGGTATACCATGTCGGCTATAGGCATGTCAATCTTGTGCCTGAAATTGATGTGTCTGATGCAGTCTGCGGCGAAATATCCTTCTGCAATCATCGTCATTTCATTGAGGGCGCTCTTGACCGTGCATCCTCTTCCGATGAGGAGCCCGAGCCTGCGGTTGCGGCTGTATATGGAGTAGCATGTCACAAGCAGGTCTCCGAGATATGCCGGGGCAAGCGTGTTGCGCTCGTCAGGATAGCTTTCCCGCAGGAAACGGGTCATCTCGTTGGCGCAGTTGGAAATCAGCACGGCGAGAAAATTGTCCCCGTATCCGAGCCCGACGGCAAGCCCGACGGCAATCGCATAGATGTTTTTGAGTATTGACGCATATTCGACACCATAGATATCTGCCGAATAACTGAGTCGTACACTGTTGTTCGCAAGTTTGTTGCCTATGAGACGGGCATTCTCTTCATCCGTGCATACTACGGTAAGGTATGAAAGCTTCCCCTTGGATACCTCTTCGGCATGAGACGGGCCTCCGATTATGCCTATCTGCCTGAAAGAAAGGCTGTACCTGTCCTTGAGATATTCTGCTACCGTCTGATATTCCCCCGGGATGATGCCTTTGATGGCCGATACGATGAATTTGTCGCAGAGCGGCTCAGTAAGAGGCTGAAGAAAATCCTTCAGGTATGCCGAAGGCACGGCCATTATTATGATTTCCGCATTGCGCACGACTTCATTTATGTCGGAGGAGGGATGAATCCGGCTGAGGTCGAATTCCAGTTCACTCACATATTTCGGGTTGCGGCCGTCCGTGAGGACACCTTCCAGTACTTCCGGATTGCGGATGTACCACCATACATTTGATTCATTCCTTGAGAGCAGGCCTGCGATGGCAGTGGCCCAGCTTCCATAACCTATTACTGCACAATGCGCTTCTTTCCCAATCTTATATTCCATTTCGGTCAGGTTACAATTTACACGGATACAAATATAGTTAAACTGGCCGAAATTCGGATAGAATTTTGTCTTTTGTCTTGCTGGGAACAATACTTACCGGAGCCATCCTGAGCCATGCCTGCATCCGGCAAATATCTTTTCTTTCGACGAGTAGAGACTCTCATATTCGGATTCATCGAGAATCCTGCATCCGGAATATCTGCCAGACATGTCCATGACCACTCCTGATTCGTTCATGCTGCGGTATTCCTTCCATCCGTTTTCCGCTGTGGCTTTTCGTGGATTCGGAGCCGGCTCCGAATACCAGCCGGAACCTGCAATGTGCCGGCCCATTGTACAGTTAAGATATGTGACATTGTCCCACTCAGAGCTGTTCCCGCCTGACCTGGCAAGGTAAACTGTACCTGTGCCGACGCCGCTTTCGGCGGTAAGCCTGCATTTGAGAAAGACTATTCCTTTGTCTGCACTTCTGCACCTGGCCTGGACGAGATATCCCCCGTTGTCATTCCGGCATGAACGGATTTCGCATGACTCGAACAATGCGGTCTTCGGATAGCCCCAGATAAAGTCGACATCGCCTCTTATAAGGCAGTTGTCAAAGAAACTCCAGCCTTTAAGCTCTATAGTGTCCTGTTCGCTTGAAAAATTGCAGTTCCTTGCAATCAGTCGGCCGTCATCGCAATTAAAATAGATGACTTCCGCCTGACTCCCATGTCCGTGTGAGTTTTCAAGAGTAATGTTTTCGAAGCAGAGCATGTCGCAGTTCTCCACGAGAATCACGGACCTTCCTCCTGTCTTTCCGACAGGACTTCCGATCTGAGGGACAGATTGCAGAGAGCCTCCGACGCCATTGATTCTGTCGTTGCTGTTGTCAAACCTGACGACAGTGCCACCGCGACTTTCTCCCTTGATTGTGAGATTATTCTTGTTTCGTATGAAAATGGGCTCGTCATAGATTCCGTCGCAGGCAGTGATGGTGACGGCAGCGCTTTGGCCTCGGCCGACAGCATAGTTGACCGCCCCTTGAAGAGTCATGAAGTCGCAGTCCCGGCCGCCGACAGTGATTTCGTCCTTGTTTTCAGGTTTCGGCATCACTGTGAATGTCCATTCTCCGCTTCCGATGCCTCCGAAGCCGTCAGCAATTATTACACCGGGCTCAATGACGACACTGTATTCTTTCCCGTATTCGAGACTGCCCGTATGAGGCCTGATTCTGACCGAATTTCCTTCGGCTGTCACTGCATTGTAATATACAATGCGATAGTACCCCGCAGTCCCGACGGCATCCATAGCCGTTGAAAAGAGAGTATTGTCAGTCATCTGTACGCCTGCGGCATTTGCTGCCGCGACATCTGCCATGTCAATCATGTCAGCCTCATTTCCTCTTGAGTCCAGTATCCTGATGGCACCGGAATCTCCGAGCGTCGGTACGGAAGAGAATGTAAGGGTAAGGTAGGAGTCCTGACAGGCATTTTCTCCTCCGGGAAATACTGTCACGGAGCCGAGCTGCAGCTCCGTCGGTCTTAGTGTTTCCGCTTCATTCCGGTTCCCTTTATCCTGAGAGGGCTTCTCGCATCCGTTCAGTAACATTGCCGCCAGGGCGGCCGCAATCACCTGCGCCGCAGATATGGAAGTTTTCATACAGCTATAAATTTCAGTGTCATCAATTGTGCGGCAAATTTATGCAATATCTTTCCTTCAGATATGGAATTATTGTCAAAAATCCCTGCCGAATTATCTTTCCGGCAGGGATTTTTGAATATATCAGACATTCTCCTTGCGCATTGATAGGGAAGGCTGCAGGGATTGTCACGGATTATCTTGTGCGGGTCACCGTGTGGAGGACATTTCCTTCCTTGTCGAGCATGTGGAGTTTCATCTCGTGCTCATCCGCTGTGATGAGAGACCATCCCGACTTGTTGCTGCAGAATACTGTGCCGTCGATCGGCTGCACATCCTCACGGCTGAGGGAACCGGATGTGTTTACCACATAGTCGATGTCGCAGCCGTCCTTGCGGATGTGCTGGAATGTGTGGATGTGGCCGCAGAGATACATGTCCACATTGCCGTATTTCCTGATTACGGGATCCAGCCTCTGCTGCAGGTCCGTCCGCTCGCTTTCGCTCTTGTCGGTGTATGCATATATCGGGTGATGTCCCACTACGAGTACCCAGTCTTCGTCTGCTTCGGAAAGCACTTGGTCAAGCCAAGCGGTCTGTTCTTTCCAGTCAGACCTGGAGGCGTCGGCATATTTGTCAGTTTCCTCCCTGTACTTGTCAATCATAGGAGTGGTGTCGACCATCACAATCCTGACGGTAACGCCGTCTTCCTCCTTGACGAAAGTGTAGTATTTGGCGGGCATTTCCCAGCGTGCGCTTACATTGCTGTATTCCACGACAGCATCAGTGTTGCTGCGGTATTCGTGGTTGCCGCATATCGGATACCACTGCATCATCAGGTCCGGATGGGAGTAGATCAGCTCGTAGTTGGTCATCCACAGAGGGTCCGATATGCTCTGTACGCCTTCAAAATGATGTATGTCCCCGGCAGCGACGACGAATTCGATGTCGATGGTCTCGGCCATCTTCCCCATTGTCTCCGCTATCGGCTTCTGGTCATAGTAGCCGTTGCGCCCGAGGTCATTTGCAAGATAGAAATTGAGAGGTCCTTCAAGAGCCTTCCATTGCCCGGTGCGGTCTGTAGACACTGTCACCTGTCCGCAGGAAACGAGGGCTGCTGCGGCAAGCAGGAGCGGTAGAATTCTTTTCATCATAAGTATCATTTCTGACAAAGTTAATGTTTTATTTTATCGGTTCACAGATGCCTGTCTGATTTATTCGGCAGTTCCGAATGCACCGAACCAAGGCTGTACTGCCGGAGATTTGTATTCCTGTCCGTTTACTGTCAGACCGCTTGTGGCGTAGAACGGCATTCTGTCTCCTGAAGGTGTGTAGTAGCCCTCAAGTACAGGGGAGCCTGCGTTCACATGAAAGTCCCAGCTGTCATTCCATGTATAGTCTGCCGGATCTGCATCGAGGCTGTAGCCCACGAAGTCCGGGTCAAGGGCATCGGCTTCGGAAGAACTTCCGGCAATCTTGCTGTGGGTGTCGGCACTCGGGTCATACTCTTCATGGTCATAGGCATATCCTTCATACGGGAATTTTACTCCCGAGTAATAGAGTGTCTCTCCGTCGTCTTCGTATGCTCCTTCAAAGTACAGGTGACTCTGGACATTCCCGGAGGCGTAAAAGTTATAGTCTATCATCGAGTTCTCGGAGTCGTAGCAGTCTTCGGAACCCGGCTCGTCGTATGCGGGGGTGATTGCTCTGAACTTGCAGTTCACCAGAAGGTTGTTGAATACGCTGACATTGGCCATTTCCTCCACATAGATGCAGCCTCCCTTTTCTCCGTCGCGCCTCCATCCTGAATTGATGATGGTGTTGTTGTAAGCCTGGATGAGGGCCTGGTGCCTTACTTCGCTCTGATCCGAGCTGGAAAGCTTGAGTCCGTTGGTGTTCGGGCTGAACATGATGTTCCGGGCAACATCCACCTTGCATCCTGACTTGATGTTGACAGCCTCTGCCCCGTCATATCCGGTGGCGCTGAAGATGTTGTCCGCGATGATGGCGTTTCCTCCCATCATGTAGATGCCGTCTGACCAGCCGTTGCGGATGATGCTGTTGGTGATGACATATCTGCCGTTCACATTGTTGGTGGTAATCTGCGGATAAGCGTCGTCGCCTGCTGTATAGTATCCGTTTTCTGCGGCAGGCGAGCCTTCTATTACCTGTCCGCCTGTGTATTCGATGATGGTGTGGTCGATGATCATTTCTTCACAGGTCGCACCTGCCACGATTCCGCCCCAGAGTCCGGCGAATGTATTGGCTTCAGTCCTGAGTCCTTCTGCCACGGTCAGGCGTACCGGCTCGCTCTCCGTACCGAGGCAGTAGAGATTCCCGTCAACCGTGAATTCTATTGCAACATGGTTGACACCGACTCCGGCACTGTTGAAGATTACGGTCACGCCCGGCTCGATGGTAAGACTTTCGCCTTCCGGCACGAGAAGATGGCTGTTGACTTCAATTGTACTGCCGGCAGTCCAGGTGCCTGACACCTCCTGTACAGTACCCTCTAATACAATGTTCTGGTGATTTTTCCCATTGTCTTTCTCGCAGGCGGCCAATACAGGCATGCAGACAGCCGCAAGCATCAGAATTTTCGCAGTTTTCATAAAATTGGTTTTGTTGATTATCGATTTCAAGTTTATTAATGATTTATTTCAAATCTGTTGATGGTTGTTTTTCGGTTTGCCGATGATTATTTTTCAGAGAATCTGTATCTGATTCCTATCATTATAGTCTGGGCATGCCATTCGCGGCGCTCTATTACTCCGCCCTTGTATCTTTCATAGTCCTTGAGCGAGTCTGTCATCGGGTTCGGCATGATATACCGGAGTACAGGGGTGTCAAGCAGGTTGGATGCCTTGGCGAAGATTGCCAATCCTGACCTGAAGCTTTTTTCTATCGAGGCATCAAGCTGCACATATCCGGCTTCCCAGATGTCGTTGTCCAGCCAGTTTGATATTTCGCTTAGCCGTTTCCCTGTATATGAGCCTGAAATCTGCGCCTCAAGTCCGCATTTGCTGAAATTGAACAGGAGGGAGAGATTTGCCACATGGGCTGCCTGTCCGTAGAGCGGCCTTGTCTGGCTCACGGTCTTTACTTCAGTCCCTTCGCGCACTCTCTTGCTGGTCGTGATGCTTGAATTGGTGTAGGTATAGTTGGCCTTGATTCCGAACCAGCTGAAATACTTCATCACATCCACCTCAACTCCTGCGTTGGTTGCGTTTCCGAAGTTCATCGGGGTGATGAAAGTCGCCTGTCCTTCATTGATGAGTCCGTATTCTATTGGGTTCTGCAGCTTTTTCCAGAAGAGCCCTACCATGAACTGCTCGGATGATTTCGGAAAAAATTCATACCTGAGGTCAATGTTGTCGGCCACGGTGTGCTGCAGGTCCGGATTACCTTTTTCGTCATAGTCTTCGTTGAGAATCGTGTAAGGCACTATCTCGAAGAATCCGGGACGGTTGATGGAACGGCCGTATGAAAACCTCAGGTTGGCGTTGCGGTGAACATTGTATTTGAGGTGGATGCTCGGCAGGATGTCCCAATAGTTCTGGTCCCCCTCGGAATCAGTGTTTCTCGGGAAGTCCAGCAGATAGCCCTGGTCAGTATGTTCTGCCCGAAGGCCTGCGATTGCCTCGAATTTCTTCCAGTTGAATTTGCCCATCAGGTATCCTGCGGCTATGTTTTCCCATGCGTCATAGTTGAGCGGGTCCCCGATATTGCCGTAGGCGCGCGGAGTGAGGAGCAGCTGGTCGAAATTGGTCCAGTCCTCGCCGTAGTACTGGAGATCTTCCCTGCCTGTGGACGAATCGAATGTGAACTCATTGAAGAAACTGTCTCTCACCTTGTTCCTGTACATTCCGCCGGCTTTCAGAAAGAGGTCTGTCTCCTGACCGAAATTGAAATTATATGAAAGGTTGACATATCCGGCGAAATCCCTGTCGGAATTGTGCTCCCATCTTTTTTCGGCCGAGTCTGTGTTGTAGAGATGGGGCTGCTGCATGTTGATGTATATCTTGGAATTGTCAGGGGATGTGCTGTATGCCTTTGAGAATACCCCTGTCCAGTTCAGTTTCAGCCTGCCGCTTCTCAGGAACGAATGTTCTCCCCGGAGTGTGGCATTGATGATGTACTGCCTGGTCCACTGCATCTTGACAATCCAGTCTTTCATGTTCTTCCCGTCCCGGACCTCGCTTTCCCGGAGGTCCATGTAGCCGGCATAGAGCATGACCTTGTGCCTGTCCCCGGCCCTGTAGTCAAGCTTGACATGCGCCCCGAGCCTGTTCTGCTCCTCCGAATATGTCCTGATTTCCGTGCCGTTGCCCGAGGAGCCGGAGACATAATAGAGGTCAGTGTTTTTTCCTCTGAAAAGATTCTGCCAGCTGACTGCGGCCATCACCCCGAGTCTTCCTGCGGCATATCTGTCCCCGAATGAGAAGCCGCCCACGATGTCGGGCCTCGGCCTTGCGAATTTTACCCGCATGTTCTCCATCGTGAAGTCTTCTGCAGTCACGGCGTAGTTGGCGTTGGGGTCTGCTCCCATCCTTTCAAACGGAGATGACTTCTGTCCCGCACGATGGTTGAAAGACTCGAAGTCACGGTTGAAGTACAGGGCATTGTATCCGGTGGCGATATTGGCACTGACTTCCATCTTCTCCGGAGCGTCTTTCATGACGAGGTTGACTGCACCTCCGATGCCGTCGCCTTCCATGTCGGGAGTGAGTGACTTTGCCACTTCAAGCCTGTCAAGCATCCCTGAGGGGAAGATATCAAGGGGAACAAACCTGTTCTTGTTGTCAGGACTCGGTATCTTGACTCCGTTTACAAGTGTATAATTGTATCTCTTGTCCATTCCGCGGAGAATCGCATACTGTCCTTCTCCGCTGCTGTTCCTTTCTACCGTGATACCGGACATCCTCTGGATGGCATTGGCTACCGTCAAGTCCGGAGAGAGCTCAATGGCCTTGGCACTCATGACATTCACTACACTCAGTGAATTTTTCTCGATGGCTCTTGCGCTTGCTTCTGTCTTGCCGTGATTTTCAGCCGAAACCGTCGCTCCTTCAAGCATAATGTTGTCCGGCTGCAGATTTATTATGAGAAGCTCTCCAAGAGAGGAACATTTTACTTCGGCATTCTTGTATCCGATGATTGAACAGAGCAGGACCTGTTCGCCCTCCTGTCCGAGCTGCATGGAAAACGACCCGTCCAGTCCGGACACTGCCCATTTTTCAGGATTGTCTTTCAGAATTATCGCCGCGCCGATGACTTCTTCTCCGGTGGCTGCATCCAGGACCTTTCCTCTGAGATTCAGCGAAGGTTTTGCCTCGCTGATGCTTTTTGCTGTCCTTTCGCTGCCTGTGACACTGTCAGCCGACAGATTCACCGGATTCACAGTCCAGACTGCAGCAATCAGTGCCGTCAAGATAAACCTCAGTTGCATGACCTTTTAATTTGGCCGCAAAGGTATTCTGACGCATTTTAATAAAAATGTAGATAATGTTAATAATTTGTTGCCGGAAGTTACGGATTTGTTACATTCTTTTGATGTCCGAAATCGGGAACATATATTGACACGAAACAGGACAATGCTCAGAAATCTGAGCATCCTGACCAGTCGGCGCGGTTGTCCCTGGCTTCAACCTGATATTCGGTCCTGTCCGGCAGGTTGTGGAAAAGGTCGAAGCCGGTAAGGGCTTCAAGGGCGTCGATTGTCATCATTTCCGTGTGCCCGGTCTGGTCAAATACATATCCTATGGCAGTCCATCCGGAATGAGGGTCATTGCGGAGCACTGCCTTGAATACTCTGCGGGGGACAGCAATGTCGTCATTTTCTCCCACATAGGCAGGGATGTCCCTGTCGCCTTTTCCGGCTTCAGAAGGCACGATGCCGCCCACGACATAAATAGTCGTCCTGTATTTGGATTGCGCCCAGTTCCTGCATTTTTCCTCTATGTCGTTCCATTCGTCATGGTTCAGGCTGACGCTCATCGGGCAGATGTTGCTCATGTAGAAGCATTCTGCCATGGCCCTTTCGCTCCATTTGTTGTCTGCGGCAGGGCAGATGTGCCCCCTTTCATAGCGGTATTTCTGATAATTGTACCGACGGTCAGGACATCCCGGAATCTTCGGGTCAGGGATGAAGGCCTCGGTCCCGGGCCTGGATGTCACACTGCTCTCCAGTCTGTCTTCCGTCAGTATCCAGGCCACCCAGTTCGGAATGCGGAACTTCGGATTGAAAGATACTGTGTATCCTTCCCTCCGCACGATTATTTCCTGCCCCTTTCTGTCCGAGAATGCCGGAAGTTCATACATGTCGGACCATCTGCGTCCGTCGGAGCCGTCTGTCACAGTCTGTGCCCCCGCAGGTGCCTGCCAGGACAGCAGCATAAGCGCCGCTGCCAGAGACAGCCGGCGCATGGTTGCCTGTATGCTTTTCATTTTGCCTTGCCTTGTCGTTTTCTTCTACGGGCAAATATAGCGAATGCAGGACAGAGAGCCAAATATTATTGTCTGCGGATGCTATTGACTTGGAAACGAGCTGAGTCCTATAGAGCATATCCGGCAAACCGCTCCAGGGCGTCGGCAAGTCTTGCCCTCGAGCATGCCAGGTTCCACCGCATGAAGCCCTCACCTTCCGTCCCGTACATGGAACCTGCGTTCAGCCAGAGTCCCGTCTTGTCAATGAGGTCTTCTTCAAGCCGTTCCGAGTCCATGCCGAGATGCCGGCAGTCCATCCATGCCAGATATGTGCCTTCCAGCTCCGTGAGAGGGAACTCAGGCAGTCTTTCAGCACAGAAATCTTTCATATACTGCCAGTTGCCATAGATGTATTCCAACAGTTGCTCCAGCCATTCCTCGCCTTCGTTGTATGCGGCCGTCAGAGCGGCGACGCCGAAAGGATTGACGTCGCAGACTTCATTGATGTTGATGGCACGGTTGATTTTTTCCCGCAGTTCCGGTGTCTCTGCAATGATGTTGGCTATCTGCAGACCGGCGATATTGAATGCCTTGCTCGGCGAGACGCATGTCACGCAGTTTCTGCTGAATTCTCCGGATATGGATGCGAAAGGGGTGTATTCATGTCCCGGGAGCACAAGTTCGCAATGAATCTCGTCTGCAACTACGATGACATTGTTCCTGAGGCAGATTTCACCTATCCTTGTCAGTTCTTCCGCAGTCCAGACACGGCCGGCCGGATTGTGCGGGTTGCACAGCAGCATGAGTTTTACTGCCGGGTCGGATGCCTTTCTCTCAAGGTCTTCAAAGTCGGCCGTATACCGCATCATTGAAGATGACCTCTCTTCCGTGACATTGCCCGGAATGAGGGGATTGGCTGCGAAGGTACATCCGTTGTTGCGTATCGAGGAATAGAAACAGTTGTATACCGGAGTCTGTATCAAGACTTTGTCTCCGGGACAGGTGAATGCCTTGATGATGGCGGAAATGGCCGGGACAACGCCGGAGGTGTAGATTATCCAGTCCTTTTCTATCTTCCAGCCGTGACGCCGGCCGAACCAGCGGATTATTGCCTGATAATATTCATCCTGCACTTTAGTATAGCCGAAGATGCCGTGTTCAACTCTTTTGCGCAAGGCATTCAGAATAGGTTCACACGCACGGAAATCCATGTCTGCCACCCAAAGGGGAAGAATATTCTGCTCTTTGCGGCCGTCCCATTTGTAGGAGCCGCTGCCCCTGCGCTCTATGAGTTCATCAAAATTATATTTCACCATAATTATGTCTTGGACAATATTCTTTATTGAATTTCACGATTCTATATTTGACGATTATATTTAGCTCATTGTTTCTTGCATGCGGCTGTCATGAATATCTGTCGTCTCGTTTCTATCACGCAGTCGGCCGGTGCCTTGATGTTTTCGTCGATTGTGACCGAACCGATGCTGTCTGCGACGATATGTCCGGACATCGGGTTCTTGATGTTGGTTATGCTTCCCCGTATGTCGGCCTTGAGGCTCGTGTATTCGAATGCACGGTCGCAGTCCGGCCCGAATGTACAGTTTTCCAGGACGAGGTCCCGGGCATAGCAGAGCGGCTGTTCTCCTGTGATGTGACAGTTGACCAGACGGAGATTCCTCGAGTGCCAGCCGAGATATTCACCGTTCAGTTCGGAATCGTATACGGTGACATTCTCAACTTCCCAGAATGCGTCCTTGGTCGTGATTCTGGCATTATGGATTTCAACGTCCTTTACATACTGGAAGACATATTTGCTGTCGCTTTCCAGACCGTCCACATAAATGTTGCTGCTGAACATGAACGGATATGTGCCGCCGTGCAGGGTCAGATTCCTGATGTTGAGACGGTCACATCTCCAGAAGACTTCATCTGCGTCGTTGATGACTACATTCTCAATGTCAATGTCTGTCATTTCGCGGAACATCTTAGGAGCATCGATTACAGTGTCGGTCATTTTCAGATGGTCGGAATACCAGAGGGCCGAGCGGCCTCCCACATCGAAGCAGCATCTGTCTATCCTGAACCCGTGCACATGCCAGAACGGATAATTTCCCTCGAACAGGCAATTCACGGCTTCAATGTTCGAGCATTCCTTTATGGCCGATTCCCCGGCATGGATTGTCACATTTTCCAGCCGCAGGTCATGCGACCCGAACAGCGGACGCTCTCCTGAAAATTCCTTGTTGATGATTTTCTCCATGATATTATGATGTCTAAATTTATTTACTTGTGCGGGCAAGCCATTTCCTGCCGTACAGGCGCACGAGGAAGATGGCTCCGCGGACGCAAAGTTCTATGCACATTGCCGTCCATACTCCCTGAAGTCCGTACTGCGGGGCAAGCAAGGCCGCAAGGGAAAGCCTGACGGCCCAGATGCTGCCGAGATTCATTATGCTCGGAATGAGGGTGTCTCCTGCTCCGACAAATATGCCGTACGCGATGATGGAGGCCGCGTACATCGGTTCCGCGAAGGCTTCAATCCGCAGGATTTCCGCTCCCAGTCCCACCACTTCCGGTACGGGCGTCATGGCTTTCATTATTGCCGGAGCCCCGAGATACATTATGACTCCCATGACTGCCATGACTGCCATGCCCATTATGACGGATATGTTGGCGAATCTCCAGGTGAGGTCTTTCCTCCTTGCCCCTATGCTTTGTCCGACAAGAGTAGTGGCGGCGTTGGAAATCCCGTATCCCGGCATATAGCAGATGCTTTCTGCTGTGATGGCAAATGCGTTGGCGGCTATCGCTATAGTCCCGAGCGGAGCCACGATTACAGTCGACATTATCTGGGCCCCGCACATCACTATCCTCTCGCATCCCATCGGCATGGCAATTCCGAAAGCGTTTTTCATGCAGGCGGATGTCGGCCAGAAGCTGCCTTTCTCCCGGTCAAGCCTCAGCTGCGGAGACTTCATGCAGAGAGCCCTCAGCAGCAGGCCAGCCACTGCAATCGCCGCCAGAGCCGTGCCGAGAGCAGCGCCCCTGACTCCAAGTCCGGCTCCCGGGACAGTGATTCCGAGTCCGAAAATCTCCAGCTCCCTTGCCGGGAAAATCAGCAGGAAATTGAAGACTACATCCAGCAGGCACATCAGCACATTGAGGGCGCTCGGAGTATACATGTTGCCCGCGCTCCTGAGCATGCCGCTGGCCAGGACATTGATCTGCATTGCCGGCAGTGAAAGCATGAATATGAAAAAATAGGCCGAGGCATCATCCCGTATGGCCTCTTCTCCGCCGAGCCAGCGGGGGAGAGGTCCGCTCACCGCACATCCGATTGCCGTCAGGATTATGCTGAACAGCAGGCAGATGACGATTGACTGACGGAGAATCCCCCTTGCATTCTTGCCGTCCTTGGCCCCGAGCAGATGGGATACCTGCACATAAAAGCCTGTGGCACAGGCCGTAGTCAGGCCCATGAAAAGCCATGTCGTGGTGGACACGAGTCCGATTGACGCAGATGCCTCCGCACCCAGGCTGCCGACCATGGATGCATCGATGAACTGCATCAGTATTGACGAGAGCTGGGATATTATTGCCGGGACGCTGAGCTGCACAGTAAGCTGAAGCTGCTGCCATAGGGTCATCGGAAGACCGTCCTGCACCAGCTTCAGCAATCTGTTCTCACTTTTGTCCCGTCCGTACATCATCATATTCTTCAGCGGATGCAAATATACAATCTGTTTTCCGTTTTGAACAGACTGTTTTCCGTTTTGAACGGACAATGCAAAGGTAATGGAACCGGAGCAATCGGGGAGTAACAGATTTACGGACTGTTATACCTTTTTTACTCCTGTGGGAAGTTTTGCGCTACGGTGTTATGCTCTACTCTTCAAGAGTGTAGTCTCCTGCCTCGTCAGTGACTTGTTTCTGCAGCTCGGCAAGCGTATAGACCTTGTCTGAGGTGAATTCCACCGATGCCACAGGCGGTTCAAGAGTGACTGTGGCCTTTACTCCATCAAGCCGGTTGAGAGCCTTTTCCACATGCATGCGGCAATGGTTGCACATCATGCCCGAAACTTTGAATTCCTTTTTCATGACTGTCTCCTTTTCAATATGTTCAATATGATTGTGTGATTCAATATGATTGTCTGATTCAACACCTATCCGTTTTCCCTTGAGTCTCAGGCTGTTGGTTACCACGCTCACGCTGCTGAACGCCATCGCGGCCCCGGCTATCATCGGATTGAGCAGAAAATCGTTCAGGGGGTAGAGTGCACCGGCAGCCACAGGCACTCCGATCATATTGTAGATGAAAGCCCAGAAAAGATTCTGCCTTATGGTGCGGACGGTGAGCTTCGAGAGTCTGAATGCTTCCGGAATCTTGGTCAGGTCGGAAGAAATGATTGTCATCTTCGCCACATCCATCGCGATGTCGCTCCCTCCGCCCATTGCAATGCTCAGGTCGGCCGTTGCAAGTGCCGCACTGTCATTGATGCCGTCGCCGGCCATTGCCACAATACGGCCCTGTCTCTGAAGTTCCTTTACGAATCCGGCCTTGTCCTGGGGCAGGACTTCGGCCTTGAAGTGTCTTATGCCGGCCGCCTCTGCAACTGCCGCCGCTGTGGCTTGATTGTCTCCGGTGAGCATGTACACTTCTATGCCGTCATCATGCAATTTCCGGATTGCCCTGATGGAACTTTCCTTTATCCTGTCGGATATTGCCGCAATGGCAAGGCTTTCTTCGGCAGAAGAGAACCAGATTACGGTTTTGGCGGCTGCCGTGAACTCCATTGCTTTGGCGTCAAGGTCAGGGGCAATCTCTATTCCGTTGTCAGCAAGCAGTTTCCGGTTGCCGGCAAAATACCGTCTCCCTTCATGGCTGCCTTTGACTCCGGCTCCTGTGATGCTTTCGAAATCCCTGATGACTGTTTCCGGAGACCTGCCGAGATGCTTCACGACTGCCTCGGCAAGGGGATGTTCGGACAGGGCTTCAAGGGCTGACAGGATTTTCCCCAGGTCTGCGGCATCCTTTTCGGCGTTCCGGCTCCACACTATGTCCGTGACCGATGGTCTGCCTTCGGTTACGGTGCCGGTCTTGTCAAGGACCACCGAGTCTATTTTTCTTGCCGTCTCAATGCTTTCCGCATCCTTGATGAGTATCCCGTTGTCGGCGCCTTTTCCGATTCCCACCATTATGGCGGTGGGGGTGGCAAGGCCGAGGGCGCAGGGGCAGGCGATGATGAGCACCGTCACCATTGCGAGAAGTCCGTGAGTGATGCCGTTTTCTCCGTCAAGAATGACCCAAAGGATGAACGAAAGCAAGGCAATGCCCATGATGACCGGCACGAATACCGCGGCTATCCTGTCAACAAGCTTCTGTACCGGCGCCTTGCTGCCCTGCGCGTCCTGGACCATGGCAATAATCTTTGAGAGAAGGGTGTCGGTCCCGACTTTGTCGGCGCGGAACATGAAGCTGCCCTTCTGGTTGATTGTGCCTGCGAATACCTTTGCTCCCGGCTGCTTTGCCACAGGCACCGGCTCTCCGCTCAGCATGCTCTCGTCCACATAGGAACTACCAGAAATGACGCTTCCGTCCACAGCCACGCGCTCTCCCGGACGGACGGATATGATATCCCCCGGACGGACTGCGCTGATCGGAATCTCTCTGCTCGCTCCTGTCTCCCCGCCTCCTGTCTTCCCGGCTCCCGGGATGACTACAGTGACGGTCTTGGGCTGGAGTCCCATGAGTTTCCTGATTGCATCGGAAGTATTTCCCTTTGCCTTTTCTTCAAGCAGTCTTCCGAGCAGGATGAAGGCTATGATGACACTTGATGCCTCGAAGTACACGTGAGGCTCGATCCCGCGTGACAGCCAGAAATCCGGGAACAGCAGATTGAATACGCTGAAAAGATAGGCGATTCCTGTGCTGCTTGCCACGAGGGTGTCCATATTGGCTGTCCCGTGCCTGAGCTGCTTCCATGCACTGGCAAAAAATCCTCTGCCCAGCCAGAATACCACCGGGGTGGCCAGGAGCCACATGATGATTTTCATATACGGGACATCCATGAAAAACATGCCGATTACGGCAGTGGGGAGGGCAAGTGCGATGGCCCATATGGTCCTGCGCCTGAGCTCCGTGTACCTTTTGTCGTGCGCTTTCTGTGCCTTGTCCGCGATGTCTTCTTCCTTGTCTGTGAGCAGGTCGTATCCTGCATCCTGCACGGCCTTCCTGAGAGAGTCGGGGGAGCATCCGTCACATTCGTATTCGACATTGGCGGTTGCCGCAGCATAGTTGACGGTAGCCTTTATTACGCCTTTCTGTGCGTTGAGAGTCTTTTCCACCCTTGCCGCACATGCCGCGCAGCTCATGCCGAGTATCGGAAAAGTATCCTTTGTCCTGTTGCCTTCCATTTCGTTTTACTTTGCTGATATTCCGTGATTCGTCCGTGATTCGCCCGTGATTCGCCCGGAACGCCGTCCGGAATATTATTGTGCAAAGATATGCCGGAAATTTCCGGTGCAGTTATGGAATTATGGACAGATTTTATAAGATTTTATCCAGCGGCTTGCGGCGGTTTTCCCCGATTTTTCGGAAATGGCTCGGAGTCAGCCCCGTGATATTCTTGAACTGGGCGCTCAGATATGCCGCGCTCGAGTACCCGAGCCTGTCCGCAATTTCGTTCAGGGACAATTCTCCGTATGCGAGAAGTTCCTTGGCCTTTTCTATCTTCTGAGCTATGAAATATTTTTCTATTGTTGTGCCTGTGGCTTCGGAAAACACTTTGCTGAGCAGGCTGTAGTCCTTGTGCATCCTTGAAGAGAGCCAGTCGGAAAGATTGACTTTCAGCCCGCCGCTGTCATAATGGACCAGTCTGATTATTTCGGACTTGACCTGCTCGATGATACGGGATTTCCTGTCATCGATGATTTCAAATCCCAGCGGTTCAAGGGCCGCCCTGACAGCATCATGCACGGCATCCGTAATTTCTTCCCGGATGACTGCGGTGCCGAGTTCCGTCTTCACCGGATGCAGGCCGAGGCCGCACAATGCATTTTCCACAGCCATTATGCATCTGTTGCATACCATATTCTTGATATGGAGCGTATTTTTCTCTCCGTATTCAGCTTCCATTTGTTCCGTCTCATGAGGCCTGACCCGACCGTCGGAACAAAAATAAGGATAATCGGGCAAAAGAGAAAAGGACTTCCATGAATTTTATCTAACTTTGACTTGGGATTAAAACAGCTTGCCATGACATATTTCGGACTCATTTTCGCTCTCATACCGGTTCTCGCCGGGCTGATAATATTCCGATGGCCGCATCTGTGCACTTCATTTTCAACAATGACTCCGGAAGAATTGGCAAATGTGGACCTCAAGGCCGTGTCGAGGGATTCCATCGTGATACTCGGAGGGACCGGAGCCGCGTGTGCCATACTATATTATTCTCTGTATTATACCGGACATTATACCATTGCAATAGAGTTGTGTGTCATTGCCCTTCTCGCCGGATGCATAGTGCTTGCCGCCGTGCTGCGGAAACACGACCGCAATCCCGGCAGGAAGAAAGGCGCTGTCGCCCTGGCCGTCACGGCCGTTTTTGCTGTGGCGATATGCATAATGCTGTTCTCATGGTCCCGTCCGGTGAAAATCCATGTCGAAGGGGACTCTCTTGAAATCGACGGTGCATACGGCATGACTGTCCCGCTGCAGGACATAAGGCAGGCAAAGCTGACCGACACGCTGCCGGAGATAGAGATGAGGACGAACGGCATCGGCCTCGGATATATCCAGACGGGACATTTTCGCCTGAAGGACATAGGCGCATGCAGGCTGTATGTCAACATGAAGTTTTCTCCCTATGTGCAGCTGACACTCGCCGACGGCCAGACCGTCATTTTCAATACATCCGATTCTGAATTGACCGAACATCTTTATGAGACCTGCATTTCTTTTTGACCTTGACGGCGTGATATTCGATACCGAGGGCCAGTATTCAGTGTTTTGGGACGAGATAGGGAAGGAACATTTCTCAGACAGCGGCTTTGCGGGGAAAATCAAGGGACAGACCCTCGTGCAGATATTCGACCTGTATTTCAAGGACAACCTGCCGCTTCAGGAAGAGATCAGGGACAGGCTCTATCGTCTGGAGCGCGAAATGGACTACCGCTATGTCCCGGGAGTGGAGGACTTCCTTTCCGAACTTAAGTCCGCGGGCTATCCTGCCGCCGTTGTCACAAGTTCCAACAGGGACAAGATGGAAAATGTCTACCGGGCGCATCCTGACTTTTCAGGCCGGTTTGCCCGTATATTCACAGGAGAGGACTTTACCCGTTCCAAGCCGGCCCCGGACTGCTATCTTCTCGGCATGAAGACTTTCGGCACAGCTCCCGAAGATACCTTTATATTTGAGGATTCCTTCAGCGGACTGCAGGCGGCGCGCACCTCAGGAGGCAATGTAATAGCCCTCGCCACGACCAACCTGAGGGAAGCCGTCGCCCCGTATGCTTCGCTTGTAATCGATGATTTCCGAGGGCTGACGGCGGGGATGCTGTTGAAAAAATAATCCGCAAAAATCATCCGGGAAAATTAATGTCTTTCGCCCAAAATTTCTATCTTTGCATTTTGAAATCTTGAAACAGGCTTATTATGATTATGTCGGATGGTTCATATTCTCCGTTGAGCGCATTATCAGGTAATGCCAATGTTTCCCTTTTCAGGATTTTTCAAAAGTTAATCAGTTGATATGCCGGCCGTTCCTTTGCGGGATGGTCGTTTTTTTAATTGTAGTGCAATGGACAGTAAACTCGGTGCAACTCTCAAATTGGAGAACGGGATGGAGTTCAGGGGCTATTCTTTCGGATATGCCGGACCTTGCGACGGGGAAGTCGTATTCTCCACGGCAATGGTAGGCTATCCCGAAAGCCTGACTGACCCTTCTTATTCCGGTCAGATTCTCTGTGTGACTTATCCTCTTGTGGGAAATTACGGCGTTCCGGCCGACGGTGAGGACGAATTCGGCATCTCCAGGAACTTCGAATCGGACAGGATACATGTCCGCGGACTTCTTATCTCCGACTATTCCTTTGAATACAGCCATTGGAAGGCGGTGAAGAGCCTCGACCAGTGGCTCAAGGAGCAGAAGATCCCCGGAATCTACGGGATAGACACAAGGGAACTGACCAAGATTCTCCGCGAACATGGTTCCATGCTCGGGATCATTGTCCCGGACGGCTTCACAAGGGATTTCCCGATAGAAGACCCTAACCTCGTCAACCAGGTCGCCATAGTGAGCTGCAAGGAGGTGATACGGTACGGCAAGGGAGACAAGAAGATTGTCCTCGTGGACTGCGGGGTGAAGAACAACATCCTCAGATGCCTTATCCGCAGGGGAGTGGAAGTCATCAGGGTGCCGTGGGACTATGATTTCAATACACTTGAATATGACGGGCTCTTCATTTCCAACGGACCGGGCAATCCCGCCCTTTGCGAGAAGACCGTCGGGCATATCCGGCAGGCCATGAAAAGCGACAGGCCGATATTCGGAATCTGCATGGGCAACCAGCTGCTGTGTGTGGCGGGAGGAGCATCCACCTACAAGCTCAAATACGGGCACCGGAGCCACAACCAGCCTGTAAGGATGGTCGGGACCAACCGCTGCTTCATCACTTCCCAGAACCATGGCTTTGCCGTGGACAACAGGACTCTCGGAGAAGACTGGGAGCCGCTCTTCATCAACATGAACGACGGCACCAACGAGGGCATCAGGCACAAGACCAGGCCGTTCTTCTCCGCCCAGTTCCATCCCGAGGCCACAAGCGGGCCGACCGACACCGAATTCCTCTTCGACGAATTCCTCTCCAAGGTCAGGGGCTGACATCAGAAATATTCCAGGTACGGAAGAAACATTCCATGTACAGGATAAACATTCCAAGACAACAGAAAATATCCCAACATACGCAGACATGATAGACAACGACATAAAGAAAGTGGTGATTCTCGGTTCCGGCGCCCTCAAGATAGGCGAGGCCGGCGAGTTCGACTATTCAGGCTCCCAGGCACTCAAGGCACTGAAGGAAGAAGGCATCGAGACAATTCTCATCAACCCGAACATTGCCACCGTGCAGACTTCGGAAGGAGTGGCCGACAAGATTTACTTCCTTCCTGTCACACCATATTTCGTGGAGAAGGTCATCCTGAAGGAGAAGCCTCAGGGTATCCTCCTGGCCTTCGGCGGACAGACTGCCCTGAACTGCGGGGTGGAACTTTACCGCAGCGGTGTGCTTGCCTCCAACAATGTCAGGGTCCTCGGCACACCTGTCCAGGCTATAATCGACACTGAAGACAGGGAACTGTTCGTGGAGAAGCTGGACCAGATCAATGTAAAGACGATAAAGTCCCATGCCGCGGAGAGCATGGAACAGGCGAGGGCGGCGGCATCGGAACTCGGCTATCCGGTGATTATCCGTGCGGCCTATGCCCTCGGCGGGCTCGGCTCCGGGTTCTGTGACAATGAGCAGGAACTCGAGGAGGTCTGCGAGAAGGCTTTCTCTTTCTCGCCGCAGGTGCTTGTCGAGAAATCCCTCAAGGGCTGGAAGGAGATTGAATACGAAGTCGTGAGGGACCGATATGACAACTGCATCACTGTCTGTAACATGGAGAATTTCGACCCGCTCGGAATCCACACCGGTGAAAGTATAGTAGTGGCTCCGTCACAGACTCTGACAAACGAAGAATACCATTATCTGAGGGAACTGTCCATAAAGATAGTGCGCCATATCGGCATAGTCGGGGAGTGCAACGTCCAGTATGCCTTCAATCCCGATGCCATGGACTACAGGGTGATTGAGGTGAATGCCAGGCTCAGCCGCTCTTCGGCCCTCGCATCCAAGGCCACCGGCTATCCGCTCGCTTTCGTGGCCGCAAAGCTCGGTCTGGGATACGGGTTGTTTGACCTGAAGAATTCCGTGACAAGGGAGACCCCGGCCTTCTTCGAGCCTGCCCTTGACTATATTGTCTGCAAGATTCCGCGCTGGGACCTCTCCAAGTTCCACGGCGTGTCCCGCAAGATCGGCTCCAGCATGAAGAGCGTGGGCGAGGTCATGGCCATCGGACGCAGCTTCGAGGAAGCCATCCAGAAGGGACTCAGGATGATTGGCCAGGGGGCGCACGGATTCGTGGGCAACAAGGAGCTGAAGGTTGCCGATGTCGACGAAGCCCTGAGGGAGCCTACCGACCGCCGCATATTCGTGATTTCAAAGGCCATGCGTGCGGGTTATACTGTTGACCAGATTCATGAGCTGACCAAGATTGACAGGTGGTTCCTCGAGAAACTGGCAGGTATCGTGAAGACATTCAATGAGATGCACGAATACGACGACTGCGGGGCCATGCCGGCTGACCTGCTCCGCAGGGCAAAGCAGCAGGGATTCTCGGATTTCCAGATTGCCAGGGCCGTCTACAAGGACAAGATTGACAATGAGGATGCCCAGACCATTGTGCGCGCATTCAGGAAGTCCCATGGCATAGTTCCTTGCGTAAAGCAGATTGATACTCTTGCCGCAGAATTCCCGGCCCAGACCAATTATCTGTACCTCACATACAACGGCTCTTACAACGACATCAGATATGAACATGACGGCAAGGGAGTCATAGTCCTCGGCTCCGGAGCCTACCGCATCGGAAGTTCCGTGGAGTTTGACTGGTGCTCCGTCAATGCGCTAAACACCATCAGGAAGGAAGGCTACAGGGGAATTATGATCAACTACAACCCCGAAACGGTTTCCACTGACTATGACATGTGCGACAGGCTCTATTTCGACGAGCTCACATTCGAGCGCGTCATGGATATCTACGAGCTCGAGCAGCCGCACGGAGTCGTCGTGTCAGTAGGAGGACAGATTCCGAACAATCTGGCGCTCAGGCTCGACCAGAACGGCGTAAATATTCTCGGAACGAGTGCAAAGTGCATCGACAAGGCAGAGGACAGGCATAAATTCTCGTCCATAGTGGATGCCCTCGGAATAGACCAGCCGAAATGGAAGGAACTGACCACAATCGACGATGTGCATTCCTTCGTCGATCAGGTGGGATATCCGGTGCTTGTGCGGCCGTCGTATGTGCTCTCCGGGGCTGCGATGAATGTCTGCTACAACGAGGAGGAACTCAGGCGCTTCCTGTCGCTTGCCGCTGAAGTCTCCCAGAAGCATCCGGTGGTCATCAGCGAATTCATGCAGAGATGCAAGGAAATCGAGTTCGACGCCGTGGCCGACGGGGGAGAGGTGATTGCCTACGCCATTTCGGAACACATCGAGTTCGCCGGAGTGCACTCGGGAGACGCCACAATCCAGTTCCCTCCGCAGAAGCTCTATATCGAGACCGTCCGCCGCATCAAGAAAATCGCGAAGAAAATTGCTTCCGCCCTTGAGATTTCGGGGCCTTTCAATATCCAGTTCCTTGCCAAGGAAAATGCAATCAAGGTCATAGAATGCAACCTCAGGGCATCAAGGAGCTTCCCGTTTGTGTCCAAGGTTCTTAAGATCAACCTTATTGAACTTGCGACCAAGGTCATGCTGGGTCAACATCCGGCAGCGCCGCACAAGAGTGCCTTCGACCTTGATTATGTCGGCATCAAGGCATCGCAGTTCTCATTCTCCCGTCTCCAGCAGGCCGACCCTGTCCTCGGAGTCGACATGGCGTCTACAGGTGAGGTGGGATGCATCGGCGATGACTTCAATGAGGCTCTCCTGAAGTCCGTGCTATCCGTAGGATATACCATTCCTGAGAAGAACATCCTGATCTCATCCGGAGATGTCATGCAGAAGGCAGATCTCTACGGGGCATGCAAGCTGCTTGCCGAACACGGCTACACCATCTACGCGACAGGCGGCTCATACCGCTATCTCGTTGAGAACGGCGTGCCGGCTACAAGAGTCATCTGGCCGAGCGAATGCTCCGACAAAGAGCTTGCCTCCGAGTTCGAGCCGGCGCTCAAGATGATACAGGACAAGAAAATAGATCTTGTGATAAATATTCCGAAGAACTATACTGCGGAAGAAATGGAGAACGGCTATATGATACGCCGTGCGGCGATAGACTTCAATATACCGCTCATCACCAATGCCAGGCTTGCCACAGCCTTCATAAGGGCATTTTGCGCAATGGGCATAGACGACATCAGCATCAAGTCCTGGGACCAGTATTGATGCAGAGCCAGACCAAAGGGTGCGAATTATAAAAGAAGAATCCCTGCCTCAGGATGAGTCAATGTCATCGTAGGCAGGGATTCATTCTTTTTAACCTGATGCTGTTCTATTCTCCGAACATCTCGTCCAGCTTCTCGTACAGGGCCGGGTCTTCTCCGAGGAATGCTTCCACGACCTTGCCGTCCGGGGAGATGATGATTTTGCTCGGATATCCCTGGATGCCGTATTCTACGATGAGCGACTGGTCATATCCGTTGTAGAGATTGGTCCATTCCAGAGCGTATTTCTCAACTCCGGCCTTCCAGGCCTCCTGTGTCTCGCGGCAGTCTATGCCGACGAATTCAATCTTGTCCGAATATTTCTGATAATATTCCTTCATCTGGGGTATGCCCATCACGCAGTAGCGGCACCATGTGCCCCAGAAGTCAAGAAGTGCATATTTCCCGCTGAAGTCGGCAAGAGTGACCTCCTTGCCGTCAATGTCAATGAGACTGAAGTCCGGCACCTGATATCCTTCCGTCATCTTTGCCCAGTTGGCCTTTTTCAGCGCAACCGTATCCGTCACGGCAGCAGTTGAATCCTCCGTCTTTGTCCCGGCATCCTTCTGTCCGCCATCCTTTTGTCCTGAAGCATTCCTTCCGCCGCAAGATGACACCATCATCACGGCACACAGCGCCATCAGCGCCAGCATCATTCTCCTTTTCATGTTTAGCATTTATATAATTCTTAGTCCGCGCATTATAATTCTTAATCCGTGGCCGTTGGAATGTATTTTTAGTCGCCATCGGGCGCGTTTTTCCTGCATTTTCGCGCCAGTTGGTATTTTCAAAATGCCGACGGCCACACTTTTGCGGAAAAATCACGGCCGTCGGACCAGTAAACTGCTGTCCATCGGCCATGTCTTATGTCTCCGCCTACCGTTGTTTATGTCTCCGCCTGCATGCCTCCGACTCCCAAAGTGAATATCCTCGGCATATATTGCTTTGCATCATTGTTCTGACATGGAAGGAGAGTCCCGGAGGCGTGGCCGCCCGTGGCCTCGTGAACGGGAGGGACCCGCACAAGCGGGAGGGATTTACCTCCGGGCCTCTTCCTTCCATGTTTACTGCAATTTGTCCCCGTTCATAGTTATCAGGAATTCCTCATTGCTCACCGTCTTCTCCAGTCTTGTCTTCAGGAATTCCATCGCTTCGACGGAGTTCATGTCGGCAAGATAGTTGCGGAGCACCCAGATTCTGTTGCTCTGGTCCGGCGTGTAGAGGAGGTCGTCGCGTCTCGTGCTGCTCAGGGTCACGTCCACTGCAGGGAAGATTCTCTTGTTCGCAAGTTTTCTGTCAAGCTGGAGTTCCATGTTGCCTGTTCCCTTGAATTCCTCGAAGATCACGTCATCCATCTTCGAGCCTGTGTCGGTGAGGGCAGTGGCAAGTATTGTGAGCGAGCCCCCGTTCTCGATGTTGCGGGCCGCACCGAAGAATCTCTTCGGCTTGTGGAGGGCATTGGCGTCCACGCCTCCTGAAAGCACTTTCCCTGATGCCGGCTGGACGGTATTGTATGCTCTGGCAAGCCTTGTTATCGAATCCAGGAAAATCACCACATCATGGCCGCACTCCACCATTCTCTTTGCCTTTTCAAGCACCATGTTGGCGACCTTCACATGCCTTTCCGCCGGTTCGTCGAAAGTGGAAGCGACGACTTCAGCCTTGACGCTCCTGGCCATGTCCGTGACTTCCTCCGGCCTCTCGTCTATGAGAAGTACGATGAGGTATGCTTCCGGATGATTGTCCGCGATGGCGTTGGCAATGGCCTTCAGCAGCATTGTCTTTCCGGTCTTAGGCTGGGCTACGATGAGGCCTCTCTGGCCTTTTCCTATCGGAGTGAACATGTCCACGACACGGCATGAGAGATCATTGTGGCCGTGGCCGAGAAGATTGAATTTCTTGTCAGGGAAGAGCGGAGTGAGGAAATCGAACGGAACCCTGTCCCTGATAAATTCAGGAGTCCTTCCGTTGATATATTTGATTTTTACAAGCGGAAAATATTTGTCGCCTTCCTTCGGAGGCCTGATTTCTCCGGTGACCGTGTCTCCGGTCTTGAGACCATTGGCCTTGATCTGCCCTGCTGACACATAGATATCGTCCGGTGAGTTGAGATAGTTGTAGTCTGAAGATCTGAGGAAACCATATCCGTCAGGCATGATTTCAAGCACTCCTGTAGCTTCGACAACCCCCTCGAATTCTATCTTGTGATACTGGTTCGGCTGTACAGGCAGGTTGTATCTCGGACGCTGCATATTGTTGTTCTGCGGGCCGTTTCTTCGGTCTTGCTGCCGCGGCTGGAACTTCTGCTGCGGCCTGTCCTGCTGTACCGGTCCGTTCTGAGACTGAATTTCCGGCTCTGCCTGCTCCTGGGGCGAAGTCTGACTGTCGCTAAGTTCGGTGATTTCCTGTTCCGGGATTACATTCTGCTGGAGCGGCTGCGCATTGACGGCATTTCCCTGCTGTCCTTTCTGGATTCTTGCCCTTTTCCCTCTGGCCTTTGGCTGCTGCTTTGCAGGGATTTCCTTGTCTGCAGGAGCAGAATCTCCTGATGTCGCGGTGTCTGCACCAGCCGCAGGGGAAGATGCAGCTTTATCCGCAAGGTTTTTTTCTTCTGCTTTTTTCCGTGGCTTGCGGCCGCGTTTCGCCGGAGCATTCCCGGACTGTGTCTGCAGTGTCTCAGCCGTGGATTCAGAATTTGCTGCGGTGCTTTCTTCGCCGCTTTCAGCCACAGGAACCGCAACTTTTCTTGGCCTGCCGCGTTTCTTCGGCTTTTCAGGCTCTTTCTGCGAGTCAATCACAGCTTCTTCGTCAAGAATCTTATACACAAGGTCGTCCTTGCTCATCTTCTTCACTCCTTTAATCTTGAGGTCAGCCGCTATGTCACGCAGCTGGTCTTCTCCCATCTCTTTCAGCTCAAAAATCTTATGCATATAATAATGAATTTGTCCGATAAGAACGACTGCACCGACGGAAAGATACCGCTTTCGCAGCCTGTCTTAAAATCATGTCAAAATTTATCGGAATTGATTCCGGCAAAGTATTGTCCGGATATAAAAGTCTCAATCGATAAGAATCCATTGTGTCCTATGGACACACAAAAATAGTAAAATTTATGTTTGCTGCAAAAAAAATCAGGACTGATACGCATCAGTTGCCGTCAATTGTCCCAGTAACTGTTGCTCTTCTTGAACCTCAGGAGGTCTGCAAGGGCTGCCGCATTGGCGGCGATCCTGAAGCTCCAGGACTCCCACTGCCCGTTCGGAACCCAAGAGACCTGTATGTTGAAGCAGTGCAGGTCGTAGCTGGCGCTCAGCTGCGTCGTGGTCATCTTCATGGCCATAAGGTCAAAACCTGTATTCAGATTTATGTTCAGGGCCGGAGTTATCTTGACATTTGCCGTCACCCCCAAAGTTTGCGTATGTCTGTGGTTTACAATCAGCTGTCCATTGGAATTCTGGTATGAACGGCTGTAGTTGTAGGAATAGTTGAGATTGACTGACCATGGGGCATTCGGATTCATGTAATACAGCCATCCTCCCGGAATATATTCTCCTGTCACCGGATGATAGTATATTCTGGTATAATTGGCTGCAGGAGCATTGTTCCCGCCTCCTCCTGTCGCATTTGAGCCGTCATTCCCGTTGATTTTGCCCTCGCCTGAGAACGAATATGAAATGGAGGCACTGGCATTTGTCAGCCTGAGCGGCTTGTTCCATCCTTCTGTCTGAACATTGAACTTGTTGATTCTCTGTCCGTTTTCATTGACTGCATACGGGTCAAAGTTGGCGTTGGCGCTAATGCCGACTTTCCCGAAGACCGATGTGGACATCGTTATCCCGATATTGTTCATGTTCAGAGAGTCCGCAAGGAAATTATATCCGGTAGTCAGATTGAGCTGGTCGATGAGCTTTATCTTCTTTGTCCCTTTGCCGGTGGTGTCCCGGAGATCACGGACTTTGGCCTCAAGGTTGTTGCCGATTGTCAGGTTCATGCTGGCTGTCTTTCCTTTGCCAGGAGCCGAATATATCTGCCCCTGGTATATGTTGTAGTCCAGGGTCTTCTGCTGTCCGTCGGCATCCACATAATTCAATGTCCTCCATCCGTTGAAATAAGTCCCTTTTTCAGGGGAGAAATTGAAGGATATGGAAGGAGATATGATGTGCCTTATTGCCTGAATTTTCCGGTGCTTTCCGAAATTGAAGAGACCGTAGAGCCTCGTGTTGGCCGAAAGGCTCCCGGAATAATTGTGTGTTGCGCCGAATGTCCCGAACTGACCGGAATCAATCTTCTCCACCTCGTCAGTGACGGGATTGTATTTCTGCTCGGTCTTGCGGAAGAACCAGTTCATGCCGTAGCTGATGCTCGGCGTGAAATTTATGTATTTGAAGAGAGTGAACGACGGCAGGCCTATCTGGAAGTTGTGCGTCATTCCGTTCTGGAACTTGTCAAGGAAGCCGGGCTGGTTGAATTCGGATGCCTTGAAATTTATCTTGTTCTGCAGCGTAGTGCTGTATCCGAGGGAGAAATCCTCATAGAATCTTTTCTTCCCGACCCTGTTCTTCTGCTTGAACGGATAGAAGCGGCTCACAGAGAATGTTATGTTCGGAAGGGTGAACGAATATGAACTGTCCCTTGAGTTCTGGCTGTGCAGCGCATTGACCGACAGGTTGAACTTGCCGTTCCAGTTCTTTGAATACGAGATGGATGAAGATATCTGGTTCTGGAGAGCCTCTGTCACATTCGTCGAATTGTATTTGCTGTTTGACGGGCTGGAGAAATTGACCGATGCGCTGAATGTAGTGCCGGGCCTTGCCTTTGAGTCCTGCGAATGGCTCCACCTCACGGCAAAGTTCCTTGTCTGGAAAAAGTCCGTGCTCCCGCGTTCTCCCGTCTGGTCATTGGAGTAGGTGAGGGCGAATGTTCCGGTGCATTTGTAGTTCACCTTATATCTTGAGTTGACGTCCACGGCCCAGGATCCGAGGGTGTAGATGTCTCCTGTCAGAGACAGGTCAAAATAGTCGCCGATCACAAAATACATTCCGAGATCCCTGAGATAAAAGCCTCTGGCGCTCTCTTCACCGAAGGTAGGCATAAGAAGTCCTGTCGCCCTGTCCGGACGTTTCGGGATGAAACCGAACGGAAGTACAATCGGAAACATCGGGACACCTTCCACGACAGGATATGCCGGGCCGAACACCGTCCTCTGCGAAGGCTTTGTCATTACCTTGGCTGCAGTAAGATGAAGGTAATAATGGGGTTCCTCGCAATCGCAGACCGTATATTTTCCCTTTGTTATGTTGATGGACTGGTCAGGCATCATCTTGATGTTTTTGCCGTGCAGGATGCCTTCGGCCTCCTGTGTGACCATGTTGGTGATTCTTGCTTTTTTCGTGTCGAAATTATAGCGCAGCTCCTCCATCGTATAAGTCTTGCCGGCTTCCTCCATGGTAGGCATGCCTGTAATCACGCCGGCAGTATCCTTTGTGCCTCTTGCGAAGACAGTCTTGGTCTGCATGTCGTATTCCATATAGTCGGCGGAAAGCTTCATGTTCCCGTAGGTGACGGTGACATCCCCATAATAGTATATCATTCTTTTCCCGTCGGTGAAATCCTCCACGATGGAGTCCCTTGCAGTCGTGAAAGCCGGCATGTCCAGTGAACTTTTGTTCAGGAGAGCGACAGAATCCGCCCTTGCGACGGAGTCAGCCCGCGCAGTCGAATCCATCACCGCTCTCATGGAGTCTGATACAGCCACAGTATCCGCGACCTTCTCCGTATTGTCGGAGCGGTCTCGCATCCTGTTTCTTCTGGACCGTCTGTCTTCCTGAGATGAAACAGTGAAGGAACTGATGAGCAGGAAAAGAACCGCCACAGCCACCAACTTGTCCTTCGCAGCAAATTGCTTCACTTTTCTATATAGAGACATCAATAAATTCTATGCGTTTTGCAGTCTTTTTTATATTTTTGCAAGATGCAAAAATAAAATTAATTTCATTCAATACCAAATGAGACACACCGCTTCGGCAGACATAAAAGGGAACAGACTGCTGCTTGCTGCAGTAACTGTTTTGTTCTCCTTGCTGTCTTTCAATGCAATGGCCCGCCCTCAAGTCCAGTCGCAGCTGAAACTGAAAACTGTTGTGATAGATCCGGGACATGGAGGCAAGGACGCCGGTTGTGTAAGCCGCGACAAGAAAACATATGAAAAAAATCTCACCTTGTCCATCTCAAAACTTTTAGGGGACAAAATAACAAGGGCTTATCCCGATGTCAAAGTCATCTATACCCGTACCACTGACAAATACATCACACTTAACGACAGGGCGGAGATTGCCAACAGAAATCATGCCGACCTTTTTATTTCCATCCATATAAATTCATTCTCCACCGCATCTCCCAACGGATTCTCGGCACATATCCTCGGCCAGTCCAGCAACAAGAACAGGGATTTGTTCTCATATAACATGGACGTCTGCCGCAGAGAAAATTCAGTCATCCTTCTTGAAGAGGACTATACCACAAAATACCAGGGATTCGATCCGAATGATCCCGAATCATTCATATTCTTCAATCTGATGCAGAATGCATTCTATGAACAGAGCCTGCTTTTTGCGGCAGATGTGGAAAAAGAACTTTCGAAAGGCCCGATTACACATAGCCGCGGAATATCTCAGGATCCGTTCTATGTGCTCTGGAAAACGACAATGCCTGCTGTCCTGCTTGAAATGGGATTCATATCCAATCCTTCCGACCTCAGGATAATGAACTCTGCTTCCGGCAAGGAGCAGATGGCCACAAGGCTGTTCAATGCATTCAGGACATTCAAGAACAGATATGACGGAAGCGTCGACATTTCGTCAGCAGCGGAAAGCATGGGGCCGGCAGAAGCATCAGTGCCGGGGAACGAAACAGAGGCATCCGCTGCAGTATCTTCCGGAGTTTCATACGGAGTCCAGATTCTGGTATTGAGCCGTCAGCTCAAAGACGGAGACAAGGCATTCAAAGGTTATTCTCCCCGGACATACAAGTCCGGAAAAATGTACAAATATGTCGTCGGCAGCTGTTCTTCAGAGAAGGAAGCCATCGAGACATGGAGAGCCGTGAAAAGAAAATTCCCGGATTCATTCCCTGTGACAGTCAGAGACGGCAAAGTATCACCTCTATAATATATTAAGGTCAATGAAAGCATCCAAAGAACTGAAAATAGGAATTTTCGTAACGCTTGTCCTTATCCTCTCGTTTTTCGTCATAAACTTCATGAGGGAAAAGGACTTGTTCAACAGGGACATTGAATTGTCCGCAAGATATTCCGATGTCTGCGGGCTTTCTTCCTCTGCTCCCGTGTACATAAAAGGATTCAAGGCCGGGACAGTCACATCTGTCGGATATGATTCCGCGGCTGGAGAGTTTACGGTGACATGTTCCGTCAGCAAAGACTTCAGGCTGCCGGCAGATACCAGGATGGTGATCTACAGCACGGATATTATGGGAAGCAAAGGCATTGACCTTGTCCCGGGAGTCTCAACTGAAATCCTTGATGACGGTGCCTTCATAGCCGGGGAGACCAGGCCTGACCTTCTGTCGTCGCTCGGCAGCGGAATTGTCCCGCTGACAGGCAAGATTTCATCGGCAATAGACAGCCTCAATGTCACTGTGGCCAACATCAACAATATCCTGGGAAAAGAGAACAGGGACGGAATCGCATCAGCCCTCAGGCACCTTGACCGCACGATGTCCAATATTGAAAATATTTCCGCAGTACTCGACGGCCGCTCATCGGAGATTGACGGCCTGATTTCAAATCTCCACAGGGTCTCCGTCTCGCTTACTTCAGTGATGGAAAAGGCTGACACGGCAATGACCGGAATAGGAAATGTCGCCGCAGCCCTCGATGAAAGCGACATAAAAGGTCTTGTGGCATCCTTCAGGAGTCTCGCCGACTCATTGCAGGATCCGGACGGTACCGTTGGGAAACTTATGGCTGACGGAGGCGCATACGATTCTCTTGAGTCACTTCTTACCGACATTGATTCCCTTGTAAGGAAAATTGAAGAAAATCCTAAGAAATATGTACGGATATCCCTCTTCTGAGATATCCGGGGATATATTTCATGCAGAAATTCTAAATTATAATAATTCAAATCTAATATCGTAGCGATATCAGTTATTTACGAAAAATGTAATTTGTAAACTATTGATAATTAATTATTTATAAATTACGCGTTTAGGATTTGGCAAAACGGATAAAAGTAAAATAAAATTAAAATACAATAGAAATTTTAATTTTTTATAATATTTTTTTCATCAACTTTGCCAACCGAAAGCAGGAAGGTATTTTCCTGCATTTTTAATCTAAAATCTGATATGGCGGAAGAACGGTATAATATGGTATGGAACAACTGTCTGAAAATAATCAGCCAGATTGTTGAGCCGCAGCATTACAACACATGGTTCAAGCCGGTCCATGCTGTTGCCATCGAAGGCTCGACTCTGGAGCTTGAGGTTCCGTCCGAATTTTTCCGCGAATATCTGGAGGAATATTACCTTGATGTCCTCAAGAAGACCTTGAGAAGAGTGATCGGGGCTGATGCGAAGCTGGTCTACAGAGTCCGTCCCGTCACGGCCGAACCTCCGATGAGATACCCTGTTGCACCGGGAACGGCGCCTGTCAACAAGACGATTTCCATAACGACATATCCGCATGGGAACAATCCCGGTCCGTTTGTCTATCCGGGTCTTCAGCGGGTTCAGGTAAATCCGCAGCTGAATCCTGTCTACTGTTTCAGCAATCTTGTCGAAGGGGAGTGCAACAAAATGGGAATTACTGCCGGGGAAAGCATCTCGTCCGCTCCGGGAAAGACTGCATTCAATCCGCTTTTCCTCTTCGGGCAGCCGGGACTCGGCAAGACGCACATTGCACAGGCCATAGGAATTGCCATCAAAGAGAAATATCCGGAACTTGTGGTGCTGTATGTACCGGCAAACAGGTTCAAGACACAATACATGGATGCCGTCAATGTCAACAACAAGCTGACGGATTTCCTGGCGTTCTATATGAAGATGGATGTCCTGATAGTCGATGATATCCAGGAATTGTCATCTCCGGGCACACAGAATGCATTTTTCCATATTTTCAACCATCTTCACCAGCAGGGCAAGCAGCTGATATTCACTTCAGACAGGCCACCGGTAGATCTTCAGAACTTTGAGGAAAGGCTGCTGTCCAGACTCAAATGGGGACTGTCCGTCGAACTTCAGAGGCCGGATTTCGCCACAAGGCTTGCAATGCTCAAAGCAAGAAGCTTCCGGGAAGGCGTTGAGCTGGACGATGATGTGCTCATGTTTCTCGCGACAAGGATTACCTCCAATTTCAGGGAACTTGAAGGCGCGCTCATTTCGCTGATAGCCAATGCGACACTTACACACAAGCCGGTAACGCTGGAACTTGCGGAAAAGATAACTGACAAGATAGTCGGGGAACAGAAAAACGAACTTACAATCGACATGGTTCAGAAGACTGTCTGCGACTATTTCAACATTACCAGGGATATGCTTCTGTCAAAGTCCCGCAAAAGACAGATTGTACAGGCCCGGCAGATTGCTATGTACATGAGCCGCAACCACATAAACTGCTCTCTTTCTACAATCGGAGCCGAGACCGGCGGTAAAGATCATGCCACAGTGCTTCATGCATGCACGACTGTGACGGATCTCATGGCTTTTGACAAGACATTCCGCCAATATGTAACGGACATAGAGAAGATGCTCGGTCCGGTCCGCCGATAAGGCCGGCATACGCGGATAATTCAAAAATTTCACATAATATGACATCAGAAGAAGTTCTGTCCATCTTCAAGGAAATAACAAAAGTTCCGAGGGAGTCCGGACATGAAGAGAAAATCATAGCCTGGCTGCAGTCTTTCGCTGCAGCCCATTCACTTGAATGCCGCACGGACAAAGCCGGCAATGTAGTTATTGTCAAAGAAGCCTCCGCAGGGAAAGAAAATGTCCCGACCATAGTGCTTCAGAGCCATTCAGACATGGTCTGTGAAAAAAACTCCGGTGTGGAGCATGATTTCAGCAGGGATCCTGTCAGATATGAAATCAGGGACGGGTGGATGGTCGCTCCGGACACTACGCTTGGGGCGGACTGCGGCATCGGTATGGCGGCACAGCTTGCTGTCCTGACCGGCGATATCCCGACCGGACGCATCGAGGCTCTTTTTACAGTCGCGGAAGAGACAGGGCTTGACGGGGCAAAGGCTCTGGAGCCAGGATTCATCACAGGGAAGACTCTCATAAACCTTGATTCCGAAGACGAAGGAGAACTGTTCATCGGCTGTGCCGGTGGAATTGACACCACGGCAGTATTCGATTATACTCCCTCAGGACTGCCTGCCGGACTTGAATATCATAAAATCAGAATATCCAATGCACTCGGAGGACACAGCGGCGATGACATTGACAAAGGCAGGGCAAACGCAGTGCAGCTGCTCTCAAGGTTCCTTTACGGCATGTCCGGGAAAGGACTTCATCTCTGCAGTATTTCCGGAGGCAACAAGCGGAATGCGATAGCCAGGGAAGCAGAGGCGGTTGTTGCGGCAACGCCTGCCTCATCAGAGATTCTTGCCGCAGAATTCAGGACTTTTGCGCAGGATGTTGCAGCCGAATATGCAGCAACAGACCCTGACATACGGTTTGAATGGACCGGGGCTGAGCCTTGCCCGGAGAAAATTGATGACAAGACTGCGGAAGCGCTTATAACATCTTTGTTTGCCGCCCCACATGGTGTATTGGCAATGAGTCCGGAAATCAAAGGGCTGGTTGAGACATCTACCAATCTGGCTTCAGTCAAGATGCTGCCAGACAATAAAATAAGAATCGGTACCAGCCAAAGGAGCTCGGTTGTGTCCGAGATGCGGGCAGCCGCAGCAAAGGTGGAGGCCTGTTTCCATCTGGCAGGAGCATCGGTCACACATGAATCCGAATATCCGGGATGGAAGCCCGACACACATTCGGACATTCTTGAAAAATGTGTCGCATCATATCAGCGCCTGTTCGGAGTCAGTCCGACAGTAAGGGCAATTCATGCCGGTCTTGAATGCGGTCTCTTCCTGGAAAAGTATCCGGAACTTGACATGATTTCATTCGGTCCGACACTCAGGGGAGTCCATGCGCCAGGCGAACGCCTTGACCTGGCATCCCTTGACAAATTCGTGAAATTGCTTGAAGACGTGCTTGTCAACATTTAATATTATGGTCAGAATCGCTCCATCAATGCTTTCGGCAGATTTCCTCAATCTGGGGAAAGATGTTGCCATGGTCAATGCAAATGCCGACTTGTTTCACCTTGACATTATGGACGGCGTTTTCGTGCCCAACATATCATATGGGTTTCCGGTAGTCGAGGCGATTGCAAAGGAGGCCACAAAACCGCTTGACGTCCATCTGATGATTGTGCAACCGGAGAAATATGTCGCACGCTTCGCCGGAGCAGGGGCGTCCATGATAAGTTTTCATGCAGAGGCGGCTGACGATCCGTCTGCAGTCCTGAGACAGATACGCTCCCTGGGTGCAAAGGCAGGACTTGCCTTCAACCCTGACTATCCGCTTGAAAAAGTCAGACCTTACCTGGGCGAATGCGATTTCGTGCTGGTCATGTCTGTCTTCGCAGGGTTCGGAGGCCAGAAATTTATAGAATCCTCATACGAAAGGGTGCAGACAATAAGGAAATGGATTGACGCGGAGGGGCTGCAGTGCACCATTGAGGTTGACGGAGGCGTATCTCCGGCCAATGCTGCGGAACTTGCCTCCGCCGGTGCTGAAATCCTTGTCGCAGGCAGCGCAGTGTTCAAGGCCGGGAATCCGGCAGAAGTCATATCACATATGAAATCTCTTTGAAGGCAAATTCCCTGATGCCTTCACCCGGAATCTCCAGTCTCAGGCAGGCAGCAGGAGAGATTCCTCTGATGATTCCCTGGATAACCTTGCCGGAAGCGCAGTCGATATAGTTGTGCAGGGAGTCCTTTCTGTACAGCAGCGAAAGATATTTCTGACGGAGGGATGATGTTCCGCTTTCGTCCGCGCAGCCTGAAAGAGCATCACATAGCAGGGCAGCCAACTCTTCGAGGGCAGCATCTGTCCTGTACTCTTGTCCAGTCTCAATTTTCATCGATGTGGGGTTCGGCAATTCAGGAGGGAAAATTGTCTGATTGACATTGAGACCTATGCCTATTATACTTGCATCCAGCCTGCCGCCGCGTACGATATTCTCAATCAGTATTCCGCAGATTTTCCTGTCACCGGCATAAATGTCATTCGGCCACTTTATTGAAACGGGAATACCCTTTCCGCACAGGAAGTCGGCTACGGCAACAGAGGCACACTCGCTCACGGCAAACTGCTCTGTGGCGGCAATCTCAGGAAACATGCCCTTTCCGAATCTCACAGCCGCGCTGAATGTGAGGTTCATCCCTTCCTCGCTTGTCCATACATTGCCTTTCTGTCCGCGTCCTGCAGTCTGGAACTCCGCCGCAATCACTGACATTTTGTCAATGCCCCCCAATGTCATACGGGCCATATTGTTGGTCGAATCAACAGACTTGTGCCATATAATATCATACTTTTTTCCCATTGGTGCAGTTTTTGTGTATCTTTGCGCTTGCAAAATTAATAAATTAAGAGAATGAACAACAGCGAACTTCAGGTCATTGCCGACGCCATGGCGGAGAAGAAAGGCAAAAATATCGTGTCGCTTGACCTAAAGTCCATAGGGACAGCAATTTCAGATTATTTCATCGTCTGCAACGCAGACTCTACCACCAATGTTGTGGCAATAGCCGACAATATCGAAGACCGTATGGTCGAAAAATGCGGGCGCAAAGTGCTCCGTTCCCAGGGACGCGAAAATGCTTTCTGGATTATTCTTGACTACGGAGACATTGTTGTGCATATATTCCAGACCCCGATGAGGGAATTTTACCGGCTTGAGGACCTGTGGGCTGATGCGGAAAGGACAGATTACGGGTCTGAGGAATAATTATATACAGAATACAGATGAGCAGCAACAATATCATGCCAGGGGACAGGTCCCCGCGTAACCGGAAAGGTTTTTCCTTCGGCATGTCATGGTTCTATATTATCTTGATTTTCGGGATAATATGGATGTTCTTCAATCAGGGAGGAGCCAATCCCCAGAAAATAGAATGGGAACAGGTAAAGGAACAGATTGAGGCAGGCGATGTCAAGGAAATTGTCTTTGTCAGAAATGACTATCAGGGAAAAGTGACGATAAAGCCGGACCGGCTTGAAAAATATGCGGCAATGTTCGGGGGATCTGTTCCCAAGAAGTCGCCCCACTTCATTTTCCTTGTGACAAGCAATTTCAATGCGGAGGAAACATTTGAAAGCATAAATGAGACCCTGCCCGAATCAGACCGGTTCAAGGTCGTGATTGAGAACGACAGCAAGGTATGGTCGTCAATACTTGAATGGCTTCTTTTCCCGATACTGCTCATAGCCATGTGGTTCTTCATGTTCCGAGGAATGAACAGGGGAGCCGGCGGAGGAGCCGGTCCCGGAGGCATATTCAATGTAGGCAAATCAACTGGCAAGCTTGCGGAGAAAGACAGCATCAAGGTGACTTTCAAAGATGTGGCAGGCCTTTACGGGGCTAAGGATGAAGTAATGGAAATTGTTGATTTCCTGAAAAATCCGAAAAAATATACGGCTCTCGGAGGCAAAATTCCAAAGGGTGCCCTTCTCGTCGGCCCTCCGGGAACAGGAAAGACACTTCTTGCCAAAGCCGTGGCAGGAGAAGCCAATGTGCCGTTCTTCTCCATTTCCGGTTCAGACTTCGTCGAGATGTTTGTGGGAGTCGGTGCATCAAGAGTCCGGGATCTTTTCCGTCAGGCCAAGGAAAAGGCTCCTTGCATCGTGTTCATTGACGAAATTGACGCCGTCGGCCGTGCAAGAGGCAAGAATGTCGGCTTTTCATCCAACGATGAGAGAGAAAATACACTGAATCAGCTTCTTACCGAAATGGATGGATTTGACTCCAACTCAGGTGTCATTATCCTTGCGGCAACCAACAGGGCAGATATCCTTGACAAGGCGCTCCTCAGGGCCGGAAGATTTGACCGCCAGATTCATGTCGAGCTCCCTGATCTCAATGAAAGGGCCGCCATCTTCAATGTTCACATCAAAGGTCTGAAACTGGCACCGGACTTCGATGTTGATTTTCTGGCAAAACATACTCCGGGTTTTTCCGGGGCAGATATCGCCAATGTATGCAATGAGGCCGCATTGACAGCAGCCCGACATAACAAGAATGAAATAGACAGGCAGGATTTCCTTGACGCCATTGACAGAATCATAGGCGGACTTGAGCGAAAGAATGCCATCATAACTCCTCAGGAAAAGAAATCAATTGCATATCATGAAGCCGGACATGCCACAGTCAGCTGGCTTCTGCCTTATGCCAACCCTCTTTTCAAGGTTACCATTGTGCCTCGCGGACAGTCACTCGGAGCCGCATGGTATCTTCCTGAAGAGCGCAAGCTTGTGACGAGAGAACAGATGATTGACGAGATGTGTTCGCTGCTCGGGGGCAGGGTCGCAGAAGAAATCATAAACGGACAGCCTTCTACAGGGGCTCTGAATGACCTCGAACGCCTCACCAAGCAGGCATACGCCATGGTTACCTACTATGGCATGAGCGACAAAGTCGGAACACTGTCATTCTATGACTCTACCGGCTCCCGAGGCTATGATCTGACCAAGCCATACAGTGAAAAGACTGCAGAGCTCATAGACAGGGAAGTGAAGGATCTCATACAGAGCATCCATGACAGGACCCTTAAGATTTTGACAGACAATCGCGAGGGCTTTGAACGGCTTGCCGGGATGCTTCTTGAAAAGGAAGTGATATTCTCTGATGACCTTGAGAATATTTTCGGTCCACGGGCAAACTCAGATGCAGTTGTTCCCGAAGAAGACAGGAAGCCCAAAGACATGAATGAGTCCGGCCAGGAAAGCGTACAACAGGACTCATAACCTTTATTTGCCATGAAAAATCTTATTCTCAGAACATTATCGGGCATTCTGGTAATAGGTGCGGTAGTTGCGTCACTGCTCCTCGGCAAATTCTTCTTTGCCGCCCTCATGATTGTGCTCACATTGTGCATCATGGCTGAATTTTTCAGAATGACTATGGGAAATGAATACAGATTTTCCCAATACCTCGCAATGTTCGCAGCCGTGACTATGTTCATCCTGACCTTCCTGTACACCGGGTTCAAACTGCCGGGAAGACTGGTGATGCTGGCTTTCATCCCCATTTTCATCATCATGGTCAATTCCCTGTATGTCAAGGACAAGTCTGATTTCGGCAAATTCGCATTCATATATACGGCATTGCTGTACATAGCCATCCCGATGACCCTTACCAATTTTGCGGTTTTCAAGTTCAACGGACAATACGACGGGACATTGCTGCTGTGCTTCTTCGGAATCATCTGGGCATCTGATGTCGGGGCATATCTCCTCGGAATAACTCTCGGACAGAAGTACGGGAAAAAACTATTCCCGGAAGTGTCTCCGAAAAAGTCCTGGATAGGCTTCTGGGGCGGCTTTCTCCTGGCAATCGGTGTCGCGGTGGCCCTGCATTATGCAGGAATATTCAATTATCCAATCTTCCATTGCATCATCATGGCAGCACTGATGAATATTGCCGGTGTATACGGAGACCTCATCGAATCCCAATGGAAAAGACACTATGCCATCAAGGATTCCGGGACTGCAATTCCTGGCCATGGCGGCATCTGGGACCGTTTCGACAGCGCACTGATGGCATTGCCGGCTGGTGTCATTTACCTTGTGGTGCTTAATATTCTGTGAGTTTGGAAAATTTTATATAAATTTGCAGGATGAAACGCCGGAAGACAATGACTGTTCATAAAGATGGCCGCATGACTATTTTGGGTATATGGATGCTTTGCGCAATCCTCATATACCTGTCCCTCCATTTCATTGACTGTGCCTACATCTCATATCCGCTTGCGGCAGTTCCCGCTTTTTTCATGGGTTTCGTATTCTATTTCTTCCGGGTCCCGAACAGATGCACGGTGGTAGGAGAAAATGTCGTGACATCTGCCGCAGACGGAGAGGTCGTCATTGTGGAAAAAGTCTACGAAGATGAATTCATACACGGAGAATGTATCCAGGTCTCCGTATACATGGATTTCTTCAATGTGCATGTGAACTTCTGGCCGATTTCCGGCGAGGTGACATATTACAAATATCATCCGGGCAAATATTTCCTTGCCTTCATGCCGAAGGCGTCAGAACTGAATGAACACACTTCGGTCGCCATCAAAAACGGGAAAGGCGAAATCTTCTTCAAGCAGATAGCCGGTACCTTTGCAAGAAGAATCGTATCCTATGCCAAGGTCGGGGAAACAGGTGTCAAAGGAGAACAATGCGGTATAATCAAATTCGGATCGAGGGTAGACATGTTCCTGCCGCTTGACGCGGATATAAAAGTTCAGGTCGGAGACAGTGTCAGAGCCTGTGAATCAGTTATAGCAGAATTATAATTTTATGGGCCGGAGGGCCTTGCAATATGAGCGAAATTTTCATAATCATAATACTTATCCTCCTGAACGGAATATTCGCCATGTCGGAAATGGCGGTGATTTCAGCAAGAAAATCCAATCTGCAGGCAGATGCCAACAAAGGCAGCAGAGCCGCGAAGACAGCACTGAACCTGGCTTCTGACCCGGACAAATTTCTCTCCGCCGTTCAGATAGGCATCACACTCATAGGCATCCTCACCGGTATATTTTCGGGCAAGGCCGTGGCTGATGCCTTTTCTGATGTCCTGATCAAAGCAGGCATGTCAAAGGGGCTTGCCGGCGCACTGGCACAGGGAATCATTGTCATCCTCGTAACTTATCTGAGCATAGTCTTCGGAGAACTTGTTCCAAAGAGAATCGCCCTGAGCGCCTCTGAGCGGGTGTCCAAAATCGTGTCCGGCCCAATGAAGATCATTTCCGTCCTTGCCTCACCGTTTGTCTGGATTCTTGCAAAGAGCACTTCATTTGTAATCAATGTCCTTGGAATAAAGTCGCAGGAATCAAAGGTAACCGAGGAGGAAATAAAGTCAATAATCCAGGAAGGCACGGACGAGGGTGAAGTCTCTCCTGTCGAACAGGATATCGTCGAGAGAGTTTTTGCCCTCGGAGACCTTAAGGTAAATACCATCATGACTCTCCGCGGGGACATAGTATGGCTTGACAAGGACATGAGCGAGACGGAAATCAGAAATACGATAGAAGAGAATCTGTTTGAAGCTTACCCCGTGACGGACGGAGACCTTGACCATGTGATAGGCGTACTGTCGCTGAAAGACTTTGTCCTCAATATAGGAAAGAACAGCTTCAATCTTGAGGAAATGATTCACGAGCCTGTGTATTTCCATGAGAACATGAGCGTATATGCCGTACTTGAGCAGATGAAGCTCAAGAGAATAAGCCGGGCGCTTGTCTGCGATGAGTTCGGATTCTGTTCAGGCATCATTACGCTCAAGGACATAATGGAAGCATTGGTGGGAACGGTCAATGATGACCACCAGAAAGAACCGGACATAATAGCACGGCAGGACAATGACGGGTGGTTCGTGGACGGACAATGCTCAATGTATGACTTCAGGATGTATTTTGACATAGATGACGATGATGCTGATTCTCAGGAATACACCACTGTAGGAGGTCTGATACTTGATGAACTTGAACATGTCCCTGTCTCCGGAGAAAAGGCGACATGGAAAGATTTCTCATTCGAAGTAGTCGACATGGACGGTGCCCGTATCGACAAGGTGATTGTCAAGAGGAAACAGAAGGCCCGTCCGGATTCTGACAATGAAATGAATGAGGTTAAGGAAAGCAATGAGAAAGCCTGATGCCCTTCTCTTAAGCCTTTGCCTCTCCCTCTTTCTCCATTTCTGCGTCTATAAGTTCCAAAAGTCTGTCTATGGCTTCAGTCTCTGAAACATGCTTCAGGACCGGGGTCTTTCCTCTGTATATCGAGACCTTGCCGTTGCCTTCGCCGACATATCCCCAGTCTGCATCAGCCATTTCTCCAGGACCGTTGACGACGCATCCCATGACAGCGATGACCATTCCTTTCAGGTGCGCAGTCCTGCGTTTTACTTCATTGAAAGTCTGCTCAAGACTGTACATGGTGCGGCCGCATCCGGGACAGGCAATGTATTCCGGTCTATAAAAGCGCCTGCGCGCTGCCTGCATGAGTTCATCTGCAAGATATTCGGCTTCTCCGGCATCCAGGGATACATATTCCCCTCCGCTGCAGTATTCTCCGGAAACCTCCACCTCATCAATCTGCCTGTCAAGAAGACGCCTCCCGAAATCACAGGCAAAGTCCACCATCAGCGCCTCTCTTGACGGAGAACGGTAAGATGCCACAGCTTTTTTTCCTTCTACTTTCAGGGAGGTCATGGTAGAATGTCTCAATGTGTCATATCTGTCTGCAATCAGTTTTGCCACAGGGATTTCATTGACCGGATCCTCCGTCAATGAGACTCTGATTGTGTCGCCCATGCCGTCAGACAGCAGGGTTGAGATACCGACTGCAGACTTGATTCTGCCTGAATCCCCGTTGCCGGCTTCCGTCACTCCGAGATGCGTCGGGAAGACTATACCTTTCTCTTCCATAGCCTCGTAAAGCAGTCTGTATGCCTCTACCATTACAAGAGTATTGCTGGCCTTGAGGGAAACGACAACATTCCAGAAATCATTCTCTTCACACAGGCCGAGCCATTCCATGGCTGCCTCTTTCATTGCCAGGGGAGTGTTGCCGTACAATGTGGTTATTCTTTCTCCGAGTGACCCGTGGTTGAGCCCTATCCTGAGTGCCGTACCGTTTCTCTTGCAGACTTGAACAAGGCGCGAGAACTGGGCACAGGCCTGACGGTGGTCTTTATGGAAATTGCCCGGATTTATCCTGACTTTCTCCACAAATTCAGCGCAGGCTATGGCTATTTCAGAAGAGAAATGCACATCGGCGACAAGCGGGGTTAATATTCCCTCATTCCTGAGCATCTGTCTGATTGTCTTCAGGGCATCGACTTCCTTTGTGCCCGGCACCGTCAGCCTTATCATCTGCGCTCCGGCCTCATGCATCTGGCGGCACTGTGCCAGAGTCTTTTCAATATCAGCCGTGTGCGTATTGCACATTGTCTGGACAACTATCCGGTGGCCATGTCCAATCGTGACATTCCCGGCCTGGGCCTCAATATATTTCATTTCAGTCAACTGTATTGATTTGGGGAGAGTTTCTTTCGATTGTATTCATCAGCCTGACCTGCTCCCTTGCTTCCTGTCTGAGCTGATGCGTGGTTTTCCCTGTGCGTCTGGTAAGCTGGAAATGCAACCCCAGGGAAAAAACTATATTCGACGGGTATGCATATCTGTAGTAATACCGGCTGTAATAGTCAGGGTCATATAATGTTCCCATCGAATACTTGTACATTGCCATAAAATGGATTTCGACCGGGTCAAAGACAAATCCGAATCCCAGGCCGCCCTTTATGCCGTAGTCAAATCTCCTGTCAGTGTCCATGAATGCATCAGCTATTTCCGGGGCAACGCTTTCTCCGGTCCTGTGTATGCTCAGCCTGTATCCGGCAAAGAAACCGATGTTGGCCATCAGTTTCATCTTCCAGAAATCGAAATGGCAGTGAGCCATGACCGGCACTTCCACCACATCCATGACGGCCTGGGTTGCGCCCTGGACATTCGGTATATACCCCTCGTCGTCAGCCTTGAACTTATAGCCTTCCCTCGTCAGGATGACACCCGCCTGAAAGCCGAAATACGGCATGTATCCGAACATTTTTCCGTATCTGGTATACATGAAGCCGATATTATACGGGACGAACAGGAATCCCTGGCGCATAGAGGGATTCCACATCACCTGACTCAGGGCCATTCCATATTGGACACCTATCATGGAATAGTCGTTGATGATATTCTTTTTCTTGACATCTATCGTATCCAGTAATGCAAGTGCTGCGGTATCTGTCAGGGAAATGTCAAGATTCATTGTCCCGGTACGGAGACTGTCCGCAGAAAACACCGGGGATTTTCCGGCTGCGGAATTGCTCCATGACAGCAAGGCGCCAAGCACAATTATTGATGCTATATATTTCTTCATTAAACAGTTCTGTTTCGTTTTCGGAAATTATAAATGCCGCGTGTACAGAAGGTTATCTGAACATCTCCCCGACATCTATTGTCTGCTCAAGTTCCGTCATCTCAGGAATATCGATAAGGAATGTCCCGTCCTGGAGCTTGAAGAATTTGACCTTTTCCGGCTGCTTGTGCTCAAGCAGATTACCGGTGTCGACAAGCCCGTTGCGGTTCAGGTCCTCAGTGATTCTCAGCGAATACTTGCCTGCCGTAATATATGGGAAAAGCAATGTGGCATCCTGTTCAACGGTATAAGAGCGTATGATCTTGTCCCTCTTTTCATTGAGAAGGTCTATGATATACTTGTTGTGTACATCTTTCAGAATCACGGACATCGAGCTCAACTTGTCGTCATTCGGCAGAGATACTTTCACTTCCAGGCTGTCATTGTAGAATCCGTTGATGTCCACGAATTTCCTGTGCGGCACCTTGAGAAAATATTCATATCCCGGCAAAAGCTTTGAAACAGGCTTGACAATATATTTCCTGAGGTTCAGCGAGTCCTGCTGATATGTATACTTCTCGGTTGCTTCCTGCTGCCTCGGATTCACGGAGCGGAATTCAAGTGAATCGAATGCAGACTGGACCAGCGGATATTTGAATTCAAAGACATAGCCGTACTGCTCAATGGTCTCCGGCTCGGCAGTGACGGTGAATACTGCCGTGGTATCCTCTTTCTTTATGTCCCTGGATGAACTCTTTGCCGCACCGAATTGCCTCGGCTTAGCAAGTTTTACCTCTTCCGTGAAAGGGACGAGGGCTCCGAGCGTATCTGTCTTCATATAGTCCACATAGAGGAAGAGAGTATCGGGCTGCTTCTTCGGATCATTTACCCAGATCTCCAGGCTGTCGCGTTCAAGATTGAACTGCGTTATCAGCTTCTCATGCGGGACCCCCTTTATCCAGATTGAATCAATCTGGGCATATGGAGCCATGAATGTTATGTAGGCAGTTCTTTCTCCCAGACGTTCCTTATTGACTATCATCTGTTTGGATGGGGTTTCCCTGAACATGTTGAGTTCGTATTCCGACTTTCTTGCCAGACATGCCAGAGTATCGGTCATCAGATATTTCATTACTTCCGGAAGGGAGTCGTTTACAACAGTGGCAGGCCTTATCAGAGTGTCCCAGAAGGCTATGAGCTCGTTGTTTTCAGCCTGATACATGTTGTCGTTGTTGTCGTCCTTGACGGCATATAGCCTGTAGACAGTATCCTGGATATTGCGCAGGCAGAAGAAGCCCCAGTCATCAGTTTTGCCGGCAGCATCCGGCCTGTGCTTGAAGACGGCCGAATCCGCATGGTCCTTATAGAGCATGACGGTGACTCCTTTGAGCGGCATCAGGGTGTTGCAGTCCTGAACCGTGCCGGTTATCATCATTGAGTCAAGATCATGCCCGGTAGAAAACGCGAGAGTGTAGCCCGGGAACATATTGCCCTCATTATTGTCAGCTATGGCGTTGGTCACATCAAGGGTATATGTCTTGTTTGAGTCAAGGTCATTCTCAAATGAGACGATGACAGCCTTTCCCTTGAGCCTGAATTTGGGTCTTTTCTCCATAGGAGGGGAGAGAAAGATGCTCTGCTGATCCTTCACTGTGACAAATTCATTGAACTTGAACATCAGCTGGGTCTTGTGTACAGGCACATGCGTCGCACCCGGATACGGATACAATTCAACCAGGACAGGCGGAATGGTGTCTTTCGGACCTCCGCTCGGGGGAGTTGTGGTATTGGCGCATGAATGCGAGAAAAGCACCGTCCCCAGAACGAGGGAAACGGGCAGCAGCGGAAAATATTTGTCGAAAAATTTTTTCATTTCATTCTTTTGAGTTCGTATATCGGAGTACCTGTCATTAATTTTCAGGACATCACCATGTCAGAGGTCAGACCTGACGACGCTCTGTATGCCTTCAATCTTGTTCAGCTTCTTCGTAAGTTTCTCAAGGTCTTCCTTGTCATGAACATAAAGGTCAATATATCCTTCGAATACCCCGCCTTCGGTGCTCAGATAGAATTTTCTGATGTTCACACTCATGACAAGCGAAATATACCGTGAAATCTCATTGATGATGCCCATTCTGTCAAATCCTTTGAGTGACAGCCTTACGAGGAATGACCTGTCCGGCACAATTCCCTTCCATTCCGGCACCACAATCCTGTCTCCGTGCTTGGCTGCGATTCCGTTTGCAACAGGGCAGCTTTTCTTGTGCACCGTGACTGTCCCGTCAGATGACATGAACCCCACGACACTGTCTCCGGGTATTGGCTTGCAGCAGTCCGCAATGACATAGTTGAATTTGGAATCCTCAGAACCGATGACATAGTTTTCAGTCTTCTCCTTCCCTTTGTCCTTGCCCTTGAACCAGTTGAAATTCCAAGGCCTTGATTTGTCAGACCTGGCTTCTCCGGAAGATCTGACGATTTCCTCAAGGTTATTGAGCTTGAGGACGCCGAGTCCGACGCGGAAAAACAACTCGTCAGCATCACCTTCAAATATCTCATACCCGTCTATCATCGCGGCTATGGTCTTGTCGTCAAGCCGGAATCCGATTGAGGCGAGCTGCTCTTCAACAATTTTCTTGCCGACTTTGATGCTTTCCTGCCTTTCCCCCTTGAAATAGTCCATGACCAGGCCCCTGGCTTTTCTTGTCCGGAGGAACTGCAGCCATTCGCGCTTTGGCTTTTCATTCTCTGCAGTAATGATTTCCACCTGATCACCGGTACGAAGCTCGTATGTAAGGGGCACAAGCCTCATGTTAACTTTGGCGGCAATGGCCCTGTTTCCGACTTCCGTATGGATCATATAGGCGAAGTCAAGGGCTGTGGCTCCTTTCTGGATGCTTTTCTGTTCGCCCTTGGGCGTAAACACGAATATGTCTGAAGAAGTGAGGTCATTATGAATCATGTCAAGCAGGTCAAGGGCATTGACATCAGGGTCAACGAGAATTTCCTTGACTTTGCTGATCCATTTGTCCATCTCGCTGTCATTCTCGCTCACAAAGCCGTCTTTCTTGTAGGCCCAGTGGGCGGCGATTCCCTTTTCGGCGATGTCATTCATCCTTCTGGTGCGGATCTGGACCTCCACCCAGATGCCGGAATGGCTCATGACAGTACAATGCAGGGCCTCATATCCGTTGCTCTTGGGATGCTTGACCCAGTCCCTGACCCTGTCGCTCTTGTATTTGTATATCCCGGTGATGATTGAAAACACATGGTAGCACTGGTCGCGTTCGCTTTCTTTTGCATCGGAATCCGGTGTAAATATGATTCTTACGGCATAAAGGTCATAAATCTGGTCAAAGGTTATATTCTTCGTCACCATCTTGTGCCAGATGGAATACGGGGTCTTGACTCTTTTCTTGATTTCAAAATTGAATCCTGCAGTCTTCAGTGCATTGCTTATCGGAATTATGAACGCATCTATCTCCTTTTCCTTGTCGATGATGTTCCTGTTTATCTTTTCCGTTATTTCGTTGAAAACTTCTGGCTCCTTGTATCTGAGCCAGATATCCTCCATCTCTGACTTGACTTCATAGAGTCCCAGTCTGTGGGCGAGCGGGATGAATATGAACATGGTCTCGCTGAGAATCTTTTCCCTCTTGTACTCCGGCATGAACTCGATTGTGCGGCAGTTGTGAAGCCTGTCAGCGAGCTTGATGAGGACCACGCGGACATCATCATTGAGGGTAAGGAGAATCCTCTTGAAATTCTCTGCCTGCATGCTCTTCTGCTTTGCCTTGTCCTCATTGTCCAGAACTGTCTTGATTTTCGTGAGACCGTCGACAAGAGATGCAATCTTGTCCCCGAAAAGGTTCCGGATGTCATCGACTGTATAGTCAGTGTCTTCCACCACATCATGAAGCAGTGCGGCCGCAATCGACTTGTATCCGAGTCCGATGTTGCCGACTACAATTTTGGCCACTGCAATCGGATGCAGGATGTATGGTTCGCCCGAACGCCTCCTGACACCTTTGTGGGCCTCATTCGCAAACTCGAACGCCTTTTGGACCACATCCAGCTCTGTCTGGTTGGCACATCGTTTTCTCGCGGCTTCCTTCAGGTCAGCATAATTCCGGGCAATGACTTCATAATCAGCGGGTGTAAATTCTGATATACTCATATGTCAGCAATTTTCAATTGTCTATATTATAGTCGTCCACATTCTGGAATGCATATGAAAGTTCTGCCCCGAACAGGATAATGAACCATCCGAAATTGAGCCAGAACATGAACAGAGGTATCGCCGCCATTGCTCCGTATACTGCATTGAGTCTTGTCACAAAGAGCTGTGTCTCCAGATACAGGTATTGCAGCACTGTGAATGCAAAGGCGGATATTAAGGCAGCCTTCAGCGCATGGCTGTAGCGGACCTGATGGTTGGGTATGAACTTGTACATCGCCGATAAAACCAGTACTGCCATGACATAGAAGAGCAGCCAGCCCACAATCGAACGGACTTCATGGAGCTGCAGGATTCCCCAGTCCATGCTGTCGAAGAGATTGGTATAGGAAATGGAGCCGGAGAAGAAAAGCATCAGCACGAACGGGGCCATTATAAGCACAATGACATAAAAGGAGATTCTCTTGAAGATATTCCTTGACTTGTGTACTTTCCAGACATTGTTGAATACCCTTTCAACAGAAATCATCATCCATAGCACGACCCACAGAAAGAACAGGGAACTGACGAGTCCCACTCCGCTGGACATGGCCGTGCTGATAATGTTGTCGGCAAATCCCATTATCATATTGATAATTTCCTGATAGCTGCTGAAATTCTCATACAGAAGGCTCCGCAGCCTGTCCTCCAGTCCGAGACCTCCGGTGACGACAAAGGTCAGGGCCAGGAAAGGGACAACCGACATGGTCCCGAAAAAGCTCAGCGCTACGGCCTGGAAGCCGATTTTCTGGGCGGAGAATGTCCTTATGGTAATTATAAGCACCTTTATGTACTTGATGAATCTTGCCTTTGCCCTTGAAAGTTCTGCCGGATTGAGTATCCAGATTTCTTCCGAGAGGAAATGCCTGATTCTATGCCATATTTGTTTGAGTGCTCCCATTCTCCGTTCCTGTTGTGGCCGGTGTCTTGGTTTCCGGCCGCATTATCTTCAATCAAAAAGTGAAAGCTGTTCAGGTGATGACGGCCTTTCCTCCGAAGGCGCAATCATTTCCATGAATTCATTTTCTCCGATTATCCTGACGCCGAGATCTGCGGCCTTCTGCATCTTTTCAGGTCCGGGCTTTTCTCCGGCGAGCAGGAATGCAGTCTTTCCGCTTATCGAGCCGCTGTTCTTGCCTCCGTTGGCAGCAATGAGCTTCTTGATTTCATCCCTGGATATGGAGAAAACTCCCGAAATGACAATGGATTTCCCGTTGAGAATGTCTGAGGAGGGCTTTTCTTCAGCCTGCATCGAGAACTGGAGTCCGGCCTTTCGCAGCCTTTCTACCTGACTGAGGTTTGCCTCAGAGACAAAGAAGTCAAGTATGCTGTCGGCTATCACATCCCCGATGTCCTCGACCTGCATGAGGGCATCGCGTGAAGCTGCCATGAGGGCATCAATATTCTTGAAATGCATTGCCAGCTCCCTTGCCGTGGATTCGCCGACATACCTTATGCCCAGTGCATAAAGCACATGGTCGAATGTCACTTCACGAGATGCGGCAAGACTTCTCAGAAAACGCTCGGCCGACCGGTCCTTCCATCCTTCCAGCCTGAGCAGGTCCTCCTTCCTGAGATCGTAAAGGTCAGCCGGAGACTTTGTCAGCCCGAGGTCATACAACTGGTCTACAGTGGCATCTCCTGCAAGCACATTCATGGCCTTGCGGCTGATGAAATGCAATATCTTTCCCTTTATCTGTGTCGGGCATCCGGATATGTTGGGACAGAAGAACTTGGCTTCACCCTCGTCCCTGACAAGAGGCGTACCGCAGTCCGGACATTTCTCAGGGAAGACAGGAAGGACTTCACTCCCGCTCCTCATCGAAAGCTCGACTCCGGTTATCTTGGGTATGATTTCTCCGCCTTTTTCAACATATACATGGTCTCCGATGCGTATGTCAAGCAGACGCATCTGGTCAAGATTGTGAAGTGTGGCCCTTTTTACGACAGTGCCGGCGAGCTGCACGGGCTCCAGATTGGCTACCGGGGTCACGGCACCTGTGCGTCCCACCTGATAATCGATGGAAAGGACTTCAGTAAGAGCCTGCTCTGCCTTGAATTTATAGGCAACCGCCCATCTCGGGAACTTGGAGGTATACCCGAGAGTCTTCTGGAAGTCCAGCTCATTGACTTTTATCACAATGCCGTCAGTGGCAAACGGAAGAAATTTCCGTTCAGTGTCCCAGTAGCCGATATACTCCTCGATTTCCTTGATATTCCGGCAGATCCGGCGTTTGTCGGAGACAGGGAGTCCCCAAGATGCGGCTGCGTCAAGAGCCTGGGCATGCGTGCGGAAAGGCAGATTTTCTCCCAAGATATGATATAATGTGCATTCAAGTCCCCTGTGCGCCACCTCATCAGGATTGATGAGCTTCAGGGAACCAGAAGCTGCATTTCTCGGGTTGGCAAACGGCGGGTCCTCATCCTGCACCCGTTCCTCATTCAGCCTGTCGAATGCCGCGTAGGGCATGTATATTTCACCTCTGATTTCAAATTCCTCAGGCCATCCGCTGCCTTTGAGATGTCCGGGGATATTGCTTATCCGTCTCACATTCTCTATGACATCGTCTCCGATGACCCCGTCGCCTCTTGTCAAGGCCCGGACAAGCTTCCCTCCAATGTAGGTAAGACAGATGGCCGTGCCGTCGAACTTGAGCTCGCATGAAAATGTGAATCCGGCACCGGCTGTCCTTTCGGCACGCCTGACGAAGGCTTCAATCTCGGATATGTCGTAGGTGTTTCCGAGGGAGAGCATCGGGTATTTATGAGGGTATTGTGCAAATTCCTTGTCACCTCCCGAGCCTTTGTCTCCCATGGAGCCGGGATTGCGGAGATCGCTGCCGACCTTCATGGTGGGGGAGTCCGGCGTCACCAGCTCCGGATACTCGTTTTCTATGGCTGTCAGCTCATTCATGAGCATGTCAAAATCATAGTCGCTGATCTGCGGAGAATTTTCGACATAATAAAGCCTGCTATTCTCCTCAATCAGTTTCCTGAGCTCTGTGGCCCGTCTGCTGGCCTGCTCTTTTGTCATCGATGCCGGGGCGGTCATAATTCTCTCCTGAACTTTCCTTCTGAAATTTTACTGTCCGTCAAAATTTGACATACAATTTACAAAAATAACGATTTTTTCTTTTAAACATGTCCATAATATCATGAAAATAGATAAATTTGCGCCCGAAAAACTTTTAATCACATTTGACATGAAAGATGCAGTAATAATCCTTTGCGGCGGCGGACCAGCCCCGGGAATGAATTCAGTTTCAATGAGTGTGGCCAAGACTTTCCTCACAAAAGGCTACAGGGTGATCGGACTTCACGGAGGATATTCCGGACTGTTCAGCAAGAACGCCCGTACAGAAGACCTGGATTTCTTCAAGGCTGACCGATATTTCAACAGAGGCGGATCCTATCTTGAGATGAGCCGCTTCAAGCCGACTGACAAGGATTTCGAGGAGAACTTCAACCTCGACCTCTTCAGGGACAACAACATAAAGCTCCTCGTGACAATCGGAGGTGACGACACGGCATCCACTGCCAACAGGATTTCCAAGTTCCTTGAGGCAAAGAACTATCCTATTGCCAACATCCACTGCCCGAAGACCATAGACAACGACCTTCCTCTTCCGAACAATACCCCGACTTTCGGATACAATTCAGCGAAGAACGAAGGCGCCCACCTTGCAAGGACTATCTATGAGGACGCCCGGACTTCCGGCAACTGGCTCATCATCTCGGCAATGGGCCGTACCTGCGGAAGCCTTGCCCTCGGAATCGGAGAGGCAACCCACTGCCCGATGACCATCATCCCGGAGATGTTCAACAAGACCCAGATGACTCTCGAGAAAATCATCAGACTCTCTGTCTCTGCTATCCTCAAGAGAAAAATCATGGGTGTCAACTATGGTACAATCGTAGCCGCCGAAGGTCTCTTCCACAATGAGGAGGTCGCAAAGGAAGCTGCCGCAGCCGGAATCCACTTCACATACGACGAACACGGACATCCGGAGCTCGGCAAGATTTCCAAGGCAGTGCTTTTCAATGACCTTCTTGAGATAGAGTTCAAGAAACTCGGCGTAAAAGTAAAGAGCCGCCCTGTGGAAATCGGCTATGACGTGCGCTGCCAGGATCCGGTAGCTTACGACCTGACATACTGCACCGAGCTCGCAATGGGTGTATACCAGCTCTTCAGCGAGGGCAAGACCGGCTGTATGGTCTATGTTGACGCATACGGAAATGTCTCACCTCTGTATCTTGCGGATCTCCAGGATCCAAACACAGGCAAGATACCTCCGAGAGTCGTTGACATCAATTCAGGTACGGCACAGAACTATTACAAGTACATCGCCCACTACATCACTCCTGAGGACTATGAGGCAGCCCGCGAGTATGTGGACAATCCTGAATTCTACGATTTCGCCAAGATTCTGAACTGGTAGGTTCTCGATGTCGTAGAAAATCATACATCGACATATAAATGAATGAAGAAGAGTTGTTTACGCAGCTCTTCTTTTTTGTGTATGTGACTATTCTGTCTGATTTTCCTTCGGATGGCTGTATTGGGATAAGGCGACAAAGCCTTTCCTCACTGATACAATAAAAGTGCACTCGTCCCGGAAAGGGGAGTAGAACATGTTCCCTCGTCTGTGCTCAGTGGCCTTGCCAAAATGGGACAGTATAAGTTCTATGGGGGTCTGAAGCAGTATCCTCTTCTCTTCTTCTGTAAATGCAGACATTATTGATGTATTGTAAAGTAAAATCAAATGTTTGTAAAAACTCATCAAAAGGTTATCTTTGTGAAGATTCATCTGAGAATCATCGCAAATGTTAATAAAAACAGAGGTAAAGTTAATAGAAAATGATGTTATTTCAAAATATTGACTTGCCTTAATAAGCATCGGAGTGATGGAGAACAAAAAAGCAAGGAATGTCCGCAGCGGTTCCTATCCGCTGAAGAATCTGAAGTTTCTGTATGATTTTGCGGCAGAAATGAATCTGACCGTCGGCGATCTGGCTGCCAGGATGGGGCTTTCAAGGCAGTCTGTGTACTACTGGTTCAAGAAGGATGACGTGAAGATGTCCAACATATACAGGCTGTTTGATGTGCTCGGTTACGAGATTCGGTTCAGCCTGACAGATATGAAAGAGGAGACAAACCCAAATGTGAAGGTGACATCAAAGCTGTATTCTCCGGAAACGCCTAAGAATCTGGATTTCCTTACCATAGCTCTCAATCAGTATCGTATCAACAAGACCGACCTTTGCCGTGACCTGAATCTCGGTGCGACCACTATATACTCATGGCAGGTTCATGATGACTGCTTCATTTCATATATATTCAAGATTGCTGAACTGAGAGGATTGAGGCTAAATATTGACATAAATCCATATAATGATTGTATAAATAAATTAGTTTATTGAAGGTCCGGGAAATACCTGAGAACCTAGAGATTATTTTGCTGTTCGATCAAAACCACTATATTTGCTAAATGCTTGACTAATGGTAGGATAATATTTTTTTGTTTACGCTTATGAAAAAATTGCTAATCCTGACAATCCTTGCAGCAGCGGTATCCTGCAAAGCGAAGAATGAAAATATTTCTTATGTTGACCATATCAGTCAGATTGACAGCATTGTATATGCCAACA
>CASEBV010000020.1 GCA_949286415.1 uncultured Bacteroidales bacterium
TACATGGTTGTGCTGCGAAAGTAGCGTCGCCAGGGACAGTCCGACATATCCCGTCCCTGCCACTGCTATGCTGTATCTCTTCATTGATGCTGGTAATTTATCTCTTTCTTTTCCCTAATGCGCGCCATTGGGGAAAATCCGGAGACAGGACATCTGCAGTGATGCAGCTCGCCCGTTGGAGAGTATTTTTAGGGCTCCAGCGGGCGTGACTTGCGGGATTTTCGCGACTATTGGCATTTTGAGCAAGGCGGCGGGTAAGCATTAATATTTTAGTTGAACATGGAATTAGGAAAATTATTGGTAAATTCGCAGTCGTATGAAAAACAGTATAGTACGGGACGGGACAGGGAGGAGTTTTCTGGGACCGTTCATCCTGATAGCGAGCCTTTTCTTTCTGTGGGGTTTCGCCCACAGTATTCTGGATGTGCTGAACAAGCATTTTCAGGATGTACTGGTCATTTCCAAGGCGAGAAGCGGGCTGGTGCAGGCGACTGTGTATGGAGGATATTTTCTGATGGCGCTTCCGGCCGGCAGTATCATCAGGCGCTGGGGATACAGGGCCGGGATTGTGCTGGGACTGGTGCTGTATGGCGTCGGAGCCCTGATGTTCATTCCTGGAGGAAGAATGATGTCGTTTCCGTTCTTCCTGCTGTGCCTTTTTGTCATCGGATGCGGGCTCACTTGCCTTGAGACTTCTGCCAATCCGTATGTTACCGTGCTCGGGGAAAAAAGGTCGGCGGCACGGAGGCTCAATCTGGCGCAGTCACTCAACGGACTCGGATGGATTGCGGGGCCGCTCGTGGGAGGGCTGCTCATCCTTGGGGACAGCAGTGACATATCTCTCCCCTACGCTGTCATAGGCATGGTTGTGCTTGTGCTGGGCCTGGTATTTTCAAGACTCCGGCTGCCGGATACGAGTGAGGCGGACAATGACGGCGGCGCAGACTCCGGCAATGACGCTGCCGCAGCCGCTGCGAATGACGCGGCCTCCGCCAAAGGAAGAGCCGGAAGCATCTGGTCTGTGCCGACCTTCCGTTATGGTGTACCGGCGCTGTTCTTCTATGTGGCGGCACAGACCGGAATCAACTCTTTCTTCATCAACTATGTGACTGAAAGCGGAGCCGGGATTTCACCTCAGACGGCAGCCCTGATGCTGTCATTCGGAGGGATGGGGCTGTTCATGGCAGGCAGGCTCATCGGAAGTGCGGCAATGGACAGGATATCCCCGCGAAGCATGATGCTCGTATGCTCGGCCGGAGCCCTCGTATGCATGGCAGCCACCATATTCTGCAGCGGATATGCCGGCATCGCGGCACTCTGCCTTACATACCTTTTTGAAAGTGTGATGTTTCCGACCATTTTTTCAATGGCGCTCACAGACATAAGGGGAGAAGGCACCAAGACGGCGTCCTCATTTCTTATAATGTCTATTGTCGGGGGTGCCATTGCTCCTGTTCTCATGGGACTTGCCGGAGAGAATGACATGGCTGCAGGATTTCTGATTCCGCTCGGATGCTTTGTCATTGTAGGCGCCTATTCCGCTGCATACAGGCATCTGCACAGGAAGCACATTGCATAATACAGACAGAGATTGACAGATTATGTTTTACGAATTGTCCAAATTTCTGAGAGTTCTGGTAATTTCTCCGGCAAGCTGGATTATTGTCCTGCTTGTCGCCGGATATCTGTTCAGGAAGAAAAAGGCGGTAAAAATTAGTTGCTGGAGCACTTCCCTGCTGATATTCCTGCTTTTCGGGAATCCCGCACTGTATGAGATTGCCGCCGGAGCGTGCATGAATAAATACGGGAAGGCAGAACTGCGCAAGCCGCATTATGAGATGGCCATAGTTCTTGGCGGATTCGGGGACATGAATCAGGAGACTGGACAGTTCCGCGGGAATCAGAATTCTGCCAGAATCTGGGATGCAGTCAGGCTCTACAAGACCGGAAAAGTTGACAGAATACTGGTAACAGGAGATGCCACATCGGACATAAAGCGCAACGGGAAGTCTGACGCGAGGCTGTTTCTTGACTATATGAACGGATTCGGTGTGGCAGATTCGGTATTTGTTCTGGAGCAGAAAGCCAGAAATACCCGTGAGAATGCCGTTCTTACCACAGGGCTCCTCAAGGAGATGAATATTCCGGCAGACAGCTGTCTGTTGATTACTTCAGCCTCCCACATGAAAAGAAGCCTCGGATGCTTCAGGAAGTGCGGACTTGAACCGGACTGGTACTCGACGGGAATCAGCAGGACAGGAAACTGTGATTTTACTTTCCGGTCACTGTATCCGACATGGGAGACCATTATAAAATGGGAAAGCCTCATCAGCGAATGGATAGGCAGCATCACATACAGGGCAATGGGATATACTCAGAAACAAATACAGAAACCATAGACTATGAAAACTGCATTAATTACCGGTATCACCGGACAGGACGGGTCTTTTCTTGCAGAACTTCTCCTTGAGAAAGGATATGACGTGCACGGAACCATCAGGCGCTCGTCTGTGGACTACCGCGAGAGAATCGCACATCTTGAGGGCAAGCCGCACTTCCATCTGCACTACGCTGACCTCGGCGACTCCATGAGCATCATGCAGGTAGTGAGCAAAGTGCGCCCGGACGAAATCTATAACCTCGCCGCACAGAGCCATGTACAGGTAAGCTTCGACTCTCCGGAATACACTGCAGATGTGGATGCGACAGGCGTGCTCAGGGTGCTTGAGGCAGTGCGGCTCTGCGGGCTTGCCCAGACATGCCGTATCTATCAGGCATCTACTTCCGAGCTCTACGGGAAAGTAGAGGAAGTCCCCCAGAATGAAAACACCCCTTTCCATCCTTACAGCCCGTATGCCGTGGCCAAGCTATATGGCTACTGGATTGTGAAGGAATACAGGGAGGCATACAATATGTTCTGTTGTTCCGGCATCCTGTTCAATCATGAGAGCGAGCGCCGTGGCGAGACTTTCGTCACAAGAAAAATTACCCTTGCCGCTGCGCGCATCGCCCAGGGGAAACAGGACAGGCTCCTGCTCGGCAACCTTTCATCACTCAGGGACTGGGGATATGCCAAGGATTATGTGGAATGCATGTGGCTCATCCTGCAGCACAAGACTCCTGAAGACTTCGTCATTGCCACCGGGGTCCAGCATTCAGTCCGGGAATTCTGCTACCTTGCTTTCAGGCATGTGGGCATTGAGCTGCAATTCAGAGGCGAAGGCGCTGACGAAAAGGGAATATGCATAGCTGGTCCGGAAAATCTCGTCGGGAAGACTCTTGTAGAAGTCTCCTCCGACTTCTACAGGCCCACTGATGTGGTCAATCTGTGGGGAGACCCGACAAAAGCCCGGGCAGAACTTGGCTGGAATCCGGAGAAGACCTCATTCGAACAGCTTGTCAAAATCATGGTAGACTCTGATATGGCGAAGGTTGCCGTCGAAAAAGCCGGAGAGCACATCAGGACAAATCTCGCCGAATATCTGGAAAAAGGCATCGTCAAATAGTTGAAGAATAAAGATTTGAAACAAAATGCAGAAAACCTGCCCAATGGACAAAAACTCTAAGATATACATCGCAGGACATCGCGGACTCGTCGGGTCGGCCATCTGGAACAATCTCCTGCAGAGAGGCTTCACCAATCTTGTCGGCCGCAGCCACAAGGACCTGGACTTGCTTGACGGGGTGGCCGTAAGAGAATTTTTTGACCGGGAAAAGCCTGATGCAGTTGTGCTTGCGGCAGCGCATGTGGGAGGAATAATGGCCAACCTGCAGTATCGTGCCGACTTCATATGGCAGAACCTGCAGATACAGCAGAATATCATCGGGGAAAGTTTCCGACACGGGGTCAGGAAGCTGCTTTTCCTCGGCTCCACCTGCATCTATCCGAGAGAGGCGCCGCAGCCTATGAGAGAAGATTGTCTGCTCACCTCTCCGCTTGAATACACAAATGAGCCTTACGCCATCGCCAAGATTGCCGGACTGAAGATGTGCGAAAGCTTCAACATCCAGTATGGCACCAATTATATTGCAGTGATGCCTACCAATCTGTATGGTCCGAATGACAATTTTCATCTTGAGAACAGCCATGTCCTACCCGCAATGATCCGCAAGATTCATCTGGCCAAGTGCCTCAGGGAGAAAGATTGGGATGCGGTAAGAAAGGACCTGACACTTAGGCCGGTCAGCATTCCGGCGTATAGGGCGGGGAATGGATGTGTGGCCGACGGGGCTTCATCTGAGGAAGACATCCTTGCCGTCCTCGCCCATTATGGCATCACTCCTGATGCCGTAACGCTATGGGGGACCGGAAAACCGATGAGAGAGTTCCTCTGGAGCGAGGAAATGGCAGACGCATCAGTGCATGTTCTGCTGAATGTGGATTTCAAGGACATATCCTCACTATGTACAACGGATGCGGACGGGAAAGCGAAGATGAATGCCGACGGCATCACCGAGATACGCAACTGCCATATCAATGTGGGCACCGGCAAGGAAATCAGCATCAGGGAAGTGGCTGAGAAAGTCATGCTTGAGACCGGCTATACCGGAGAACTCCGGTGGGATGCATCAAAGCCTGACGGCACCTTGCGCAAGCTTACGGATGTCACCAGACTGCACAATCTCGGATGGCATCACAAGATTGAAATTGACGAAGGCATTCACCGTCTCTACCGGTGGTATCTGAAGGGAGTGTCAGAAAGAAGATGACGGACGCAGCTTCAAATAGCAGACGCATAGCCAAGAACACCCTGGTGCTTTATTTCAGGATGTTCGTTCTCATGCTCGTGAGCCTGTACACCTCCAGAGTAGTGCTCGGAGCTCTCGGAGTCGAGAACTACGGCATCCAGAATGTGGTTGCGGGCTTCGTGTCCATGACCACGTTCCTCACAGGCTCATTGTCATCTGCCGTCAGCAGATTCATGACATACGGACTCGGCAAGGGTGACATGCCGGAACTCAGGAAAATCTTTTCTTCGGCAGTGTCGATACAGGTCATAATGTCAGCGGCAATCATTCTGATACTGGAAACGGCCGGACTGTGGTTTGTCAACGGCCGGCTCAATATTCCGCCTGAGCGGCTCAATGCCGCCGGATGGGTGTACCAGTTCTCCATACTGGCTTTTGTGCTCGGCCTTCTCAACACTCCTTTCAATGCGGCTATAGTTGCCCATGAAAAGATGTCCGTATTTGCCTATATCAGCATCTTTGAGGCGATATGCAAGCTTGCAATTGCTTTCCTCCTGAAGCATTCTCCGTTTGATGTTCTCGTCTTCTACAGCCTTCTGATGGTAACAGTATCGCTGGCAGTGCGCCTGATTTCCGGCATCTATTGCAAGAGGAAATTCGAGGAATGCCGAAAATATTCGCCCTCCATTGACAAGGAGATATTCAAGAGCATGTTTTCATTTGCAGGATGGAATTTCTTCGGCAACACCGCCTTTATTCTCAACACCCACGGAGTCAATATCCTGATGAACATATTCTTCGGCGTGACGACAAATGCGGCGAGAGGAATCGCAAGACAGGTCGAGTCAGTCATCAGCCAGTTTAGCACTAACTTCATGACCGCCGTCAACCCGCAGATAACCAAGGCATACGCGTCAGGAGACACCGGATATATGCACAATCTGATAAGAAGGAGCACCAAATTTTCATACTACCTGCTTCTTTTTATTGCCATCCCGCTTTTTCTTGAGACAGAGTCCGTCCTGAAGATTTGGCTCGGCAATGTTCCCGAACATGCGGCGGCCTTCACCAGGCTCAGCATCATTTCGAGCCTGGTCATGATTTTGGGCAGCAGCATGTACACAGCCATCATGGCCACCGGCAACATCAGGAAATATCAGATAATTGTAACTTTTGTCGGATGCTGGGTGTTTCCGCTGACATACATCGGCTTTCTCCTTGACATGCCTCCCGAGGCTGCATATATAATCTATATCATTGTCTATCTGATACTTGTATTTGTAAGAATATTCCTCGCCAGACAGATTATAGGTCTTGATGCAGGGTATTTCATCAGAAAAATCATCCTGACAATCGCAGCCGTGACTTTGGCGGCATCCGTCGTGCCTTTTCTGGTACATATATCGATGGAAATGTCATTCCTCAGGCTGGTTGTCGTCACCGCTGTCTCCATATTGTATACGGCAGCTGTCATTTATGTCATAGGACTGGACAAAAGTGAAAAGAATTTCATAATTTTGAAATCAAAAGAAATGGTGAAATGGCATTAATCAAATATATTAAACGCGGGATAAAGTACATTGCCCACGGCCAGCCTAAAAATGATGTAAGGGTCTCGATATCTCTGTTGGAGCCCTCTTCCAAGCTTTCCGGGAAAAAAATCATAGTCACCGGAGGTGGACGCGGACTTGGCTATGCGATGGCAAAAAAATTCATTGCGGAAGGGGCGCAGGTGCTCATTACGGGAAGAAACGAAGAGACACTGAAGAAAACTGCCGAAGAACTCCAGTGCCTTTATCTTACTCTTGACATAAGGAAGACTGAGGATTTTGACGAGTTCTTTTCCAAAGCAGGAGCGCTTCTAAATGGAGTCGACTGCCTTGTGAACAATGCAGGGATTTCCTTGCATGAAGGAAACATACGGAATGTGACCGGCAAGGGATTCGACGACCAGATTGCGACCAATCTCCGCGGTGGATATTTCCTTGCACAGAAATTCATCAGCTATTATGAATCGCACGAGATGAAGAACGGCAATATACTTTTCATCTCAAGTGAACGGGGAATATATGCCGATGACATTCCTTACGGACTGACCAAGGCAGCAGTCAACAGTCTGGTCCAGGGTCTTGCCAACCGTGTGATAGGCGAAGGAATCAGGGTAAATGCCATTGCACCGGGAGTCACGGCCTCGGAAATGACCGGATACAGCCCGGAAGGGAACCTGTACTGCGACTACAACATCACCGGCAGAGTCTATCTTCCTGAAGAAGTCGCCGAAGTCGCATCATTCATGCTGTCTGATGCCTCAAAATGTCTTTCCGGCCAGATTCTGGTATGCAATGAGGGGAAGTCAATAAATTCTTATTGGAGATAAGCGGAGAATCACTGATATAAATACAACAAATGGAGATACATTATACAGTAGAACGGAACGCGCAGATTATACTGCGGATGCTTAAGGAATATAATATCAGAAAAGTCGTCGCATCGCCCGGCACAACCAATGTGACAATGGTGGCCAGCATGCAGAACGACCCATATTTTGAAATGTACTCATGCGTAGATGAGAGATCTGCAGCCTATCTTGCCTGCGGCCTCGCCGAAGAATCGGGAGAACCAGTCGTGCTGTCATGTACAGGGGCCACGGCATCCAGGAACTACATGCCTGGACTCACCGAGGCGTATTACCGCAAGCTGCCGGTAATCGCCATCACGGCCACACAGACAGTCAAAAGAATAGGACACCTTGTCCCTCAGGTAATTGACCGCAGCTCTGTCCCCAATGACATCTGCAGAGGGAGCTGGCTGATGGAGACAATCCATAACGGAGATGAAGAGAAAGACTGCATCATCAAGATAAACAGGGCGATGATTGCTCTGACTGCTGACGGCGGAGGCCCGGTACATCTGAATATGGAAACCACCTATTGCCCGGATTTCAGCCAACAGGAACTTCCTCAGGCAAGGGTCATAAGAAGATTCTCTATAGATGACCGCTTCCCTCCTCTTCCCGACGGCAGGATTGCCATCTTCGTCGGCTCGCACAGGAAATGGACTGATGCCGAGACCGAGGCCATCGACAGATTCTGCGGACAATACGACAGCGCCGTCTTCTGCGACCATACGAGCAACTACAAGGGCCGATTCCGCATATTGTCAGCCCTCATAGGCTCCCAGCCGAGACATTATCATATTTCAGATGTCGACCTCCTCATCCACATCGGCGAAGTCTCGGGAGACTATCCTGGCAGCGGCCTGCTACGGGCCAGGGAGGTATGGAGAGTTAGTCCGGACGGAGAACTCAAGGACACGTTCGGCAAGCTCACGGCCGTATTCAAGATGAAGGAAAGCCAGTTCTTCCAGCATTATGCGAAGCCGGGTCATGACAAGGTACAGACATCATACATTGACGAGTGCAGGTCAATTTTTGACAGGCTCCAGTCCGCTGTCCCTGAGGACATCCCGTTTTCCAATATCTGGATAGCAAAGACCTTGTCTCGTATGCTGCCGGAAAGCTCTGTCCTGCATCTCGGGATACTCAATACCATCAGGTCATGGAATTTCTTTGAAATCCCTTCTTCTGTCCTGTCCTATTCTAATGTCGGGGGGTTCGGCATTGACGGGGACATGTCCACCCTCATCGGGGCATCGCTCGCATATCCGGACAAACTTTATTTCGGGATTCTCGGTGACCTTGCATTCTTCTACGACATGAATGTCCTCGGCAACCGCCACATCCGCAACAATGTAAGGCTCATGCTCATCAACAATGGCAGAGGCGTCGAATTCAGAAACTACAACCACTTCGGGGCAATGTTCGGTGAAGCAGCAGACAAATATATCGCCGCAGCAGGACATTTCGGAAACAAGTCCGCCTCCCTTGTCCGGCACTATGCAGAGGACCTCGGATTCGAATACCTGTGCGCCAAGGACAAGGTGTCATTCGCAGAAGCCGCCAAGACATTCACTGACCCAAGGTTATCCGCCAAGCCCATCTTGTTTGAAGTATTCACAGACACCGACAGCGAAAGTTCTGCGCTGAAAATCATCAATAACCTCGAGCACCCTAAGGGAAACGGCCTCAAAGGTACAATGAAAAAGGTTCTGGACTCGACATTCGGCGAAGGTACAGCCTCAAAACTGAAATCAATGCTCAAATAGATTTTTCCGCAGAAAATCCATTGACATCTGCCTTAATTCGGCAAGCCGTGCATACACCCGTCCATAGTCAATCTCTGTGGACGGGAGCTTGTCCTTGTCCAAGGATACAAGCCTGTCCTGAAGTCCGAACATCTCCAGAAGAGAAAGTATGCGGGCTGCTCCTCTTGAAACATTTTTCACGACGGCGAACGGCTTTCTGAAAAGGATGGAAAAGACACAGGCATGAAATGAATCGGTGACAATATATTCTGCCTGTGACAACGCCTTGAGCCAGCTTTCCACCGGCGGCTGCACCCGTTCTTCAACCGGAGCCTGCGGATCTTCGTATCTGGAGTTTACATTGACCGCATACAATCCCGCAGACTTCGACTGCCTCTCCATGAAATGTTCGGTTTCCCCAGACATATCAAGAATATAGTAAGCCATAAACGGAGTCCGCGTCTTTACCGTATCTTGCTGCGGCAGTTCCCGTACTTTTTCAGCATCTTGCTGTGACTGCTCCAGGCCTGATACCAGAGAAAGATAATCTTCAGCATCCAGCAGCATCACCGGATCCAGCACATGGACAGCATCGACTCCGAAATACCTTTTGCACAGTGTCACTCCGCTTGACTCCCGGACAGAAACGGCATCAAACATTTTCAGCAGAGCAGCACAATCCCTGGTCACTTCTTCCGGATATTCCCATTCATCACTGCCGAACGATGCCGCGTATGAGACTCTTTTCAAATTCCAATTTCGCGCAAATGCGAGATAGCCGTCCCTGATGTCTCCGATAAAATATTCCGGTCTCCATATCTGGTCACTGCCGACAACGATTGCATCAAATTCATCAGGGGAAACATCAGAATAGTCTTTGACCGTCATCCGATGGACATGATTTTCAATGAATTTTTCCGTATTTTCTCCAATTTTTCTTCTGAGCGCGTCAGCATTCCTCTCGGCAAAAAAATTGACTTTTCTTCCCCTGATGATTCTTGAAATCCGCTTCAGGTAGACATGCGCCCTTTTGAAGGGCCCTGCATTCCAATACAAACTCTTGTCAATGACTTTCACAATATCCCCACCCTCGCGCTCAAGTACGGTCTGCAGGGCGTATGCCTGGAGAATCCCTCCATAATTGGCGTGCAGCGGAAGTGTCAGTATGCCTATTTTCATATTCGGAGACTTCTGATATTGCAAAATTAGCACAAAAGATTCATAAAAATCCCGTCTTGATTTTTTTTAAATACCCTTATTCCTGGTCAAATCTTAAAATATTTGTCTAACTTGCATCGGTTTGCCATAAACATGAACATGAAAGCATGGAAGAGCGATTTCTTGTAGACAGATTGATTTCAGAACGGACACTATCTCCGGAAGAATACAAGGTTCTCCTTATGAGCCCGGAACTGCAGACAATTACATATCTGCATGAAGCGGCACAGGCGACCTCAGTCAGAAGATTCGGCAACGGCATATTCATACGGGGCCTGCTTGAGTTTACCAACATCTGCCGGAATGACTGCCTTTACTGCGGAATACGCAGAAGTAACCGCCGCATCGCAAGATACTGCCTGAGTGTTGAGGATATCCTGAACTGCTGCCGGCAAGGCTATTCGCTCGGATTCAGGACATTTGTCCTTCAGGGTGGTGAACTTCCCGATCCATGCGACATGCTTATTGAAAACATCTGCTCTGCAATCCATGGAGAATTCCCGGATTGTGCCATCACCCTTTCCCTCGGCGAGAGAAAAGAAGAAAGTTACCTCCGGTTCTTCAATGCCGGTGCTACCCGCTATCTGCTCCGGCACGAGACCCGCAACGAAGAACATTATTCCCGGCTGCATCCGACAACTATGTCACTGGGCAACCGTCTGCAATGTCTTGACACCCTCAAATCCATCGGCTACCAGACAGGCACCGGATTCATGGTCGGCAGTCCATTTCAGACAATAGACAACATCGTCGAGGACATTATCTACATTCAGGGATTCAAGCCGGAAATGATTGGCATAGGCCCCTACATCCCCCATAAAGATACTCCACTGGGGAAATCCGCACAATCACGCATCCCAACTGAATTTTCTTCTTCAGCCTCCAAGCCTTCATCATCAAAGTCAGGGCAACATCAGGCCAAGATTTCATCCGGAGGAATCCATCCAGTTGACATGACCCTCAGGCTCATTTCAATTTTCAGGCTGATGTTCCCTGATGTCCTCATTCCGGCCACAACCGCCCTTGCAAGTGTTCCTGTCCCCGTGAATGTCTTCAGTCATTTCAGATTAGCCCCGAAATATTCCGGCCGTGAACTCGGCATCCTGTCCGGGGCAAATGTCGTAATGCCCAACCTTTCCCCTGAAAATGTCAGAGCCACATATTCAATCTATGAAAATAAAGCCTCCGCCGGAGCCGAATCAGCTGAAGGACTTCAACTTCTCTGCTCCGCCCTCAAGCAGATAGGGTACAAAATCAATGTCAGCCGCGGTGACTACTGCCAAACCGAACTGTTCTGAAGAATATCAGATTTTCCGGAGCGGGGTATTTCATGAGGCGGAGGCGGGGCATTTAATAATGCAAAGGCAGTGCATTTCCGGTGCGGAGGCGGTGCATTTCTTTAGGCGCGCCCGGTGGATGTATAAAATGCCTTCCAACGGCCGCGATTTTCCCGGGAAAGTGCGCCCGATGGCATTTTCAAAATGCCGACGGCCGCGAAAAGACAGCAATATCGCGCCCGGTGGACTGGGGTTTTGCCTTCCACCGGCCGCGGTAACTTATCATCGGCCGCGGTTCATTTTGATGGCACCGTCTCAGGGGAGTTGGAAATGTACCGTCTCCGGAGAATTTGAAATGACTCTTTCCGGAAAATACAAATGCCCCGCCTACGCCGAGAAGAACGGGATGCCCCGCCTCCGAGGAAGAGGATGCCCCGCCTCCGCCCCCGTAACGCAAGAGTCCCGGGGACGACTTCCGTCATCTCCGGGACTCCCGGCCATTACTGGCTCAATAAAAGCGGCAGCGACCTACTCTCCCACCTGGTGGGGCAGTACCATCGGCGCGCGCGGGCTTAACTTCTCTGTTCGGTATGGGTAGAGGTGGGTCCCCGCGGCTATAGCCGCCGCAGTATATCACAATGAGA
>CASEBV010000021.1 GCA_949286415.1 uncultured Bacteroidales bacterium
AACAAAAAATGTGGGCTCAACTTGTGTAATCCTCAGGTATCGCCAAACACCTACAACTACAAACAAGAAAGCCCACACCGATGGTGCGGTTTTTCTCATTTACCCGTAGCTGTTCCTTGAAATTGGCGATTTTGAGGATTACGGTAAAAATGAAAAACTTATGTCAAATATGTCCTCTGAAATTTTACATTTTCTTTTGCTGTTATTTCTACAAAGTTAGCATCTCTTTGCAAATAACAAAATGCTAAATATGCAATTAATCAAACATTTTTTTTGAAAATATCGGTGTGGGCTTCCGGTACAAAAGTACCATGTTCTACCTCCGTCCTGCATTTCTGCAAGTCTTGCAGAAATGTTTTGTCTTCAAACTCGACCTTCGATCTTTCCAATTCTATTGTCTTCGGCTTATAGCAACGCCCGTTTATGCAATAGAATTCAGCGATGTCGCTTCTGAACTCTTTATAGAATGCTTCCCTGATACGGGCACACTTCTCGTTGATGGAATTCTTTGTCGGATCAGTGACATCTTCTATACTTTTTACTATGGCTTCGTAGTCAGTCCTTCCGGTCAAAGATTTATATATTTCCAGAAGTTCATCCCTGTAACTTCTCAACTGAAAAAACTGTATGCCTTCAGGATGCATCAGAAAAAGGAAGTAAACGGCCTTGACAAGCGGAGTCATTTTGATTTCCATATCATAGTCAGGCAACAATATTCGAAAATCTTTTGTAATAATCATACGGCTGATGACCACAGGTTCATCCAGAAGAGATCTGATAGCAGTTTCACTGACCCCGAGTATCCTCAAGCGTTGTACCCGGACTTGTATTTCCTCTGACAGTCTTTTCGTTTCATCGAAAAAGCGGTCTGCATAGCCGTCGTCTGCCCTGAATGCGCCTATTCCCGGAATTGAACTTTCATAGTTACCATCTAAAGTATAGTTATACAGGTCACGTGACAGTCTTTTATAATCAGATGGTTGAATTTCAAAATACTTGAATCTGTACCCTTTGTCATCCGTACTGTCATATTCTATAAGACCTTGCCTGATTATTCCAGCAGACTCTGGAAGCAGCCAGGAAAGTATGTTTTCGCAAATCAACGGCAGACGGCAATCAGCCAGGCCTATTCCGGGCAGATACGGGAACATGTATTTCAAATGCTCCTCAGTAATTGATTCCGATATTTTGGGTAAATAAGAAATGGTCCATTCATCACAGAATCTTGGCAGCCGTAATCGATAGAAAAACTCATTAAGATACTGATTGTATTCTGTTTCCACATAAATGAGTTCATTATATTTCGGGGTGAATGGCAGATTTTTGTCAAACCATACATATTTGGGGGAGTAGAAATTCATAATTTTGACTATATCTTCTCTTTATAGTTGACATTGAATGTCAAATTTCGTCTTAATTTTTTATCCGTCCAATTTATTCTTTTACAGATATGTGCGTGCTCTGCAGCATTGCTTCCCGCAAACGCCGGAAGAGTCTTGTCTCCATGGTAAATCGCCATCGCGCCCGTTGGAGCCACTTTGTCCCTTCCAACGGGCGCGGCAGAACCGGCTTTTAGAGAGTTCGCCAGCCATTTCTGACAATTATACATTTGTTCCTGCATGGAAAGCCAAAAGGGATTCACTCCGATGAGCAAATCCCTTTTGTTGCGCTTGGTCACAGGCTTTTGTTTGCATGTGAGCCATCTGGTCCATTCGGCCCGTCTTGCCTGTCTGTGCTGTCCAGGCTACTTTCCTGCCTTTATTGCAGCCTGAGCCGCAGCCAGTCGTGCGATAGGCACGCGGAACGGTGAGCATGACACATAGTTGAGGCCGATCTTGTAGCAGAACTCGACTGATGCCGGGTCGCCGCCGTGCTCTCCGCAGATGCCTACCTTGAGGTCCGGACGGGTGCTGCGTCCGCCGTTCACTCCGATTTCGATGAGTTTGCCGACAGCCCTCTTGTCGATGGTCTGGAACGGGTCGGCGTCAAGGATCTTGTTGCCGAGGTAGTCGCCCATGAATGTTCCGACATCGTCGCGTGAGAAGCCGAATGTCATCTGGGTGAGGTCGTTGGTTCCGAATGAGAAGAACTGGGCTGTCCTGGCCATTCTGTCGGCGATGAGGGCGGCGCGAGGAATCTCGATCATTGTGCCGTACTTGTAGTCTATCGGCTCCCTGATAGTGCTTCCCTCGACTTCTGCCTTCACTCTGTCGCAGATGGCTTTCTGGAAGATGAGCTCGCGGTCGGAGATGGTCACCGGAATCATGATTTCAGGCATCGGATGGTATCCTTCTTTCTTCAGTTCTGCGGCGGCAGTGAAGATGGCCCTGAACTGTGTCTCTGAAATCATAGGGTAGGTGATGTGGAGGCGGACTCCGCGGTGTCCCATCATAGGGTTGACCTCATGGAGGGATTCACCTCTCTTCTCGATGTCCACTTCAGAGATGCCGAGCTCCTTGGCAAGTTCCTCGCGTTTCTCCGGAGTCTGAGGCACAAACTCGTGGAGAGGCGGGTCAAGGAGACGGAAGGTGACAGGCTTGCCGTCCATTACCTTCATTGTGCTCTTCACCGATGCCTTGATGAACGGCTCGAGTTCTGCGAGGGCTGCACGCCTTTCATCGTCGGTCTTGGACAGAATCATCTTGCGGAGCTTTGCAAGAGGAACTTCAGAGTTCTTGCCGTAGAACATGTGCTCGATACGGAAGAGACCGATGCCTTCTGCGCCGAAACTGAGGGCGCGTTCTGCATCCTCAGGAGTGTCGGCGTTGGTCCTTACTCCGAGAGTGCGGAACTTGTCAACCATCTTCATGAAGCGGATGAAGCTCGGGTTCTCGGTGGCGTCCATCATCTCGATGGCAGTTCCGTATACGAGTCCTTTCGAGCCGTTGAGGCTTATGACATCTCCCTCGTGATACTCGGCTCCCTTGAACTTGAGCACTTTGTTTTCAAGGTCAATCACCATTGACTCGCAGCCTACGATGCAGCATTTGCCCCATCCGCGGGCTACAAGAGCTGCGTGGGAAGTCATTCCTCCGCGTGCGGTGAGAATGCCCGATGCGGCTCTCATGCCTTCCACATCCTCCGGGGAAGTCTCTTCCCTGACGAGGATGGCCTTTTCTCCGTTCTTGTTGAGCTCCATGGCATCTTCGGAAGTGAAGACGACCTTACCAACAGCTCCGCCCGGACTTGCAGGCAGACCGCGTGCGATGACTTTGGCCTTCTTTTCGGATGCAGGGTCAAGGATAGGGTGAAGAATCTCGTCAAGCTGGGCTGGGGATACTCTCATGACGGCTGTCTTTTCATCGATCATGCCTTCGTCCACCATGTCCATAGCCATGTTGAGGGCAGCAACGCCAGTCCTCTTGCCGATTCGGCACTGGAGCATCCAGAGCTTGCCGTCCTGGATGGTGAACTCGATGTCCTGCATATCCTTGAAATGGTCTTCGAGCAGGATTCTGATGCCGTCGAGCTCCTTGTAGACCTCTGGCATGGCCTTCTCAAGGGATTCGAGGTTGGCATTGTGAGGGTTCTTGGTGGCTTCATTGAGAGGGTTCGGAGTGCGGATACCGGCAACGACATCTTCTCCCTGGGCATTGATGAGCCACTCTCCGTAGAATTTGTTGTCACCTGTGGCTGGGTTGCGGGAGAATGCCACGCCTGTGGCTGAGGTGTTGCCCATGTTTCCGAATACCATGGACTGCACATTCACGGCTGTGCCCCAGTCGTCAGGAATGCCTTCGATTTTCCTGTAGGCGATGGCTCTCTTGCCGTTCCATGACTTGAACACGCCGCCGATGCTGCCCCAGAGCTGGGCCTGGGCAGAATCAGGAAACTCAACCCCGAGCACTTCCTTCACTCTCACTTTGAATTTCTCGCAGAGGTCCTGGAGTTCTTCCGCAGTGATGTCGGTGTCAGAAGCATACCCCTTGGCTTTCTTGAGCTCCTCCATCATCCTGTCGAGCTGCTGGCGGATTCCCTGTCCGTCTGCAGGCTCGATGCCTTCGGCCTTCTCCATCACGACGTCTGAATACATCATGATGAGCCTCCTGTAGGCATCATATACGAAGCGTGGATTGCCTGTCTTCTTGATCATGCCCGGGATAGTTTCGGAGCAGAGACCGATGTTGAGGATTGTGTCCATCATACCCGGCATTGAGCTTCTTGCGCCTGAACGGCAGCTTACAAGAAGCGGATCCTCCTTGTCTCCGAACTTCTTGCCCATGATGGCTTCGGTCGCCTTCATGGCCTCTGCCACATCTTCCTTCAGTTCTTCTGGGTAACCGCCGCACAGCTCATAATATTCTGCGCAGCATTCCGTGGTAATTGTAAATCCGGCAGGAACAGGGATTCCGAGCTTGCACATTTCAGCAAGATTGGCTCCCTTTCCTCCGAGCAGTTCTCTCATGGTGCCGTCGCCTTCGGCATTTTTACCGCCGAAGCGGTAGACCCTTTTCTTTCTTTCTGTCATAGTTTATGTAATAATTGCTATTTGTTTCAAAAATGAAGAAATCGCGCGCTAAAATAATAAAAATATCCCTAATTTGCTTAAAATTTTTTCTAAAAAATTACAGAAGCCTGCTTGCGAGGTCTGAAAGTTCACTCCGTTCTCCCTTCCTGAGGTTTATGTGCTCGAAAACCGGCTGCCCGGACATCTTTTCCCCGAGATGCGTAAGGCCGTTGGAATACATGTCCAGGTAAGGCTGGTCTATCTGGAATATATCTCCGGTAAACACCATTTTCGTGCCTTCTCCGGCTCTGGTGATTATGGTCTTGATTTCATGTGGGGTGAGGTTCTGGGCTTCGTCTATTATGAAGAAAACTTTACCGAGGCTCCTCCCCCTGATGTATGCGAGAGGGGAGATGAGCAGTTTTTCTTCCTTTATCAGGGCGTCAATCTTCGTCGCCTGCCGGCTTCCGGGTCTGAAGCAGTTGCGGATGACGTTCAGGTTGTCCAAAAGCGGCTGTACGAAAGGCCCCATCTTGCTTTTCTGGTCCCCGGGGAGAAAGCCGATGTCCTGGTTGCCGAGAATGACTGCCGGTCTGGACAATATGATCTGGTCGAAGTCATGTTCCTGCTCAAGGGCAGCTGCGAGGGCGAGGAGAGTCTTTCCTGTCCCTGCTCCTCCTGTAAGGGAGACAAGCTTTATGTCAGGGTTAAGGCAGGCGTCCAGCGCGAATTTCTGTTCGTCGTTGCGCGGGGAGATGCCGTATGCATATTTTTTCTTTATCAGGACAATCTTCCTGCCTCTGGCATCATACCGTGCGCATACCGTCTCGCTTCCGTCCTTGTCCCACTTGAACTGGAACAGCTGGTTCGGCAGCGGCTCCTTGTCCAGGATTTCGCCGAAAGGAATGCTCCCTTGAGCCCCGTATGCGAGGGCCTGAAGCTTTTCGGCGGGCACATCCGCCTTGACTTCGACCTCGTTCCTCGTGTATTCGAGACGGGACTCCTCAATCCTGTCGGTGAGATAGTCCTGGGCTTCCATGCCCACGGCCTTCGCCTTCATCCTGAGGTTGACATCCTTGGTCACGAGAGCGACAAATCTGTCCGGGTGCTCCGCCTTTACCCATATAGCAGTCGCCAGGATGCGGTGGTCGGGGATGTCATCCTGAAAACACCCCTTCAGGTCATCCGGGAAAGGATGGCTCAGCTCTATCATCAGGTTTCCCAGGTGCTTTGCTATTGGCACACCGTTCCTGCCGAGTTTCTTCCTGTCTGTGAGCCTGTCTATTTCCCTCATGAATTCCCTCGCGTTGAAACTCAGGGTGTCATGGCCCTTCTTGAACTTGTCCAGCTCTTCAAGGACAGTTATCGGTATGACAATGTCATTTTCCTGGAAGTGATGTATGGCCTTGTAGTCATGCAGGATGATGTTCGTGTCAAGAACGAATATCTTGGGAAGCTTCTTCCCCTGCCCCCTGCCGGGCATGTCTGCATTCCGTTCCATAACATTACGGTTGTCGGTCCAAATATATAATAATAGTTGTCGGTCCAAACATGAGTCAGTCCTCTCCCTCGGAAGGAGTCAGCCCAGACATGAGGGAAGCGAGTATTCCTGCGACATCCGTGCGGGACGAATGCTTCACGACGGTATGCCCGTCTTTCCGTCCCGGATGCCCTACAGGGTAATAGGCGATGTCCTGAAGCAGCAGCTGCGAGTCCACATAATCCGCATCGCTTTCCTTTATCTGAATCAGTGCCCCGGGAATTTCCGAGAACAGTATCCTGACGGTGTCCTTCTCCATATATGAGGCGGCGATGCCGCTCACGTCGATGACGGCACCTGTCCCGCTGCACATTTCAGCTGCTGCAGGCAGAAGGCCTCCGTCTGAAACCGTGGCTGCGGCCAGGACTATCCCGTCTTCTACAAATTCCCTCACTACTTCGTAGCAGTCGATGAAATAGTCAGGGTCCCTGATTTCCGGACAAGAGTCAGCCTGTGCTCCCGTCGCTTCCTCGAAAAGGGAGGCTCCGAGCCTGTGCCCGCATGTGTCGAAAGGTATGTATATAAGGAGGCTTCTGCTGTCGTCCACGGCCTTGTCGGGACATTTCCTCTCTGAGTCCATATGGATGGTCTGTGCGGCTCCGGTACTGTCCGGTGCTGTACGGGCCATATCTTCATCGCAGATGTCTGTTTCTGCGGACGGCAGCTGCATTTCGGATGCGTCAGTGCCGGCTGGCAGGAATCTTACCCGGCATTGCCTGCAGTCTTCCCTGAAGACGAAGGACGAAAGTCTGACACCGAGGTCGTATATGTATTCGGATGCTGCCCTCGCCGAGAAATAAAATGCCGCCATGTTGCCGATCCGTGTCTGGTCCCAGTCCCATTCGGCGGAAAGCATCACATTCTCCAGACGGAAGTGGCCTTTGCACCACAGCGTGTCAATCAGGGAGGAGGCTATGCACAACCTGGTATGAAAATCGGGGCAGCTGAGCCTGAAGCCCCGTCCGCCGGCAGCGTCAGTCTGCCGTTTCAGGTCCATGACTTTCCGGAGATATGTCTCTGCCTCTGATTCGTCATGTCCGGCCGCCCCCGGGACCGGGTCCTTGGTCTCGTCGATGACTGTGCCTGCGGCAGTATGTCCGCCAGAAGGTTCATCCGAATCGGAAGACATGCATTCCATGAGCATCCCTGCGGGAGTGCCGTCCATTCTTATCCCGTCTATGATGTATTCTGAATACAGGGCAGATGAATTCTCCTTCATAAAATTCAATTATACCCCGTAAAATTAATTAAATTTGGCGTCAGTTCAAACAATATGAAAAATTTATGATGGAGCAGAACGGTATGGAGTTTTCGGAAGAAAGCTATGACGGGATGATTAAAGACCTCTTCGTGAGGTTCCCTTCATATCAGAAGTCGGGGGCGGAGGCATACAAGCCCGGAATTGCAAATATGGAGTTCTTTGACCAGCTGGTCGGGCATCCGCACAGGAAATATCCTTCGGTGCATGTGGCCGGCACCAACGGCAAGGGGTCGGTGTGCAGCATGCTGGCGTCTGTCCTGGCTGCCGCAGGGCTCAGGGTCGGGCTGTATACATCTCCCCATATCCTTGATTTCAGGGAAAGGATGAGGATTGTCGACGGGCGGGACAATCCTTCCTCCCCGGATTTATATCATATAGGGAAAAGGGAAGTCTGGAATTTCATGAAAAGATGGGGGGAGACATTTGACCATCTTGACCTTTCGTTCTTTGAAATCACCACTTCCATGGCCTTCTCGTGGTTTGCCTCCCGGGAGGTCGACATCGCAGTCATAGAGACCGGTCTGGGCGGAAGGCTGGACAGCACGAACATAATCTTGCCGGTGCTGGGCGTGATAACCAACATAGGCCTCGATCATTGTGACATGCTCGGCTCCACTCTTCCGGAGATTGCCTTTGAAAAGGCAGGCATCATTAAGCGCGGAGTCCCCGCCGTCATAGGTGAAAGCAATCCTGAAACAGATCCGGTATTTGAGCGCAAGGTATTGTATTCCAATCTTTCCTCTACGGAGTTCGGCGGAGACAGGGGACGCATCATGTCTCTTCTGACTTTTGCCGACAAGTATGAGCCCGGACTTTGGGGCAGGCATGAAGAAATTCTTGCCGGAATGGACCTCAGGGGAGAGTATCAGGTCAGGAACCTGCGTACTGCGCTTGCTGCCCTGGATGTCCTCGGCAAGGCAGTGCCGGCTGTCTCCCGTGCCGGCGCGGATGACATAATCAGTGCTCTGGAGAATACCGCTTCCAGGACGGGCTTCCGGGGACGATGGGAGACATTGTCGGAGAATCCCCGCATTATCTGTGACATAGGCCATAATGCACACGGACTGAAATACAATTTCCGGCAGTTGGAAAGGATGCTCGCGGCGGGGGAATGCGGAAGGCTCGTGATTGTGTACGGGACCGTTGCGGACAAGGATTTCTCATCCGTGTTCCCGTTGATGCCCGACAATGCTGTCTATGTTTTCACGAATGCCTCTGGCAGGAGGGCGTGTCCCTCCGATGAAGTAATGCGCGGATTCCTGGCCTACCGGGCTTCCGCCGGAAAACCGGAAGTCGAGGCATATTCTGTGCCTGCGGTCAGGGATGCCGTGGCTCTGGCAATGAAATTGCAGAAAGGCGGACTGCTCTACATCGGGGGCAGCACTTATGTGGTTTCCGAAGCGGTGGCCTTTCTGGAGTCGGAGTCCTTTCTGGAGTCGGAGCCGCCTTGTGCTGATGACAATTGATATTGATAATTTGTAATTTATATGAAAAGATTTGCCCTTAGTGTCCTGCTGTTCATCCTGGCTTGTGCCGGGCAGGCCGTTGCCGGCAATGCCGGAAAGGCTTTGGATAAACTCTGGAAAAAGGTGGAGGACTCGATGTCCGAGGACAGGCCGCAGAAGACACTGAAATTGCTTGATGATGTGATTGCCTTGTCTGTCAAGGAGCATTATCCATGGGATTTCTGCTGCGCCGGTATCACATATTATAATCTTGTTATGTTCAGGGACTGGAAGCTGGCAGATTCTTTTGAGAAGAAAATCATTGCGGAGGCAGAGGCGTTCGGAAACCCGGCTGTTGAGTATTTTATCAAGACCGAGTTTTCGGGCTGGCGTGTTGACTCCATGCTGGTTTTTGTGAAAGCCAATGCGGACAGACTCAAGTCTGCGCGCACTCCTGAATTTTGTTTCGGAGAATGTCCGCCTGGCATACATGCTCCGGCAGAGGTGACACGGGTACATGCTGTTTTGCCGGATTTTGTCTTCAAAAATATCTCGGATGACTATGAACTGTTGCTATGGATGATTTTGACCCGGGCGAGATTGGCATACCGGGACTGTCTTTCATATGAAGAAGTATGCGGACTGATGTCTGCGCACCTGTCCGGGGACAGTCTCAACAGAGGGTATCTGGAGTTCTACATTATTGCTGGCATTAATGATGAAAGAGAGAGAATTGAGGCCATGGAAAAATTCAGGGATAAATACGGAGCCTCGGCAATTTCTCTCTATGCGCGGTCAGCCTTGTTGCACAATCGCTTCAGCGATGCTGCTGATAGGATGACCTCCGGGCAAATGCATGCGGACTCACCTCGGGAGCATGCGGATTCTCTTTCCGATGTCTTTGTCCGATTGCGGAAAGACTGCGGAGACTTTGAAAAAGATCGGGCGAAGTTTGTCGGCCGTGAGGCTGATGTCGCAGACGGATGCGATGACATAAAGGCGTTGATTGCGGTCCTTGATGACAGAAACATTGCCATAAGGCAGGATGAAGGGGATACTGTGTCGGTCATTCTGAAAAATGTCTCAGAAGCAGAATTCATTATGTCCGTGTCAGGACAAGAATCACAAACGGTGTTTGAGACGAAAATTACGAATGATTCAGGACACTATTATGTGGCTGATACTTTCCGGATAGCCCTTCCTGATGCCGATGACGGAGAATATATCCTGCGATGCAGGTCGGGGAAAATTTCTGCGGAAAGTGATTGCCTCCGATATTCCATTTCAGGAGCATATCGGCATACGGCGGACGGCCTTTCAGTCTTTGCGGCGGATTTCATGACAGGAGAGCCGCTTTCAGGAGTCAGAGCCGAGGTTTTTGCCGGAGACAGTCTTGCTTTGGCGCTTGACAATCTGGATTTTTCAGTTTTCATCCCCATCGGGGAAATATATTCCGGAAAGGAGATGACATACCTCAGGTTTTCCCGCAGGGACAGCAACGGATATTTGCGTATGTCCAAAATGATTCCGGTCTTGTCGGAGTCGCATTCCGGCGGATTTTCTTCCGACATGACGGAAACGGAAGAGAAATCAGACGGAACGCCTTGCTGCAGAATATTCCGGGACCGGTCCGTTTATGAGCCCGGGGATACGGTACACTTCAAGGGAGTGCTGTATGACTCTGATGAATCAGGGCTGACCTTGTGGCCGGAAGGCAGGGAAGTCGAGCTGACATTCATGACAGCGTTCAAAAATGTTCTTGGGAAGTTGTCGCTCAAGACGGATAAATTCGGTTCCGTTGCAGGTTCATTCCCACTGCCTTCCGACATTACACGGGGCCGGGTGTCTGTGTCTGCCAAATGCGGAGAGGAAACTGTCAGCTGTTCCGATGCGGATTTCATCGTGGAGGATATTGTCTTGCCTGCATATACTCTTGACTTCGACGAAACAGATGTGGTCATTGTCCCGGGAGATACTGTGACCGTCACAGGAAGGGCTTCTTGTTATACGGGACATCCCATTTCCGGGGCAAATGCAAACTACTTTGTCAAGTCATTGTATGGTGATGATCATGACATTTCCGGGGATCTTGATTTCTCTGAAGACGGAAGCTTCAGCCTGACATTTGTTGCCGGAACGAGGGCTGACAGCTATAAAAGCTATGAAATATCCGTGTTGATTATCGGGGAGGACGGAAATCCGCATACATTCGATACGACCCTCAGCGTTTCATACCGGCTTTGGCTTGACATGACAGACCATAACGCGGCTGAAGGAGAAATCAACATCGGTGGAGGCTCTTCGTCTGATTTCAATGTCGGATATGGTTCTTCAATAGTTTCAGACAATATGGCTGAATGTGAATTTTGCTTCAGGTCAGCCAGCCGGGAAGTGCCGGGGATGAAAATAGCATATGCGGTGAGCTCGGGCAAGACGGTACTTTTTAAGGGTGAAGCTGTATCGGGATGTCCTTTCGTCCTTGATTTCTCCGGTTGCAGTTCGGGCGATTATGTCCTTGAGGCGGAATGTCCCGTGAGTTTTTCCATGCCGGGCGGAAAAGATTCTGTCATTGTGGTGAAGTATGTCCATGATTTTGCTCTGCTCTGCGATGGCGAGGAAAGTATGGACACCAGGTTTGAGTCAGTGTTCAAAGTGTGTGATGCTCCTGGCATTGAAATTCAGGCAGGAGCCGGAAACGGCCCTGTATGGGCGGTGGCAGAACTCTTTGATGAGAATCTCCGCAGTCTCCGCTCGGAACTGGTGCATCTGGATGGCACAGGAGGAATGCCCGGGTCTTTGAAGACACTTTCATGGGAATTCAAGGACAGTTATCCTGATAATGTCCTTTTGACACTATTTTATTTTAAGGACGGGGTGTCCTGCAGTTTTTCACACTTATATTCAAGACGGGATGGCAAGACGGCAGATGTGCCGCTGGAATTTACATCTTTCACAGAAAAGACATCTCCTGATTCGGAAGTCTTCTGTGAATTGAAGACTATACCTGATGCAGAAGTGCTTGTCGCTGTCTTTGACAAGAGTACGGAAGATATATCAGGCAATGAATGGATGAAAATTGCCGATTCCGGCAGCAGGGAGCCCCGAATGAGTACGCCCGCATATCCGGGTGTCCATTCGGCGGAAGCATCCGGTTATCCATACCTCAATTATGAGTCGGCCGGACGAGTCCTTCTCAAATCCAGGGCAATGGATTCCGGCTCGTCTTTCGGGGAAGAGTATGACTGGACAAACGCGCTTCCTATAGCTTTTGCCGGACACGGCATGGGCCTTTCGGAGACAAGGGAGGATTTTTCCAATACATTGGCCTTCCTTCCGTTCCTGAAGACTTCGGCTGACAGCACGGTGAAATTTTCATTCAGGACATCAGACAAATTGTCCACATATATCGTTTCCGTCTTTGTCCATGACAGGAATCTGAACAATGGGGTATTGCGGAGGGATATGCTCGTGTCAAAGGACATCATGGTCTCGCTTTCGGCCCCTCAGCTGCTTTATGAAGGGGACATGTATCAGCTCAAGGCCGCTGTCAGCAATGCGTCCGGTGAAGATGCGTCCGGCCTTGTGTCTTTCCGCGCATTCTGCGGGACGGAACGGGATTCATCCTGTCTCCTTCTTGCGGCGGAAAGACCGGTGCGTCTTGGGCCGGGAGAGCAGACGGGTGAGATATTTTCTGTAAATGTGCCTCAAGATGTTGATACGCTCGGATTTCATGTCACATACGATGGAGGTGAAGGTGACGGGGTCTTCGTGGCGGTCCCTGTCTTTCCGGCAGAACAGACTCTCGTTGAGTCCCATTCTGCAGTCCTGCTGCCGGGCATGTCAGAAGATTCTCTTTACTCTGTTCTGCAGTCAAGGTTCATGAATGTATCGGGCTATGGGGCGGAATATGTCCGCCGGGACTTGTCATCGATGCTTTCCGACGCATTGCCGCTCAGGTCGGAACTCGTCAGGGACGATGTGCTGTCGCTTGTGGAATCATTGTATACGGCATCTCTTGCTGAGTCTCTGTCAGGCTCTTCCGCTACTGTATGTGATGGAGATGGCGTGCCGTATGATGTGAGGTCTCTCTCCATGAAACTTGAGAAATATGTCAATTCCGACGGAGGAATCGGGTGGTTTGCCGGAATGCCGTCATCTCCTGCTGTCACGGTATGTGTGCTTGATATGCTTGGAGGACTCAAGTCAAGGGGGCTTCTTGACAGTGCCGGTGTCACTGGCGGATTATTGGAAAAAGCTGTCAGATATCTTGATTCCCTGCTCTTTGCGGACGGAAAGTCGCGTGGATGGCGAATGAATATATCACTTCCTGTATATCTGCATGTACGGAGCATGTATCCTGAAATTAAGTTTGACCCGGGAACTGCCGGTCGCACTGACTTGAGGACATTCCGGCAAAGGGTGCGCGAATGTCTGGATGTCAGGGGAGAAAATGTTCTGTCCGGCCGGATTCTGTCCAAGGCCAGGAGGATTTCTTCCGTAATGAATCTGTCCGCTCCCGAGGCCCGAGGCCTCGCTAAAGGACTCGGCCTTTCGGGACTGCGTCTCAGGAGGCTGGAACGCAATGCAGCCCGTGATATGGCTTCTCTTGTCGAATATGCTGTGCCGCATGCTTCCGGCGGAATGTATTATCCGAATGCCGTCATGCCGTTCCGTGGGCTGATGGAAAGTGAGCTCTATGCCCATTCATTGCTGTGCGACCTGCTTTCTGACTATTCTTCGGAATCCGGCAGCCTGTCATCCGGGATGCGCGGAATTGTGCCGGAGGACCTGTCTGCCCGTGCTGCCGGGATTGCTGACGGCATCCGCATCTGGATAATGGTGCAGAAAGAGACTCAGGACTGGGGTGATGACCCTGCTTTTGTCAATGCGGCGGCATCAGTCATAGACGGCCTTCCTTCTGTCGGCGGAACAGCCATACTTGTTGCGGGCCAGACTTATCAGAAACCGTTTGGTGATATCAGGACTTCCGGTAACGGCATCAGTATAAGTCGCAAATATTATCTTGAGAAGAATGCTTCTTTCAGGCAGACCGCCTTTGTGGACAATCCGGCTTCTGTAATGCTGACGACAGCTGCCGGCGTGTTGCGGGATGGGGCGGTTCTCCAAGTCGGGGATATAGTGACAGCCGTGTATTCATTGAGGAGCGATGAAAACCGCAGTTTTGTCCGCATATCTGTTCCATACAATGCATCATTGCGTCCGGTCGGCCAGCTTTCCGGCGTAAGGAATGATATCCTGCATCAAAAAGGTCCGTACTCAAGATACTACAACACATTTTGGTCTCCTGCATATCGCGAGATTCGTCCAGGCAGAATCCTGTATTGGCTTGAGTCTTTCCCTGAGGAAGAATCGTTCATTATAGAAAAATTCATCGTCACTCAAGAAGGAGTCTTCTGTTCTCCGGTTGAAGAAATTGAATGTCTATATGCTCCTCATTATCGTGCAAATAGCGGTTACGGAGGCAAAATGTCTGTCGGTGTGACAATGAACTCCGGCGCCGGATGCGAATAAAAGAATCTATCCGGTCATCAAAAAAATGCAAAAAATATTTGCAGGATAAAAAATGTTTTCTACCTTTGCAATCCCAAACGAAAAGAGAGGGGTTGCAAAGGTCTTTAAAAGCAAAAAGGGAGCTTAGCTCAGTTGGTTCAGAGCGTCTGCCTTACAAGCAGAGGGTCGGGGGTTCGACTCCCTCAGCTCCCACAAAGTTCTTGAAAATATTGGTGCGGTAGTTCAGCTGGTTAGAATACGGGCCTGTCACGCCCG
>CASEBV010000022.1 GCA_949286415.1 uncultured Bacteroidales bacterium
GGAAAGACGGAGTACTCCGTAAGCATTGAGCCAAAGGAATTGAAGTTCAATGCGGAGGGAGGGAAACAGACCGTGGAAGTCACAAGTTCACACAAATGGACCTTGACAAATGACTCAGACTGGATAACGACTTCCGCCGACAAAGGGGAATCCGGCAGTCTTGTGGAGATCTCGGCAGGACATAACACATCAGCGGACATCAAATACGGGGAAATCATATTTACATGCGGCGACAAGACCGCCGTCCTGAAGGTTAGCCAGGAAATTGACGGAGACCAGGCAATACAGTTCAAAGACCCGAATTTCCTGAAGGCATTGATTGCTGAGAATGTTGATGACGACGGAGACGGACAGATCTCATTTGATGAGGCCAAGGCTATTAAATCTTTGGATGTAACCGATAGCGATATAAAGGAAATGTCAGAGATACGATATTTTACAGAACTCAAATCTTATTTGTATTGCGACTTCAATCAGCTGACCGACCTTGATGTCAGCAACAATACAGCTCTGACAGAGTTGAGTTGCTACCGCAATCAGCTGACGACACTTGATGTCAGCAACAATACCGCCCTGACAAAGTTGTATTGCTTTGACAATCAACTGACAACACTTGATGTCAGCAACAATACTGCTCTGACAGAGTTGAGTTGCTACAGCAATCAGCTGACGACACTTGATGTCAGCAACAATACTGCTCTGACATCTTTGTATTGCTATGACAATCAACTGACAAAACTTGATGTCAGCAACAATACAGCTCTGACAGAGTTGAGTTGCTACGACAATCAGCTGACGACACTTGATGTCAGCAACAATACCGCCCTGACAAAGTTGTATTGCTATGACAATCAACTGACAACACTTGATGTCAGCAACAATACTGCTCTGCCACAGTTGTATTGCAACAACAATCAGCTGACGACCCTTGATGTAAGCAACAATACTGCTCTGACAGAGTTGTATTGCCACAACAATCAGCTGACGACCATTGATGTCAGCAACAATACTGCTCTGACAGAGTTGTGGTGCGCCAACAATCAGCTGACGACCCTTGATGTAAGCAAAAATGCAGCTCTGACAAGGTTGAGTTGCGGCAACAATCAGCTGACGGCCCTTGATGTGAGCAACAATACCGCCCTGACATATTTGCATTGCGATGGCAATCAGCTGACAACACTTGATGTCAGCAACAATGCAGCTCTGACAGAGTTGAATTGCCTCGACAATCAGTTGACAACACTTGATGTCAGCAACAATACAGTCCTGACAGATTTGTGGTGCTACGGCAATCAGCTGACAACTCTTGATGTAAGCTACAATACTGCTCTGACACGGTTGTGGTGCAACGACAATCAGTTGACAACTCTTGATGTAAGCTACAATACTGCTCTGACACGGTTGTGGTGCAACGACAATCAGTTGACAACTCTTGATGTAAGCAACAATACCGCTCTGACATGGTTGGATTGCAACGGCAATCCTCTACAGTCCATTACAATCTCCGAAAGTCAGATAAATGCTTCATGGATGAATGATATCAGGCAAGACTATCCTGACATTGAAATCATAGTGAAATAAGGCTTCCCGCCTGAAGATACCGCGGCCGGTGGATGGGTGAAATGGTGTCCACCGGCCATGATTTTCCCGCGAAAGTGTGCCCGATGGCATTTTCAAAATGCCGACGGCCGCGATAATGCCGAAAAATCACAAAGAGAAAGCCGGTCCCCTCCCCAAGGAACCGGCTTGTATATAAAACGAACTTAACAAATAGACATGAAAAAAATTTTTCTTATGTCCGATACAAAGGTAATTAATTAAAACAATATTCCAAATTTTTTATATAATATTTTTAGACTTTGGGCAAATTTCATTACTGATTCGTTTTAAATCAGCCTGAATGCCAAAAAGATTGTATCGGGGGCGGGGAAAGGGAAAGAAATGGACATAAATGGCGGGAAATCTGAATCATTTAGTTAGGAAATCAGAATTTTTTAGTTACATTTGAAGAGGCATTTATGCCACCCGTTCAAATATTTTCACAACCATTTCAAGCAAACAGCCATGAAACACACAATGCCGGAGCTCCCGTACGCGCTTGACGCCCTTGAGCCGGGGATGAGCAGGGAGACGCTCGAATTCCATTACGGCAAACATCTCCAGACATATGTAGACAATCTCAACAAGCTCATTGTCGGAACGCAATATGAGAATATGCCGCTGAAGGAGATTATCCTCAAATCGGAGGGAGGCATATTCAACAATGCGGCACAGACGTGGAACCACACTTTCTTCTTCCAGACACTTTCGCCCGCACCGGCCGCCATGTCAGGGCGCCTGGCAGACAGGATTGCCAGAGACTTCGGTTCGGAGCAGGCTTTCAGGGAGGCCTTTGCCAAGGCTGCGGCAGGACTGTTCGGTTCAGGATGGGCATGGCTCGCCGAAGACAAGGACGGCAGACTCTCGATAATACAGAAGCAGAATGCCGGCAACCCTATGACAGACGGCCTCAACCCGCTGATGACGGTGGATGTGTGGGAGCACGCCTACTATATTGACTACCGCAACAGGCGTGCAGACTACATCGGCGCATGCCTCGGTCTCATCGACTGGGGGAAAGCGGAAGACAGGCTGATGCACTGACCCTCCGGAATCAGAAGAGATGAACATCAGAACAATTGAGCCTCAAAACAATTAAATACAGAACAAGATGAAAAAGTATGTATGCGTAATCTGCGGATATGTCTATGACCCCGCAGTCGGAGATCCGGACAACGGAATTGCAGCAGGAACAGCATTCGAAGACCTTCCTGAGGATTGGGTATGCCCGCTCTGCGGCGTCGGCAAGGAAGATTTCAAGCCGGAGGAAGAATAAGGTCAGCCTGGAAAGGACAGAAACCCAAACAGGACAGGAACTATATGAACAGATTTCTTGCCTTAGGGATGGCGGCACTGCCTCTGCTTTCTTGCTCAAAGGCACAGGACGCCACCCCCAATATTATTTTTATACTTGCCGACGACCTCGGATACGGGGATCTCGGATGCTATGGACAGGAACGGTTCAGTACGCCGGAGATTGACAGTCTGGCAGCACAAGGCATGATGTTCACAAGACATTATGCCGGGGCTCCGGTAAGCGCTCCGTCGCGCTCCAGCCTGATTACGGGGCTGCATACGGGACACACACCGATCAGAGGCAACAAAGAATGTCCGGTCGAAGGGCAGCACCCTATTCCGGGAGACACATGGAATGTATTCCGTATGGCAAAAGGATACGGATATGTGACCGGCGTCTTCGGGAAATGGGGGCTCGGTGCTCCGGGGACGGAAGGTGCACCCGAAAATCAGGGAGTCGATGAATTCTACGGCTACAATTGCCAGAGACTGGCGCACTGCTACTACCCTGACCATCTGTGGCACAACGGGGAGAAAGTCATGCTGGACCAAGGGACGGTGCCAGACCGGGCAGATGCCACAGGTTCAGGGACGGAATCCTCTGATGAAGGAAGGCAGTACGCCCCGTACCTGATTCATGACCAGGCGCTGGAATTCATTCGGGAGAACAGCGGAAGGCCTTTCCTGATGATGTACACGACAACCATCCCGCACGCCGAACTCAGGCTGCCGGAGAAAGAGATGGAAGAATACAGAGGAAAGTTCCCGCCGGACCCGGAATACCGCGGATGCAACGACCTGCAGGAACGCAGGCTCGGCAGCTACGGCTCCCAGGAATATCCGCATGCGGCATTCGCAGCGATGATAAGTCTCCTTGACAGGCAGGTCGGTGAAATCGCCGACGCAGTGGAAAAGGCCGGAATCGCCGGGAACACCATAATAATATTCACTTCCGACAACGGCCCTCATATCGAAGGAGGAGCCGATCCGGATTTCTTCAACAGCAGCGGAGGCCTGCGCGGCATCAAACGGGACCTCTACGAGGGCGGCATCAGAGTCCCGATGATTGTCCGGTGGCCGGACCAAGTCGAGCCGGGCAGCAAGACGGACCATGTCTCCGCATTCTGGGACTTCATGCCTACGGTCGCCGACATTCTGAAAAAATACGGGACTCCAGCCCCGGAAATGACAGGTGCTGCAAGCTGGACAGGCTCAGACTGTGCGGCTGCAGCGACGGACGGCATCTCATATCTCCCGACTCTGACGGGGACAGGCGAGCAGCAGAAGCATGAATGGCTCTACTGGGAATTTCATGAGGAAAACGGACGGCAGGCCATCCTCAAAGACGATTGGAAAGGCATTGTCTATGACCGCTCGGCCGGCGGAAAAATCCAGCTCTACAATCTCAGGGAAGACCCTCAGGAGAAAGATGACGTCGCTGCGGAGCATCCCGACATTGCAGAAGAAATGCTCAGGCTGATGGAAGAATCACGGACTCCTTCAGAAATTTTCAACTTCTGAGCAGCCGGAAAGATTCAGCTTCTGAACAATTCGCGCAGCACTTTCAGTGAATTTACATTCACAGAAGACTCTATGTGATATTCTATGTACCGGAGAATTTCCTCTGCAAGGGCATTGCGGAGCTCTCCGGACATGGGTATCAGCATGGACTCGCCGAACGATGAGCGGAGAAGCTTCTCCATGAGTTCCTGATGTGCGCCGGAGAACGGAAGAAAGTCTTCCGAAGAGGGGCTGAAGCCCAGCACCACTGTAAGCTCCAGCAGAAATCTTATATGAAAATTGCTGAAGTCCGACTCCAAGGCATCCAGAAGCAGGATATTCTTCTCACACCATCCGAAAAGCCCCTGCTCCATGGTCCCGTCCTTGACGACACGATACAGGACCTCGCTCAGGAAGAGAGTGATGGAGTTCTTGTAAACGCTGTTTCGGATGCCCGAAAGCGGGTATCTTGCAGACAGGTTTCTCGCAGTGTATAGCTTTGACTTCGGAGACTCGATGATATCCGCCTCGATGATATTCATCGGCTGGAACAGGGACATCATGGACTTCTTCCCCGCCCCTTTGACAAGAAAACTGCGCCGTCCGTATCTGTCCCCGATAGTATGCACGACAACGGAATTCTCCCCGAACTTTGTCGTATGCAGCACTATGAGTTCTGAAGAGACTTCCATAATCAAAATGAGTTCCCGGGTTCAGGGATTTCAGATGTCATTCAGCCCTTGAGGCCTTTCAGATATTCAGCCATGGCCCGGAGAGCCTTTCCCCTGTGGGAGATTGAATTTTTCTGTTCTTCTGTGATGTCCGCAAGCGTCTGCCCAGGAAATTCATCCGGGATGAAAATCGGATCATAGCCGAAGCCTCCGTTGCCGGACTTCGTCCTTGCAATCGTGCCTTCAAGCACTCCTTCAAAAATATGCCTTTCCCCGCCTATAATCAGGGTGACCACACTTTTGAACCTTGCCCTGCGGGATATTTTCTTCACCTTCAGTCCGGCTGCCGCCGCCATCGACGCCTCCGTCTCAAGCACTGCAAGCTCGTACAGGAGCTTGTCCATGTTCTTGTTAAAGTCCTTGTCTTCTCCGGCATATCTGGCCGTGTGGACACCGGGAGCGCCGCCAAGCGCGTCGACTTCAAGCCCCGTATCATCGGCGAAACATGTTTCGCCACATTTGTTCCAGACATGGTCGGCCTTCAATATTGAATTGGCCCTCAATGTCTTGCCTGTCTCCGGTATTTCTTCTTTGATACCGGCTTCGGCCAAGGTAACGAGCTCAAACCCTTTGCCGAGAATCTCTGATGCCTCACGCAGTTTTCCGCCATTGCCCGTTGCAAAAACAATCTTCATAAAACACTGCCTATTTAACCACTTTAATAAAATCGGTGCAAAGGTATTAAATCCATTCTGAATTGTATGCAAATTTTTTATAATTTTGCTGTCTGATTTTCAGAGAACCGGCACCGCCGGACCGGACAGATTTATTTTAATTATCCGGAAAGAAATATTTATTAATGATGATGAGAAAGACAATATATGTACTTGCGGCAGGGCTTCTTGCCGCTGCCGCATCGGGGTTGGCATCAGCACCGGCAGATGCCCAGTCAAAAAGTTTCAGGCTCGGACAATGGGTGGAGATAGAGAACTCCATCCTCAAGGAACTGAACCGCTCATATGTCGACTCCCTCCCCCTGGACAGGATAATGAAGGCCGGCATAGATGAGATGCTCGAAAGCCTTGACCCATACACAATCTATATCCCAGAAGAAGAGAATGACGATCTTGAGATGATGCTCTCAAAGACATACGGAGGCATCGGGGCCATCATCTACAAGCAGGTCGACAGCAATGTCGTCATCAACGAGCCGTACTATGGCTCACCGGCATACAGGAACGGTCTTGTCTGCGGAGATGAAATCATTGCCATAGACGGCCAGCCCACGAAAGGGCTTCTTGCCGCTGAAAGCAGCGACAAGATGAAAGGGAAGCCGGGCACTACGGTGCATTTCAAGGTAAAGAAAGTGCGCGGAGGGGACACAGTCGACGTATCCATCGTAAGGGAACGGATTCACATACCCGACATTGAATATGCAGGGATGCTGGACGATACCACCGGATACATAAAGCAGACAGGGTTCACAGAAAAGGTCTCAAACGAAATCCGCAGCCGGCTGACAGAACTCAAGTCCATGGGAATGAAAAGGCTTGTCCTCGACCTAAGGGGCAACGGAGGAGGCCTCATGGGCGAAGCCATAAACATAGTCTCCCTCTTCGTTCCCAAAGGCTCGCTGGTGGTTACCGCCAAAGGCAGCACCCCGGAATCAGTCAGGGAGTACAGGACCGAGACAGAACCGGCGGATACGGAGATTCCGCTTATTGTTATGGTTGACTCCGGGTCGGCCTCATCATCCGAAATCGTATCCGGAGCCATTCAGGACCTCGACAGGGGGACAATCATGGGAGAAAGGACATACGGAAAGGGACTGGTGCAGTCCATTCGCCCGATTGTATACAACGGACAGCTCAAAGTCACTACCGCAAAATACTACACCCCGAGCGGGAGATGCGTACAGGCCATTGACTACAGCCACCGGAATGAAGACGGAAGTGTCGGACATATCCCTGATTCCCTTACCAACGAGTTCAAGACCGCGGGAGGAAGGACAGTACGTGACGGAGGAGGCATTACTCCGGATGTCATCATAGAGTCTCCGGAATACAGCAGGCTCGTATACTCTCTCGTACTTTCAGGCATCATTGACAATTATGTGCTCAAATTCGTCAGAGAACACGACAGCATACCGGCAGCAGACGACTTCCATTTCTCGGACGCCGACTTCGAGGACTTTGTAAGATTTGCCAAGACACAGGAATTTGACTACAGGAGCAGCGCCAAGACCCTGTTTGACCAGATGAAATCCGAGCTTGCAAAGGACGGGCTCACCGATGCGATGAAGACAGAACTTGATGCTCTTGAGAAGGCCATAGACATTGACAAGGAAAGATTCATCCGGCTGAAAAAGGACGAAATACTCCCGTTCATAGAGGAAGAAATTGTCGTGAGGTACTGGTATCAGGAAGCCGGAGTAAAGATTGCCCTCAGATATGACGAGCAGCTGAAGAAAGCCCTCGTGTCGCCTACTATCTGATGCAGAAAATCAAGGAAATACTTAAGATCGGCATTCCCATAATGCTGGGGCAGGCCTGTGTCATCATCCTCAGCTTCGCCGACAACATCATGATCGGGTGGTATGGCGTCGATGACCTTGCCGCGTCCTCGTTTGTCAACGGCATCATCAACCTGTTCATATTCACGGAACTGGGATTCGCCTGCGGACTCACCCCTGTTGTGGGCTCACTGTTCGGGAAAAATGACAGCCGCGGCATCGGGGCCGCAGTGAAGAACGGCCTTGCGGTAAATGGGGCTGTCGGCATCACCGGACTTGTAATCCTCGCCATAATCTACGCCTTCCTTGACAGGTTCGGGCAGGAACCGGAGCTCCTTCCCATCATCAGGCCGTATTTCATCGTGGTCGGCATATCTACTGTCTTCGCCCTGGGATTCAACACACTTAAACAGTTCAGCGACGGCATCTGCCGCCCGGTCGTGGCAATGTGTCTGCTGATGGGAGGAAACCTGCTGAACATATTCGGCAACTGGGTGCTCATCTACGGGAAACTGGGGTTTCCGGAACTCGGGCTGCTCGGCGCCGGCCTCAGCACACTCTTCTCCCGCATTGCAATGCTGGTTGTCTTTGCCGCATGGCTCATGAGCTCAAAGTCACTGAAAGGATATTATCAGGCGTTCCGACAGGCCAGAATCTCAAGGAAAGGCATCAGAAGGCTGTTCAGTCTGGGATACCCTCTCGCCCTGCAGACAGGCATGGAGACCTCTACCTTCACCATGAGCGCGGTAATGGCCGGCTGGCTCGGTGCAACCACGCTGGCTGCGCATCAGGTGACCCTCACGATTTCCCAGATATGCTTCATGCTGATGACCGGACTTGCGACCGCCGTTTCCGTGCTTGTCAGCAATGCGTACGGGCAGAATGACCTGAAATCCGTCCGCGGCTATGCCTCCCGGGGATATTTCATGATACTTGCGGTATCCGTATTTTTCTGCGCAGTGATCTGGTTCCTCCGGGGCCCGATCGTCGGGATGTTCACAGACTCCGCAGAAGTGACCGCCATCGCCATGTCTCTTCTCATCGTGCTGTTCACCTACCAGTTCGGAGACGGCCTGCAGCTGTGCTTCTGCAATGCACTCAGGGGCATACAGGATGTGAAGCCGATAATGCTGATGGCATTTGTCAGCTACTACCTGATAGCCATTCCTTCCGCATATCTGCTCGGATTCAAGGCCGGACTCGGCATCACAGGCATCTGGATGGGCTTCCCGATTGGACTTACCGCAGCCGGGATATTCTATTTCATCAGATTCCGCAGACGGACAACAGAGCTGCAGTAACGCCCTATGGAAAACAAAACTATCTTTCCCTCACGACCTTCATATTGAAGATACACCTGTCGTTTTCCGTCCCGGGATCATCATAGACAGCCATAATCTTTACTGCCGCCAGAGGTCCCGAGTCAGTGCCTATCAACACCACATCATCCGGAGCCAGACCTGCCACGCTGAGATCCTTTCTTGCGCTCGAATATAAATCCCTTAGATGACGATACTTCAGCTGCGGATAATCAACTCCTGTCACCTTTGAGAAAAAGAGCCCTGTCTGGGAGCGCCACTCAATGTAAAAATCATCATCCGAGGCAGTTTCCGGCTGATACATATAAATATCAACCGTACCTTCCGGAGACGCCGCAACCGATACGGTGGAGCCCGTCGAGAACATGAAGCCGTCAGGCTTTCCGGACAGGGCGGAATATATTGACACGGCAGTCAGTTCATCAAGCGAATATTCCTCTGAATATACCTTCAGAGAGCGGGATACGGACTGTGTATTCCCCAGATTGTCCTCCGACTTGAACCTCATTTCAAAGACAAGGCTGTCAGCATCTATGGATGGCACTTCATAAGTGAAGGAGCCGGAGTAGCGCTTCGTCCCGACCTGTTCAGTATGCACAAGTTGTTCTCCCCGGCTGGAGTCAAATGTAGTAAATGTTATCTCTGCCAACGACTCATGAATAGTCCATGAAGTGATATCATAATAGATTGCGTCTCCGCTGACTGCGGTATATGCTGAAGGCTCGACAAACAAAATGACATCGGATGCGTCTTTTTCAGAGACGCATCCGGCTGTCATCATTACAATAGCTGCAATAACGGATAATCTTATTCTCATTTCAAAGAATATGCTTTAACCTTTGCCCTGACGGTAACTGCACTCCCGAGGAACCACCTTGTCACCGACTTGGTCTGATTGACGACAACAAAATATTCTCCGTCCGGGAACTCTTCAAGAAGTTTGAAGTTGGCTCTGCGCAGTTTGCCATATAAGCGAAGTGAAACATCCTGCTTGTCACCGATTTTCACTGTCTTTATTTCCTCACGGTCGTATGGCACGCCGTTAATCTGGTCAATCACGGAAATAAACCCGATGTATGTTCTGTAGTCCACGCTGATCTCCGTCTCCCCAAGGTACTCAAGGTCATCCATCGTAAGATTCAGCCGAGTGGCATCCGGCCCATACATCCTGTTTCTGGTCACGCTGCACGATGTCAGGAACACCAGAAAGAATGCAATCAGAATATATCTGTATATTTTCATATCAGTACGATGTTATTTGAAGTAATATGTCAGAGTAAGACGTATCTGCCCGCCTATCTCACCCATACGGGCTTTGAGACCGTCATAATTATTATCCGCAACAGCGGGACGTTCAGCGCCCTCTTCAAATTCCAATGCAGATTGATAATAAGTCTGGGTCTCGCCACCAACAGTCGAGACGGTCTTATATTTGACACCGGTATCAAAGCGGGATGAAATTCCGAACTCGGCACCAAGGGCAAGAGGAAGATCGGCGATATAAGCCTGAATACCGACAAATGCGCCCAGGCCTACGACAAATGCCCTCTTTGTCGTGGCGGTTTCAAATGCCACCTGTCCGTCCGCACCAGGGCGATACCCTCCGTCGAGTCCGGTACTGCTGTCCCATCCCAACGGAAGCTCCGCACCTACATAAACATCCAGGATATTACGGCTTGAGAAATGATATGCAATTCCAGGATAAAGCATTGCATTGGACCGTGAATCTTTCCATGTGGTAAAGCCGCCCAGCACTCCGGCGGAATTAGGATCTTCGACTTCTCCTTTCAGCGTTTTTGAAGTCTTGTAAAGTTCCAGTCCGAGGCGAGCCTCCAGCTGATTGGTCACCATGTACTTGAAATTGATGAGAGGAAGGGCGGAGAAATTGACGTCCTTGTCAAATGCCTGCACCATGTCACTTGTTGCCCCGAGATAGATACCGAAGTCCCCGGCCTGGGCACGGTTGCCTGTCCTGATAACTTTGGATGACGGTTTTCCAGTTGTAATCTGGGCGTAGGAAATGCTGAACCCGCCCCAACAAAGCAACGCGAAAAGCAATACGAGTTTAGTTTTCATAAAAAGGTCTTTAGGCTGTACTTCGACAGCAGTTGGTAAAATATTATAATTTGAATGAACTTTTCACCAAATGCATTTCAAATATAAGGACAATATCATTATATTCCAAAAGTTTATAAAAAAAGACAGCCCGTCATTTTCTGGGCTGTCCTTTGTATTTTGTCCGGTCTCCCGGAAGTTCCGTGATTAATTTCAGAACATTTCCGGCTCGGTGTTGTAGTCAGGAGTATCGAATCCGGCATCAGCATCATTCTGCGGCTGACTTTCCGGCTGATTCAGCTGATCGCGGCGCGGTCCCCTGTGGGCATTGTCGCGGCGCGGTCCCCTGCCCTGGCGGCGGTCATCGGCGCCTTTCCTGTCATCGCGGCGACCGTTGCCGTTCGGACGGCCTTCGCGACGCGGCCCTCTGTCCCCGTTCTGCGGCCGAGGCCTGCGCTCCGGCTCAACATACCCGTCAGGCTTTTCAATGAGAGCCTTGCGGGAGAGCCTCATCTTCCCGGTCTTAGGGTCGATTTCAAGAAGCTTCACATCCACTTCGTCGCCGACATTGATGACATCCTCGACCTTGTCGGTCTTGCCCCAGTCAAGTTCAGAGATATGGAGGAGTCCTTCCTTGCCCGGGAGAATCTCGACGAATGCGCCGAACTCAAGCACTGAAACGACCTTTCCGTGATAAATCTGGCCGACCTCAGGCACTGCGCAGATGTTCTTGATCCACTCGAGAGCCTTGTCCATATTCTCCTTGTTCTCTCCGAAGATGTCAACGACTCCTTCGCTGACTCCGTTGTTGTTCTCCTCGGTGATGGTGACCGTTGTGCCGGTCTCCTTCTGAATCTTCTGGATGACCTCTCCGCCCTTTCCGATGACGGCGCCGATAAAGTCTCCTGGGATTCTGATCTGGACGATGCGCGGAACGAACGGCTTGTAGTCTTCGCGCGGCTCGCTGATGCATTTCATCATCTCGCCCATGATGTGCATCCTGCCCTGGCGTGCCTGCTCAAGGGCTTTCTCAAGCACATCGTAAGAGAGGCCGTCCACCTTGATGTCCATCTGGGTGGCTGTGATGCCGTCCTTGGTTCCTGTCACCTTGAAGTCCATATCCCCGAGATGGTCCTCGTCTCCGAGGATATCGCTGAGGATGGCATATCTGTCATTAGGATTCTTCTCGTCTGTGATGAGGCCCATGGCGATTCCGGCTACAGGCTTCTTTATCTTGACTCCGGCATCCATGAGGGCAAGACATCCGGCACATACGGTGGCCATGGACGAAGAGCCGTTCGACTCAAGGATATCGGATACGACCCTGACTGCATACGGATTCTCCGGAGCAAGCGGAACCATCGGCTTGAGGGCTCTCCATGCGAGGTTTCCGTGTCCGATCTCGCGGCGTCCCACACCCCTCTGGGCCTTGGCCTCTCCTGTGGAGAACGGAGGGAAATTGTAGTGGAGGACGAACTGCTCAGTACCCTGTACAAGGACTTCGTCAAGCTCCTTCATGTCAAGCTTGGTGCCGAGGGTCACGGTTGAAAGGGACTGGGTCTCTCCCCTCGTGAAGATGGCGGAGCCGTGCGCGCACGGAAGATATCCGACTTCGCACCAGATAGGACGGATCTGGGTAGTGCTGCGGCCGTCAAGGCGCATGCCCTCATCCAGAATCATATTCCTCATGGCAGCCTTTTCCACTGCATGGTAATATCTCTCGACCATCATCTTCTTGTCCTCACGCTCCTCTTCCGGAAGTGTCTGGTAGAACTCTTCCTTGAGGGCGTCAAAGGCATCGGACCTCTCGTGCTTGCCGGAGCCTGACTTGGCTATGGAGTAGCACCTGTCATAGCAGAATGCCTCTACGGCCTTGCGGAGGTCTTCGTCATTTTCCTCGTGGCAGTAAGTCCTCTTCACGGTCTTTCCTGCCTCTTCCATGAGTTCCATCTGCACCTTGCAGTGCTTCTTGATTTCCTCATGGGCAAACTTGATGGCCTCGAGCATCTCAGCCTCGCTCACTTCCTTCATCTCGCCCTCAACCATCATGATGTTGTCGTATGTGGCGGCTACCATAAGATCAATGTCCGCATCAGCCATCTCGCTGAAATTCGGATTGATCCTGAGCTGTCCGCCGACTCTGGCAACCCTCACTTCTGAAATAGGGCCACCGAAAGGAATGTCGCTCACGGCAAGGGCCGAAGAAGCGGCAAGTCCGGCAAGAGCATCCGGCTGGATGTCCTTCTCTGCCGAGATAAGATTGATCGTCACATATACTTCCGCATGGAAATCCTCAGGGAAAAGAGGCCTGAGGGCCCTGTCGACAAGTCTGGCAGTAAGGATTTCAGCATCAGAGGCTTTGCCTTCGCGCTTCATGAATCCGCCCGGGAATCTTCCCGCAGAAGCGAATTTCTCCTTGTAGTCAACCTGAAGCGGCATGAAGTCCACATCTTCCTTGGCATCCTTTGCGCATGTGACGCAGGCGAGGAGCATCGTGCCCCCCATTTTCACGACTACAGATCCGTCGGCCTGCTTGGCCAGCTTGCCTGTTTCGATTTCGATTGTCCTTCCGTCGGACAATTCGATTTTTTTGTTGATAATATTCATGAATGTCTTCCCGACCTGCCTCCCCCTATGGGAGTTGATTAATAATACTGTTTCCTCGTACTTCGTAAATATATTGTGTTCTGGTCCTGCCGCAGGTCGTTTGTAAGCAGAGGCCAAAGTCTTTTTCAAGAAAAAGGGGGCAATCCATACAGGAAACCCCCCTTCTGTCCTACATAAGTATCGGTTATTTGCGGAGGCCAAGCTCCTTGACGATAGTTCTGTATCTCTCGATGTCCTTCTCCTTGAGGTAATCAAGAAGACGGCGTCTCTTACCGACAAGTTTGAGCAGAGAAAGACGTGTGACATGGTCTTTCTTGTTGCTTTTCAGATGCTCGGTAAGATGAGCGATACGGTAGGAAAATAGAGCAACTTGACTCTCTGGAGAGCCGGTGTCCGTATTAGACTTTCCGTACTTCGCGAAAATCTCCTGCTTCTTTTCAGCCTGTAAATATTCAGCCATTTTGCAAAAAGATTAATGAGTTGATAAAATTTTATTGCATATTTGCCCTGCCGGGAAAACAAGCGGGCGCAAAGTTACATATAAAATCCGATTATACAAATTGTCGGCAATTATTTTTAACTGAAAATCTGTTATTTGGCAGAATCATGACAGAAAGGAAATATTCGGACCCGGTCCTCGGGGAAGTGACATTCAGAAAAAGCCCGGGAAGCCGGAGGCTCAGCATGCGGATACACCCCGTCCGCGGGACATGCGTGAGCATACCCTGGATGATGACTTTTGCGGACGGCATGAAATTCTTCATGCAGAAACGGGACTGGGCAATTGCCGCAGCAGAGAGACAGAAGGAAAAGTCAAGGGCAGCGGTTGAAAGCGGGAAAGCCGTGGGCATCCTTCATGACGGAAGCACAGTACGGACTCTTCTGTCGGAAATCCGCTTTATCCGGGAACGGGACAGGGCACATGAGGCCGGGCCGGGTACAGCAGAGACAGGCAGCAATGCTTCCGGACAACAGAAAATAAGCATCAGCATAACAGAAGAAATCAAAGAAGACATCAGGATTTCCGGAAGAGTGTGGCTGTCACCGGACAGGCCCATTTCCGTCAAGACAATACATTACCCCGACAATACCCCGGAGGAGGGAACTTCAGAATTGTCCGCATTGCTCGGCAAAGCATTGGCAAGGATACTGCGCGAAGAAGCCAAGTCCCTTCTGCCTGCCAAGCTGTCTTTTCTGGCAAGGCGCCATGGTTTTGAATACAAGGCAGCGACGGTCAAGCACAATTCCTCCAATTGGGGCAGCTGCTCGGGGCTTGGCAACATCAATCTGAACCTCAATCTCGTCCGCCTCCCGGAACCCGTGTGCGACTATGTCCTCCTCCATGAGCTGTCGCACCTCAGGCATCCTGACCACGGGAAAGGATTCCACTCCCTGCTTGAAGAGCTGTGCAAGGACAACTGTCACCGGCTGGCATCCCTCGGATGTCCTGATGCAGCCAGAATAATCCGCCGCGCAATGCGCTCCCGCTCAGCATTTCCCGTCAGCAGGACACTGGAGACAGAGGTCAAGTCCTACAGAATTTTTTAGGAAATTCAATCAGGAAACACTATCTTTGGCAACATTCGGTCCCGGCATCGGGACAAAATACAGGTTATCCCGGACAAGATGATCCGGACAATTAAAAGCAACAGACATGAAAAGATTCTTATTGATGGCGGCACTGATGCTCGGAATTGCATTCGCCGCAAACGCCCAGCCAAGGGCAATCGGAGGCCGTATCGGAGCCTTGGGAACTGAAGTGAGCTATCAGCACAGCCTGGGCAGCAACTTCATTGAAGCAAATTTCGGCGTTGACTATTGGGGCAGACCGGGAGTAAAGGCCGCTGCTCTGTACAACTTTGTATTCGCACGCCCCGCATGGACAGCCAGAGGCACATGGGGGCTGTACGCAGGCCCGGGCCTGGCCCTCGGTTATGTGAGCGACCTGGTAAGCCAGACAGTCAAAGGGACATCCATACAAGGCCCTGACGGCTCCCTGACAGTAATCCCTGACACAAAGGTAAAAGGCGTGCACTACGGATTCATGATGGCCTTGACCGGACAAATCGGACTTGAATATACATTCTGGTTCCCTCTCCAGCTGTCTGTGGACATCCGTCCGTACATAGGTCTGCATATAGCCGGAGACGGAATCGGTGCCGGATTCTACGACAACGGCCTGTACGGATTCATCCCGACTATTTCAGCCAGATACCGTTTCTGAACTATACATGCCGACAGGCGGAAAGCCCGGCTATGGATTCATCAGGTCAACATTGACAAATCCGTTGATCTCCTGAATCAGTTCCACAGAAGCAAGTGCCCTGCTGCGAATTTCCAGCAGGGCATTTTTCATGTCCAGAATTTCATCCGGCATCTCCTTCTCAATATGGTCCACCAGAATATCGGCCTGCGCAGCCGCCTCACGAAAAGCATTTATCGCCTCGCCGAAACGGGCGGCACGCCGCAGTTCCACGCCCTTTGCGTAAATCTGCCTTACTCTGCCTGCGGCATCAGAAATATTCCCGGCATCAAACATAGAAACATTATAAATCCGGTACAAAAATAATAAAAATGATTATCGCAAAATAAAAGGAGCGGCCCGAAATCACTTCGTGCCGCTCCCACCAAGTTATTTTTGTCGAAAACAACTTTATATGCTTCCGATAGGAAGCTTTATTCCACTGATGTCACCACCAGATTGATGAATCTTCCTCCTGAGATGGATGTGAAATATCCGTAGAGAGTCTTGGTCTGGCCGTTCATGTCATCGAGCCCGAGCTCTTTTATCGGATAGTACATTGAACCCTGTGCCTCAGACGCTCCGCTGACAATGAGATTATAGTAGTTCCCTGAAATGGAAATCTGGCCTGTAATCTTGACATATTTGACATCAACGAGGTCTTCGTCGTTCGGATACTGTCCAAGAAGTGCGTCCATCTCTGCTCCGGTGAGTTCCTCTGCTGCAGGATATTCGAAATCACCGCCTTCCTCCATTACTTCAACATAGTCAGGAGAGTCGAACTGGGCACCATGGTTGTAGCTGCCCATCTCGCCTACCACCTTGAGCTTGTCGCCTATTGAATAGGCTCCGTCATAGCTGTCTCCGAAGTATACGAGGACAGAAGCAGTCTCGTCGGTGAGGACGAATCCGCGGGTACAGAGTGCAGAAACCGTTCCCTCGACTGCGAAATATTCGCCCTGACCTGCGACAGCTGTCGCAATGGTGGAGGTCTCAGGCATATTTCCGGTCTGCCTTACTGAAACTGTCACCTCTGAAGTGTTTTCCCCTGAAGCCGAAGAGAGAGTCAGGACAGCCTCACGCGGAGCTGCGCCGGTATTCTCATCGTAAGCGATAGTGATTGTAGTGTTCTCTCCAGAACCTGATACCCCGGCAAATCTGAGCCACTCGGCATCTGCCGACACGCTTACTCCGTCTCCGCTTACTGACGCCGCGACAGTAAATTCGCCGGCTTCCTTCTCAAGTTCATACTCGTTCTCTTCGACCTTGATGAGAGACTTGATGAGTTCATCCACAGTCACATCCACAAGTTCTATTGTAGAACCGCCGTAAGTGGTGCGCGGGCCATGGACCTTGATGCGGTCGCCTTCTGCTATTCCGAGGCTGAGGAAGTTCTTTGAGGCTCCGTTAGCATCGAGGGTTCCATAAATATAGAGGGAACCTGTCTCGTCCTGAAGCCACCAGTTGCCGTATTCGGTGTTCTCAATGTTGGTAACTGTACCTTCAACGAAATAGATTGTTCCGTCTGTACCTTCAAGAACCTCCTTTACAGTTGAATATTCAACTTCGCTGAGGTCGGCGGGCTGGGTGACGATGAGATACTGGGTCTCCTCTCCCGCATTAATCTGAAGCTCGACTTCCCTGTTTGAGAAAGTCTCATCAGCGGAGAATGAAACGGTAAATTCACCGGCTCCGCCGTTCATAGGGCTGACCGTAAGCCAGTCAGGCATCAGGTCCTGGTTGAAGGCCCAGTCTGCCCCTGCGGTCAGAGTGATTGACTCGCTGCCGCCTTCGGTCGGGAGACCGATATAGGAATTGCTGACCTTGATGTTCTTCAAGGAGCTCATCTCTTCTTCAGTACATCCGACAGCCAAAAGTGCGAATGCCAGAAGTGATGCTATTAAATATCTGAATTTCATAATAATGTCAAATCATCAAATTAGTTGAACATGTACTTGATGCCCACCTGGAAATACCAGCACTGTCCGAGGTCATGGTTGTAATACCATGTATCGACACCCGGCTGTACGGCATTGATGGTAGAGAATACAGGCACTCCGTCCGGGTCGATTCTTTCGACGTTGAGGATACGGCCTTCGTTGAATGCAGGATTCATGATCTTGCTTACGCCCCAGCTGCTGTTGAAGATATTGAGGACATTCTTGAAGTCCACATTGAGCTGAAGGGTGTTGGTAGACTTGCCTATCTTCACCTTGAAGTCATGGGCAAAGCTTATATCAAGCCTGTGGACCCATGGAGAATATACGCTGTAGCCTTCTGCATACTCACCCTTGTGCTTGCTCAGGTATTTGTCCTGATTGGCGAACTCCCAGTAGCGCACCCTGTCATCCTCTGATGCGAATCTGATTTCAGAGTCATCGCGAGGGATGTACATCACATCGTAGTTGTAGTTGTCGCCGTTGAGGTCATCGGCATACATGTAGGTGTAGTTGGATCCGCCTCTCCAGGCCTCATAGATGAGGCTTATGCGGTTGTTGCACTTGTCTTCATATGAGAGGGATGCAATCACGCGGTCCGGAGTCACATACTGCGAGTTGTGGAGCGGAATGAAGTTCGGGCCGTTCACAGTCGGAGTATAGGTGAACGCAGACTCTGCATTTGAGCCAGGGAGGCCTGTAAGCTCCTTGGATACCGTATGGGTATAGGATGCCATGATGTTGAGGCGCTCGACAGGCTGGATATTGAGCAGGACATTGGCAGTATATCCGTAGCCGCGTCCTGTGTTGGTGAGGACAAAGGCGTCCGTATTGGTATAAGTGTAATTGTCCGGATAGATATAGCGGTTGTCCGCTCCGTTGAGCTGTGTCCAGCCGGCATTGTCCTTGACATTCCAGTTCTGCATTGTGATTCCGGTCACGGTCTTGTTGTAGATGAACTCTCCTGTGATGCTCATCGGGAACGGCGTAGGGAATGCATAGTCAAGGGCGAGGGATGTCTTCCATACCTGAGGCATCTTGAACTTAGGGTCAACGGCATTGACATCGCCTGAAATCACACCGTCTTCAGGAGATATGCTCTTAGGGAACCTGTCCGGGTCAAGCTTGTTGAGTTTGTCGACGAGCTGGTCAACATCAGTGATCATCGGACCGGCAAAATTCGGAAGAAGAGGATCCGTAGTCTCCGGGACACCTCCGTCATATGTATTTGTGAGGGCCACCACATTCTGCACCATACCTGAGTTGGTCGGCATGTTGGTGAAGAACACCAGAGGGAGACGGCCTGCGAAGAGACCTGTACCACCGCGAAGCTTGAGGCTGTTGTCACCGAGGATATCCCAGGTAAAACCTACGCGAGGCGAGAACTGAATCTTGGTAGTAGGCCATGCGCCTGTATCTATGTGTCTTCCGCCATAGTCAAGTTCATAGATGGCATTGTTGCGCATCAAATCGTTGTTGTTGAATACTATGGCATCCAGACGGAGACCTGCGGTCAGGGTGAATTTCTCATTAGGGGTCCATTCGTCCTGGGCATACACGCCAATCTGACTGAAGCGCACGCGTGCGGCAGGATTCTTCTCCCCGTCATATCCATAGGTGATGGCCACTGTCTCCGGAATCCTTTCATTCAGGAAGTCATCAAGGCTGCGGTAGCGGTAATATCCTGAACCGTTTCTCATATATGAGTTGTCGGCCATCTGCCATTCGTAGCTGATTCCTGCGGTAATCTCGTGGTTGCCCTTGTAGATGGTGACATCATCCTTGATTGTGAGGATGCGGTTGTGCACGCCGTTGTTCCATGTGAAGAGCTCGTATCCGGCTGACATATACGGCAGGAAGCTCTGGGTTGTCACTCCGTTCTCAACAGAATACCCGTCGAGGATATCGATGAACGGGAACGGCTCCGAGGTTGTTCCGCGGACATCGTCAAGCTGTGAGAATGTCACCAGGAACTGGTTGGAGATATTGTCAGCAAAACGGCTGTTAAGGTCAACTGAGAATGAGTTCACGAGGTTGTCCATGGAATACATGGAGTTTGCGAACGCCATTGAATACTGTGACAGACGGTTCTGGGTAGCACGCTGGCCGCAGTTGCTGGAAGATCCGTTGGTATTGTTCCATCCTCTGTTGAGAGTGTAGTTGTAGCGCACTGAAAGATGGTGGTCATCGTTGATGTTCCAGTCCACGCGCGCAAGGGCCTTGATGTTGCTCTCGTTTGCAGGGAAATCCGTGTATGAGCCTGTGTCATATCCGTATTTGTCTCTGAGGAAGTCCTTGACTTTCTGCATGTCGGCAACTGTAGTGCGGGAGATGTAGAGGTCAGGGTTTGCCACTCCGTCTTCGGACGGCCTCCAGCGGTTGACAACCGTAGGTACCTTCTCATATTCGAAATTCACGAAAAAGAAGAGCTTGTTCTTGATGATTGGACCGCCGAGAGTCATACCGTATGTAGTGGAACGGTCTTTTTCCCTTGCTCCGAGTTCTGAGCCGTCAACAGTATTTCCGCGCATGAATTCATTGTTATGATATACATACGCTGATCCCTTGAATGTATTTGTACCTGACTTGGTGACAGCATTGAGTCCTCCTCCGATGAAGTTGGTCTGGCGGACATCGTAAGGGGAAATCACCACCTGGACTTCATCGATGGCATCCAGGGAAATAGGATTGCCGCCTCCGGGGAGGCCGGCGCTGAGGCCGAAGTTATTGTTGAAGTTCGCGCCGTCGACAGTGAAGTTGGACGAACGGCCGTCGCCTCCGGCAAAGCTCATATCGTTTCCTCCGTACGGAGAAAGTCTCGTCAGGTCGGTGATGCTTCTGCTCACGGTAGGAAGAGACTCTATCTGAGATGACGAGATGTTGGTTACCGCACCTGTCTTTTCGCCTGCGAACTTGGAAGCGCCGGAAGCAATGACAAGAGCCTCGCTCAACATTTCGCTGTCTTCATTCATTGAGACATTGAGGCTGTAGGTCTCGGCGAGATTGAGCGTAACATCCGTATAGGTTACAGACTGATAACCGAGGCAGGCGAATTCTACCTCATAAGGACCTCCGGAACGCATACCGTTGATAGAATAACGGCCTTCATCATTTACCACGGCCGTGTACTGGGTTCCGGATGGGGTGTGTGTGGCAATCACGACGGCTCCGACAACAGGCTGATCAGCCGTATCGGAGACACGGCCGTTAAGACTTGAAGTTGTTACCTGTGCAAATGATATACCCCCCCCCGACAAACATTGCTGCCAAAGCAAGCAATAAACATTTAAATGTTTGTTTCATAAGTGGAAATATATAAAAAAGTGTTCTTTGTCGTCTCTTTCCGGCGGCAAAGATATATATTTTCCGCACAGCATCAAGCGGGCGAAAAGAATTTTCGGCGATTTTAACGGAATTTTAATCGCCGGACATACCGTCCCCGGCGATTATTTCTGATACGGCAACCGCAAAAAAAAGATGGCCGCAAGTCAATAGACTTTTCGGCCATCCCCTGTCATTATGTATCTGTACTTTATATCATCAGAATGTAAGCCTGAGACCTATCTGGCATCTCCATCTTGAGTAAAATTCGTCAAGATAAAGCTTGTCTTCCCTGTACTTGTAGGTAGGGGTCATGTTTCCTGAAGCATCTGCAGTAAGGTCAGTCACGGACAATGGTGAAACATTGTAGTCCGCTGCATAATAGAGACCCCACTCTCTGTTGAAGAGGTTGCTGATGTTGAGGAAGTCAACAAGGAACTGAATCTTGCGTCCGCTCTTCCTGTCATAATAGAAATCCTGGGCAATGTGGAGGTCAAAGTGATGCTCAAAAGGAGCTATGCCGCCGAGACGGTCTGCCCACTGGCCTCTGTGCTTGCTGAGATACTTGTCATTCTGAATGTAAGCCTCGAATCTGTCAGCGTCAGCAGGATCCGCCCATGTCATCTGAGGAAGTTCCTCTTTTGTAGGGATATACATCACAGAGTTGCCGTACTGGCCGTCTCCGTTGAAGTCCTTGTCTTCATCCATGGTATAAGAGAATCTCTGGCCGCTCATACCCTCGTATGTAAGGGCGACGGTAGTCTGGAGCCTGTTGCCGGCATATCTCGGAGAAGTATAGGAGATGACTGCATTCACTTTGTGAGGACGGTCAAACATGGAGTATGACAGTTCCGGAGAGTTCGTGTCGACTGAATAATTGTACTTCCAGTTGGAATATGCCACGGAAGAAGTACCGTCATTCACCGAGAATGAATGTCCGAATGTATAGGATGCCATGAGGTTAAGACCGAAGGAGAAGCTCTTCTCAATCTTTCCGCTCAATGAGTATGAATATCCCTTGTTGGTGTTGGCAAGGTCGACGATTGCGTAATATGTCTTGTCCACCGTATAGAACGGAGCCGTATTGTTGTCATTGGCATTTGCTGCATTCACGCCATAGACTACATTTCCGTTCGGGTTGGAAAGGGCCAGATTCCTGAAGTACACATTGTTCAGATTCTTTGAATAGAGACCGTCAAATGTGAATTTCCATCCCTGTCCGAAATCCTGTTCAAATCCGAGATTGGCACGGAAGACCTGAGGATATTTGAAGTTTTCGGATGTGGTGTTGATAGTAGCCTTTCCGCCGGCAGCAGCAATGCCTGATTCAACAATATCCTTGTACGGGTCGCCTGTCATCGGGAAATTGCCGGATGAGAAATCAGACACAGTCACAGACTTGGCTTCCATACCCGTATTGTTGTATGCGTTGGACAGCCATACAAACGGAACACGTCCCGTGAAGAGGCCTGCACCTCCGCGCAAAAGAGTCCTGTGGTCATCATCAACATACCAGCGGAAACCTACTCTCGGCGAAAACAGCACATTAGCCTTAGGTGTGACCCCTACATACGCATTGTTGTTCTTTGCAATTTCAGTTGCATTGAATTCCGGATTTTCAGTCGGCTTGTTGAGCAGAAGCGGCATATCCATGCGGACTCCGTATGTGAGGGAGAAATTCCTGTTCGGTTTCCACTCGTCCTGGACATAGAGCCCGAACTGGGCAGCCCATGTCGTTGCTCCCCACCTCGTGTCCCCGCCTGTCAGGGCCGGGTCGGCATATCTGTAGTTGAACTGGGTGATGTCATTGTTGAAGAAATCATTGAGACTGTTGTATGTATATCCGCCGTAGGCATACTGGAGGAACACATTGTAGAACCTGAAGATTTCATTGTGGGTGCCGACCGTTATATTGTGGTTTCCGGCGAATATGGACACATTGTCAGTAATTGTATATGTGTCCGAATACATTGCATTGGCTCCTGAAGAATACTCGGTCCCGAAATTGACGGTAACATTGTCCTTGATATACATGTTAGGTCCTGCATAAGGAACAGACCTGCGGTCTCTCACAAAGACGGCTGTTGCACGGAACTCATTCGCCACCATGTCGGAAACCCTTGAGTTGAGTTCTGCAACCAGAGTATTTGTCATGTCCGACATCTTGTAGGACGAGTTATTGAAATAATAAGTGTTGGCAGAAGAGCTGTACTGGTCCGCAGAAGCATTGAGCAACTGATAGCGGAACATGAACTTATGCCTGTCATTGATGTTCCAGTCAATGCGGGCCATCGCATTCAGCGACTGGTCAAGAACCTGATGCTGGCCGAAGCTTTCCCCGGTATTCGGGATACCATAAGTCTTCTGGTAATGGTCAATCACGGCCTGGGCCATATCTGCATTGAAGACATTCCCGAGGTTCTTTCCGTCATACATCACATCTTCCTTCAGAGTGATTCCGTCATATGTACCGTTGGACGGAGTATAGATGTTCGGATGAGATTTCCTGTAATATTCCGCACTGGCAAAGATGAAGAGCTTGTTCTTTATGATTGGCGCACCGACTGTAAATCCGTATGTCTGGGTGCTCTGGGTATCATATTTGGTCCTTGTTGCCCCGTTCTCAAGCGGGCCGGCAGTGGTACCTATGAAATCCTGATTATTGAAATATCCGTAGAACGAGCCCTTTACTTCATTCGTACCGGACTTGGTGATGGCATTGATTGCACCTCCCGTAAAGCCGGACTGCCTTACATCGAAAGGAGCGACGACAACCTGTATCTCGTCTATTGCATCAAGGGAAATCGGATTCGCTCCGGTCTGTCCGCCGTTCGTTCCCGAAGCCGCAAGGCCGAATGCGTCATTTGCTATCGCACCATCGACCTGGAAACTGTTGTAACGGTTGTTTGCTCCTGAAAATGAAATACCTCCGTTCTTGCTGAGAGAAGCCTGCGGAGTATATTTGACTACATCATACACACTTCTGTCTATTGTAGGCATTGATTCAACCGACTCAAGACTGAAGTTTGCTCCGGCGCCGGTCTTACTTGCGTTGAAAGATGATTCGCTGACAACGACTACGGCGTCAAGTTCGCTGGAAGACTTCATTTCCGCATCCAGCTGATACTGCTCGCCGAGCTTCAGTGTAACATCTTCAAACTGCAAAGTTGCCATACCGAGGAAAGATACTTCCACAGTATAAGGACCGCCGGAACGCATTCCGTTGATGACATAACGGCCTTCATCATTTGCGACTGCCGCATACTGGGTTCCTGAAGGCGTATGGACAGCAACCACTGCCGCCCCTACCAATGGCTCACCTGCCTCATCGGCGATATGACCGCCGAGACTTGAGGTTGTGACCTGAGCACCCGCCATTACAGGGAAAATTACCCCTACGACAGCGGCTACAAATAGCCTAAATAATTGTTTCATAATAACTTGGTTTAAAATAAGTTGTTTTCGACACCGCAAAAATAGAACTTTTGTCGGAAAAGAGAAAGCCCCGAAAGCATTTTATTGGATATTTAACATTATTTTTATAAAAATCTTCCTATATTTGCTGCCGGAAATACAGAATGTGGAGAGATTTGGCTGCTTGCAACCACACAAAAAAATGCTAAAATGTTGATTATCAGGTCTTGATATTGACCGTCATTCAATATTTATGGTTTGTGTACGGCTCCAGTTTCTGGGGCTTTTTTTGTTTTTCAGGCTTCCGCATCCGCATTCAGACAATAACTTTTATATCCGGAACAAATAAAACATTATTGAAATGAGATATCTTTTTACATCAGAATCAGTGTCAGAGGGACATCCGGACAAGGTCGCAGACCAGATTTCCGATGCCATCCTCGATGAATTCCTCAGGCAGGACCCTGAGGCAAAGGTAGCATGCGAGACATTCTGCAGCACGGGCCTCGTCGTCGTCGGAGGCGAAGTCAGGTCCGAGGATGCATATGTCGACATCCAGACCACAGCAAGAAAGACAATCAGCCGCATCGGGTACAACAAGGCCGACTACATGTTTGACGCAAACTCTTGCGGCGTGCTGTCTGCCCTGCATGAGCAGAGCCAGGACATCAACAGAGGCGTGGTCGTTTCCGACCCTGACGAGCAGGGTGCCGGAGACCAGGGAATGATGTTCGGCTACGCATGCTGCGACACGGAGGAGTATATGCCTCTGCCGCTTGCACTGTCGCATCTTGCCCTGCGGACTCTTGCCGAGATCCGCAAAAAGTCGCCCGAACTGATGCCTTACCTCAGGCCCGACTCAAAGTCACAGTTCACCGTAGAATACGACGACACTGACAACAGCCCTGTCAGAATCCATACTATCGTGATTTCCACCCAGCACGACGAATTCGTTCCGGAAGAGCTCGGCAAAATGACTTACTGCGAAGCCGTGGCACAGTACGGGGCAAAGAAAGTCGATGCCGCCATGCAGGCAAGAATAAAAAGGGATGTGCAGGAAATACTCCTCCCGATGATGATTGAGCAGCTCCCGGCCGAGACTGCCGCCCTGTTCAGGGGAGACTACATCCTCCATGTCAACCCTACCGGGAAATTTGTCATCGGCGGCCCCCACGGAGACACCGGTCTCACCGGAAGAAAGATAATAGTGGACACATACGGCGGCAAAGGCGCCCATGGTGGCGGAGCATTCTCAGGCAAGGACCCTTCCAAGGTTGACAGGTCAGCCGCATACGCAGCCAGATACATTGCCAAGAACATGGTCGCCGCCGGAGTCGCAAGGGAAATGCTCGTGCAGCTCTCATACGCAATCGGCGTCGCCCGTCCCCTGAGCATCTATGTCGACACCTACGGCACCGCCGGCCATGACAAGGACGGACAGCGCTTTACCGATGCAATGATAGCAGAGAAAATCGGCGAGCTCTTTGACCTTCGTCCGGCCAAGATAATTGAGAAATTCCAGCTCAAGAAACCGATCTACGAGCCTACCGCTGCCTACGGCCATGTCGGCCGCAAGCCATACCGCGCCAATGTCGAGATGAACATCCACGGCAAGAAGACCCTCGAGAATGTCCAGTTCTTCGGATGGGAGCTCCTGGATTCCGTTGATGTCATCAAGAAGGCATTCGGTCTGGAATAGTTCCGGAGAAGGCGGGGGATTTGTCTTTGCAGAGGCGGAACATTCTGTGAGACAGAGGCGAGGGATTTCTGGGGCGGAGGCGAGGGATTTTGTGAAGTGAAGGCTGAACATTTCATGAGGCGGTGGATTTTCTGACGCGGAGGCGAAACATTTCTTGAAGCGCGGCCGGTGGATATATAAAATGGCTTCCACCGGCCGCGATTTTCCCGCAAAAGTGTGCCCGACGGCATTTTCAAAATGCCGACAGCCGCGAAAAAGCCGCAATATCGCGCCCGGTGGACAGGTGTTTTGCCTTCCACCGGGCGCGGTAACTTCAATACAGCTGCATTACAATATCCGGATTCAGATTCAGGAGCCTTGCAATTTGTTTCGGCGAAGAATTGAAACGACGCTTCAGAATACTTATCAGCATACATCTGTCAGCAATATTCAGGTCATTGACATGTGATACATTGAATCTTTCCTCACATATGCCGACAACCGCTTTAGCAACAAATGAGTCCTGAAACACAATCTTTTTACGCATGCTCAGCTGAGACTCTATCTCTGAATCCAAATCCTTGGCCATAAAATACATAAAGGCCTTTGATGTCCGGAACAAACCTTCAACCTCAATATAATTCACGAAAGATTTCATATCAACCGTATGTCCGGATATCGTCACGGGATTAATTGACTCCGGAATCCTTGTCTTTGTCTTAAACAAGCGCCTTGATTCATTTAACCTAAGGCTATTATTGACACTCTTACTGGCAACACCGTCCTCATCGTGTGCAAAATATGCCCCGGCACTGCTCCATTTATATTCAAACGGATTCACATTTATCCCCGCCGCGACAGGATTTCTCAGGACATAGGCGATTACTTGTTTCAGATACTCCTTATTATCAATCACCTTGATAATTGCCGGGACATTCTTCAATGTCTTGTATTCATTGTACTTTTTCGTCATCCACAGCGAATACCGGCGTTTGAATCCTGTCATGAACTTTTTCCCCGTCTCTGCATCCCCCTTTACGACAATGTGCAAATGATTGGACATCATACAATAAGCCAGGATTTCAATATTCTGGTATATGAATGCACACAAAGCCAGATAATTGATACCCGTGATATAGTCTTCGCTGTCCCTGAACAACAGAGAAGACTTCAATGCATTTGTACAGATATGATAATAATTCATCTCATTTTTTTCGCAAATAACAAATTTTTATCCGTGTTCAGAAAAAATACGCGTTTAAATTTTATCCTTCTGATATTATGGCAATTACAAGGCCAGTTATGCGAAATTTTTATGAATTGGCATCATAAGTTTCTATTCTGCAGTCACTTGATGAGGGCAGAACATTTGTCAGTGCGGAGGCGGGTATTTCATGGAGTGAAGGCTGAACATTCCTGAAGCGCGCCCGGTGGATGTATAAAATGGCTTCCACCGGCCGCGATTTTCCCGGGAAAGTGCGCCCGATGGCATTTTCAAACTGCCGACGGCCGCGAAAAGACAGCAATATCGCGCCCGGTGGACTGGTATTTTGCCTTCCATCGGGCGCGGTAACTTATCATCGGCCGCGGTTCATTTTGATGGCGCCGCCTCTGGGGAACTGGATATGTACCGCCTCCGGAGAATGCCCCGCCTCCGCCGAAAAGAACGGGATGCCCAGATCCCCGCGGAAGAGGATGCCCCGCCTCCGCCCCCATAACGCAAGAGTCCCGGGGACGACTTCCGTCATCTCCGGGACTCCCGGCCATTGCTGGCTCAATAAAAGCGGCAGCGACCTACTCTCCCACCTGGTGGGGCAGTACCATCGGCGCGCGCGGGCTTAACTTCTCTGTTCGGTATGGGTAGAGGTGGGTCCCCGCGGCTATAGCCGCCGCAGTATATCACAATGAGA
>CASEBV010000023.1 GCA_949286415.1 uncultured Bacteroidales bacterium
ATGTGTCCGACGGCACTTATTCCGATTCCGATCTTTCGCAGGTAGCCACATCCGTCAATGCGATGTCCTCATGCACGGTGGATCTGCGCAATGGCGAAGTTGAATCAGGCTCTGCTGCCCGTCCGGCAAGATACATGGAAAAGAAGGGGAATTCCGTGTCATATATGCTGATTCCGCAGAAGAAAGACGATGTCACTGTAGAGGTCTCTTTCCAGGGTATGAAAAAGACATTCACTCTTCCGGACACCACCGGGGACGGTCAGGCGCTCAGTCTGCTTGAAGGAGGAAAAATGCTGACGGTGCAGCTTGAGATTTCTTCGGACGGGATCAGAATGGACGGGGTGCAGATTGTGGGCTGGGAGTCCCAGGGAACTGTCAACGGAGGCATATCATTCTGATGCCGCAGCAGTGTTCTTTTCAGTTTCAAACAACTGCCCGGCATTCTCCTGCAGGATTTTAGTTGGACTTCAGCACTGCATCCGGCTGTCAGTCATTTGCCTAATTTTTCATACTCTTCGTCAGTCACAGGCTCCAGCCATTCATTTGACGCGTTTTCTCCCGGAATTTCAAAGGCGAGATGTGCAAACCAACTGTCTGCTGCCGCACCGTGCCAATGCTTTACATTAGCAGGAATGTGGATGACATCACCAGGAAGCATCTGAACGGCAGGCTTGCCTTCTTCCTGATACCACCCTTTGCCTGCCACACAGACAAGCATCTGCCCTCCTCCTTTCGTGGCACGGTGGATATGCCAGTTGTTGCGGCAGCCCGGCTCGAAAGTCACATTGGCAAACGGTATCTGTTCCTTGGAAACCGTAGCGAGATAACTGTTACCGACAAAATACTTGGCGTATGCGGTGTTCGGTTCTCCGACAGGGAATATCATCTCGCGCTGGAAAGCGGCTTTGCCGTCTGTCCCGGCCGTGTCATCAGCCCAGACATCCTTTGCCAGCCTAAATGCTCCCCATGCGTTGGGCCATCCTGCATAAAAGGCGATATGCGTCAGCATTTCCGATATTTCGGTACGTGTAATGCCATTCTGTTTGGCAAACTGAAGATGATGTGTCAGGGATGAGTCGATGATGCCTTTACCGACAAGTGTCGCTACGGTTATCATGCTCCGGTCGCGGGGGCTGAGTCCCGGACGGTTCCATACTTCCCCGAAAAGCACGTCATCGTTAAGTTCGGCAAATTTCGGGGCAAATTCGCCCAACTGCACATGTCCGGCAGTCTGTGAAATTTTTTCTTGTGCCATAATTCCTTGAATATTAATCGTTGTTGCCGTCAACAATAAAAACAGTATCTTTTTCATGCGCTTTATGTATAAAAAGGTTTGTCATTTCAACGACACCATGAATTGGTATCATAATAATAGCATTAAAGCCACACCTGATATGAAGATGTTATTCTTTGTGTGAACAAGTTTCATATCCGTTTGATAACTTTTGCCGGAACACCTACTGCAACTGCATTTGCAGGAATGTCCTGTGTCACGACTGCACCGGCTCCCACCACGGCATTGTCACCGATGGTGACACCCTGCAGAATAGTGGCATTGGAACCGACCCAGACATTTTTGCCCAGGACGATAGGAGCGGAATAAGTCAGCTTGCGTTTCTCCGCCTCAATGAAGTGGTTCAATGTGGCAAACACGACATTATCGCACTGTAATGTCACCGGGAACGGGGTCTGGTCGCCAGCGATGATATTGCATTTTCGTCTGTCAATGCAAATTTACCGGTTCTTATGGAAACTGAAGTAACGATAAGAGGGCAGTTTGTGCCATTTTTACAGATTTTCGGCTGTGTCGGCCTCTGTCTGACGGAAATTCGTTACATTTGCAACAATGAAACAGGCAGTTCATTACACGCAGACTGGAGAATTCCGATATGCTGATATGGTTCAGCAATCTGTTGCAGAGCTATTGTGAAGAATTGCGGAATGACTTGCGCGACACTTCTGCCGTATAGCACAATCGTGCAGGCATGACAATGATTGGGGAGATATGGCCGCTGACAGAATCTACATATCAGTAATTTTGCCGCTCCGGCTTGAATGGGAGCCTTGCTATTCATATACCGGGGATATTCCCTGTCCGCCGGAGTCCATGACAGGTCCGGAGGCGGAGATCAAGGACAATAGGACGGAGGGAGTCAGACGAGGTGACCGGGTCAGGGTACAGTTTGCCGGGAAGGAATATATCGGAACGGTCGACCAAGTGGGAATACTGCCGCAGATTTCTCCGGACAAAATCAAAGGAATCATATCTGTGGAGAGGGAGCTGGCTCCGGTTTCGGAAGAGGAGAGAACTCTCTGGAAGCAGGTCGCGGAATATTACATGTGCAGCATCGGAGAGGTAAGCAAGGCGGCCTATCCTGCCGGAAAAATCAGCGGGGAGAAGAAGCTGGCCGGGATGCAGCAGAGAGAAGAGGAGCGCAGAAACAAGAAAATATCACTGCTTCGGGAGAAACTGGCAAAACTGCAGGGAAAGCGGCCGCAGGAAGGGAAAATCAGAGAAAAGATTGCTGCCGCCGAGGCAGAACTTCAGAGACTTCAGGGGCTGATGCCGGGAGAAGGCAATACATTGCCGATGCCTGACGACAGAATCATGCTTTCACAGGCACAGGAGAAGGCTTTTCTGAAAATTAAGGAAGCATTTGGCAAAGGAATGCCGGCACTGCTGAAGGGAGTGACAGGCTCTGGTAAGACTGAAATATACACAAAACTGGCCTGTGAATGCATCAGAGCAGGAAAAAATGTCCTGTACATGGTGCCGGAAATAGCATTGGGAAGACATCTTGAAATGAGACTGCAGGAAGTCTTCGGTGCGCGGCTTATGACATTTCATTCGGGGGAAAGCATGGCAAGGAGACGAGATACGGCAGACAGAGTCAGGACCGCCGAAGGATACATAGTCCTCGGCACAAGGTCTTCCATATTCCTGCCGCACCACAACCTCGGACTCATCATTGTGGATGAAGAGCATGATTCATCCTACAAGCAGGACTCCCCCGCCCCGAGATACAACGGCAGGGATACTGCGGTCATGCTCGCCGGCATCCACGGCTGTGACATAGTACTCGGCTCGGCGACGCCTTCCCTTGAGTCTCTGTACAACTGCATGAGCGGGAAATACACCATTGCAGAACTGAAGGAACGGTACCATCATGCCGAAGACGCAGAAATCGAAATAATAGACACTATAGCCGAAAGGAAAAAGAACGGGATGAGAGGCTCGTTCTCGGTAAGGCTGATTGAACACATAAGAGAGACTCTGGATGAGGAAGGGCAGGTGATGCTGTTCCGGGCAAGGAGATCATTCTCTCCCGCCGTACAATGCATTGAATGCGGCTTCATCCCCAAATGCCCGCACTGCAATGTGAGCCTGAGCCTGCACAAAGGGAAAAATGATGACGGACACGGAAGACTCGTGTGCCACAGCTGCGGATACAGTGCGCCATTCACCGGACAATGTCAGAAATGCGGCGGGAAAATGAGAGGGCTCGGAACAGGCACACAGAAAATCGAAGAGGAAGTGTCTGCCCTGTTCCCTTCGGCAAGAGTTGCAAGGCTGGACAGCGACACAGCCCAGAGCCCTGTATACAGCAAGGAAACCGTCAGGAAGTTCAGCAAGGGAGAGACCGACATTCTCATCGGCACGCAGATGGTGACAAAAGGGTTCGATTTCCCGAATCTCAGGCTTGTGGCGGTCCTGCAGGCAGACACTCTTCTCGGCATCGAGGATTTCAGGGCAGATGAGAAGGCGGCCCAACTGCTGGAGCAGTTCAGGGGCAGATGCGGCAGGAGAGACAGGCGCGGACTGTTTGTCATTCAGACATCGGCCCCGGACCATCCGGTATACAGGATACTTGCCGAGGGGACAAAAATTGAAGAAACCTCTCTGCTGTCCGAACGGAAACTGTTCTCATACCCTCCGTACACAAGAGTCATCAATATTGAAATCAGGGACAAATCCGAACAGCGCGCAATGCTCATGAGCACAAAACTCTGCGGCATCCTTGAAGCCGGAGCCCAGCCATACGCGCTGACTGGCCCCTTCAGTCCGGCAGTGGACAAGGCAGCCGACAACTACATCAGGGTCATCAGGCTGAACCTGCGCAAAGACAAGAATCTTGTCGGCACAAAAAGACGCATCATGACAGCCGTAAACGATTTCGAGTCCAAAGAAAAATACGCAGGACACATTGCCATAGATGTTGACCCCATATAAAAAGATGAAGAACTCCGGTATGAAAATTTCTCGCTATCTTTGCAGATGCGGATAAAATGCCTGTATACGCATTCAGGAGACAATGGAGAATCTGGAAATGACAGGAAAGACAGTCTGGGATCCCCTCAGGAAAAAGGAAGTGGCCCTGACTCCGGAAGAGCATGTGCGCCAATGGTTCATCGGGCAGCTCGGCAGCCGGATGAATGTTCCCATGCACATGATGATGAGCGAAACGGCTTTCCGGCTCGGGGACAAGCTTTTCAGGGCAGACATACTCATATTCGGGAGGAATGCGAGACCGCTTGCGGTGGTGGAGTGCAAGCGGCCGGAGACAGACCTGGACAATAATGTGCTCGACCAAGTCATCAGATACAATATGGTACTGAATGTCAAATACATATTCATCACCAACGGGAATGAGACATTCATCTGCAGGAAAAAGAACTCATCCGAGTATGAATTCATCAGCCATATTCCGGACTACGGGGAAATGTGCGGCCCTGCCGGACAGGGGAAATGAACCGGACAAAGACCATATCCGAAACACAAAGACACGGAACATCAGAGACATCAGAAGCAATGACAATAACACACGGATTTCTTGAACACAGGATTTTCTCAATCATATCTGACATCGCCGAGAAGAAAGGCGTCAGGGCATTTGTCATAGGAGGCTATGTACGGGACTGCTTCCTCGGATGCCCGAGCAAGGACATCGACATCGTCGTCGAGGGCAGCGGCATCAGTCTGGCCGAAGCCGTCGGTGAGGCTGTTCACAGCAATGTGACCGTATTCAAGAATTTCGGTACGGCCATGCTCAGATACAAAGGCATTGAGGTGGAATTTGTCGGAGCCAGAAAGGAATCATACCGGAGAGATTCCCGGAAACCGATTGTAGAGGACGGCACGCTGGAGGACGACCAGAAAAGGAGGGATTTCACCATCAACGCCATGGCATTCAGCCTGCAGAAAGAAGACTTCGGAGCACTTGTGGATCCTTTCGGCGGCATCAGAGACCTCAAGGACGGCATCATCCGGACGCCGCTCAACCCGGACACCACATACAGTGACGACCCCCTCAGGATGGTCAGGGCCATAAGATTCGCGACAAGGCTCACCTCCCCTGAACATGAATTCAGAATCACGCAGGAATCACTTGAATCCATTCGGAGAAACCGAGACAGAATGAGCATCCTTTCCAAGGAAAGAATTACGGAAGAACTCAACAAGATGCTTGTATGCAGCAGGCCGTCTGTCGGGTTCCGGCTTATGGACGAAACCGGCCTGCTGGACTTCGTGCTGCCGCAGCTCACAAAGCTCAAAGAGACAAATACAGTGGACGGGAAAGGACACAAGGAAAATTTCTCCCATACCCTTGAAGTAGTTGACAATGTTGCAGCCCTTGAGACAAGCCTGATTTCAGAAGGAGCACTTCACGACTGGCACACCGAAGACAATACGGAAATTGGAACCGTGCGTACGGAACCTTATCTATGGCTCAGGTGGGCAGCACTTCTGCATGACATCGGGAAACCGGTGACAAAGAGATACGACCCTCAGGCCGGATGGACATTTCACGGGCATGAGATTGTCGGGGCAAGGATGGTCCCGAAAATCTTCCAGTCCATGAAGATGCCTCTCAATGAAAAGATGAAATATGTCCAGAAGCTTGTGAACCTCCACCTCCGTCCGATAGCCCTTGTAACCGAAGAAGTCACGGATTCGGCGGTAAGGAGGCTTCTGTTCGACGCAGGAAATGACATAGACGACCTCATGGTACTCTGCAAGTCCGACATCACATCCAAGAATCCGAAAAAAGTAGAACGGCTGAAGCACAATTTTGACATAGTAAGGCAGAAACTGGTTGATGTAGAGGCAAAGGATGCCATAAGGAACTTCAAAAACCCTATCAGGGGGGAATACATCATGGAGACATTCGGCATACCTCCGGGAAGACCGGTCGGCATAATTCAGGAGCATGTCAAGAATGCAATACTTGACGGCATAATAGAGAACAGATTCGAAGACGCCGACAGGCTCATGAGAGAAAAAGCCGCCGAAATGGGACTTTTTCCAAAAGGCGGTCCGGAGCCTCAGGCGGACTGACGCGGCTCAGATGCAGAGATGAACCTCACGGACAAATACATAACTTACATCAGTTCCATAAGGAGATATTCGGACAAGACAGCCCGGAACTACCGTGCCGTCCTGGATGATTTCCTCTTGTTTGCCTTTGCAGACATCCCGGACAAAAGCTCCATTTGCGACGAAGACATCGTCAGCACCCTGACTCCGGGTGTCATCCGGGGCTATGAGGTATATCTCATGGACAAGAGAAAGCTGATCCCGAGGACAGTCAACCTGCACCTCTCGGTGCTCAGCGGATTCTGCCGCTGGATGACAAGAGAAAATCTGCTGCAGTCAAATCCGGTCGGGGCAGTGGCAAGACCTAAAGTTTCAAAGAAACTGCCCACAATATTCAGGGAAGCTGAACTTGAAGAATATTTTCGCCGGACAGCCATATTCGCGTCAGGGGAGTTCCGTCCCGACCCTGATTCATTCATAGAAAAATACAAGGCTACCAGACCATACGGGTACAGACCGGAAACGGACCGTCTGCTGCTTGAGATGTACAGCCTGGCCGCAGATCCGGAGAAATTCGCCATTTTCCTTTATATGAAAAGACTCAGGAGAGTGATAATCGCAACATTGTACGGCACAGGCATGCGGCGGGCAGAACTTGTGTCGCTGAATACCGGCGATGCGGATTTCCGGCGACATGTTGTCAAAGTGAAAGGAAAAGGAGACAAAACGAGAGAAATTCCTCTTACTTCTTCATTGTCAGAAGAAATTTTATTATATTTACAGGCAGTTGAGATGATTTGCGGGAAGGCAGCCTGCGGCAATGCCCTTTTTGTCACGGACAAGGGAAGGAGAGTATATCCGGAATTCATTGACCGGGCAGTGAGGACGGAACTGGAGGAAACAGGAGGATTTACCGGGAAAAAGTCACCACATGTCCTTCGCCATACGCTTGCGACGGAACTGCTGGATGAAGGCGCAGACCTTAATTCCATCAAGGAATTGCTCGGACATTCTTCGCTGGCCGCCACACAGGTCTACACCCACAACACCATCGAGAAACTCAAGAAAGTTTATCAAACCGCCCATCCGAGGGCTAAAAATGGAGGTAAAAATGGAGATTAGAGTACAATCCATCAAGTTCGATGCTGATCAGAAACTTCTGGACTTCGTAGAGAAAAAACTTTCCAGACTTCCAAAGTTCTATGACGAAATCACAAGCATTGAAGTTGCAATGTCACTTCTGCCTGAGCATCAGAACAAAAATGTGAAAGTGCATGTGAGGATTCCTGGCAATGACCTTGTAGTCGAGAGAAACGCCAAAACTTTCGAAGACGCCGTCGTCGACTGCGCGGACATACTCAAGGACAAGCTCGTCAGGGCAAAGGAGAAGAAAGTCGAGTAATCTTCAGTCAAATACTTGCAGAAATTGAAAGGCTGCCCCGGGGCAGCCTTTATTGTTCAGGGCCGAAGCATTTCAGGACAGATGGAATTGCCCGGGCACATTCAGACAAGGTCAGCACACCGGATACCGTCAAGGGCGGACGAGACTATACCTCCTGAATATCCGGCCCCTTCTCCGCAAGGGTACAGCCCCTTTATCCGGATATGTTCAAGCGTATCGGGATCACGAGGAATCCTCACTGGAGAAGAAGTCCGGGACTCTACGCCCAGCAGAAGCGCCTCATTGGTATAATATCCTTTCATTTTTCTGCCTCCAATTTCCGGAAAGGCATATTTGAGTCGCAGAGAGACATTCCCGGGGAGAAGCTCATGCAATGGGGCAGGCACCGCACCCGGATGATAGGATGTGGCCGGCAGTGAGGAGGACTCCACACGGCGGCAGAAATCCATCATCCTCTGGGCAGGAGCCTTTATAGAACCCGAGAAGTCATACATTCTCTTCTCCACATCCATCTGGAAACGCAGCAGGGAAAGGGGGCCATACTTCGCATACTCAGGCACATCCTCCGGCTCGACCGACACCACGACTCCGGCATTGGCCCATCTTGAGTTGCGCGCAGAATTGGACATGCCGTTCAGGACCGTCTCCCCCGGGCCGGTTGCAGACGGCACAAGAATGCCTCCCGGACACATGCAGAACGAGAAGACTCCCCGTCCCTCTATCTGTGTCACGAATGAATATTCCGCCGCAGGCATGTACGGCTGATATTTGCCGTGGTATTGGATTCTGTTGATCAGAGACTGCGGATGTTCGGCGCGGACACCGAGGGCAAACCCCTTGGCCTGAAGTTCCCATCCCTTTTCAGCAAAAAGTTCATAAATATCCCGGGCAGAATGTCCTGTGGCAAGAATCACTTTTCTGGCAGAATACACGGTATCGGATACAGCAGAAGCGACAACATCGAAGCCTCCGCCTTCCCTCTTGCGTATATCGGTCACCCTTGTCCCGAAATGATATTCGCCTCCGTGAGAAACGATGCATTTGCGGATATTCTCAACTATTGCAGGAAGCCTGTCGCTTCCTATGTGCGGGTGCGCATCTGTCAGAATCGAGGAATCGGCCCCGAAAGCCACAAGCTGATGCAGCACCTCCCTGATGTCCCCGCGCTTTGAGGAACGCGTAAACAGTTTGCCGTCGGAAAATGTTCCGGCTCCTCCCTCTCCGAAACAATAGTTGGAGTCCGGATTGACTGTTCCCTCCCTTGAAAGCCTCGCCATATCCGCTTTCCTTGCATGTACATCCTTGCCGCGCTCAAGAATTACCGGCCTGATGCCCCTCATGAGAAGATGCAGGGCGGCAAACATCCCGGCCGGACCGGCTCCTATTATGATCACTGGCTCTGCAGAAGACACATCCCGGTATTCCGGCAATGAATACAATGGAATTTCCTCCCCGGACCGGTATGCCTCCACTCTGTACCTGTAAAGTATTTCGCCTCTCGCATCCACCGACCGGCGGACAATCCTCCATCCCGACACGGCTTTCTGTGCCACGCCCATAGCTCTCGCTGCTGCAGAGGTTATCTGCTCCGCTGACGGCTCCTGCCCTATAGAACACGCTATTTCTATCTCCTTCATGCCTTTTGTTTCCGGCTCTTATTTTGTTCCGGCCCTTATTGATATCAGATCTTGTGAAAATCAGCCATCCTTGACACCGGAGCAACATCAAGGGAAGTCCTTTCCCCGTTCAGATAATGGAAATATCCGGCGATGGCAATCATGGCAGCATTGTCAGTAGTGAACTTGAATTCAGGAAGGTATGTATTCCATCCCCTCTTCTTTCCCTCTTCAGTGACAGCATTCCTGAGACCGCTGTTGGCCGACACGCCTCCACCGATGGCAATTTCCCGGATTCCGGTCATCTTCGCCGCCTTGATGAGCTTGTCCATCAGGATTTCAATCAATGCATTCTGAAAACTTGCGCAGATGTCCTCCTTGTTTTTCTCCATGAAGTCCGGATCAAGGGCCATCTGGTCCCGCACAAAATACAGCAGGGAGGTCTTGATGCCGCTGAAGCTGTAGTCCAGCCCGGGGACATGAGGTTTGGCGAAGCGGAACCTGTGCGGATCCCCGGCTTTTGCAAGCCTGTCGACAACAGGTCCGCCGGGATAGCCGAGCCCCATCATCTTGGAACATTTGTCAAAAGCCTCCCCGACGGCATCGTCTATGGTCTGTCCGAGGATTTCGAAATCAAGCGGGCTGTTGACCTTGACTATCTGGGAATTGCCTCCCGAAACCAGCAGGCACAGATAAGGGAATGACGGATGAATATTCTCCTTGTCGTACTGTTTGATGAACGACGCAAGTATATGCCCCTGAAGATGATTCACCTCAATCAGCGGCTTGTCAAGCGATATTGCAAGCGCCTTGGCGAAAGAAGTACCCACAAGAAGCGAACCGAGAAGCCCCGGCCCCCGTGTAAAGGCTATCGCCGTAATGTCAGAAGCGCTGATGCCGGCACGGTCTATGGCCTGGCTTACGACCGGCACGATGTTGAGCTGATGCGCCCTTGAGGCCAGCTCTGGAATCACGCCGCCGTACGCTTTGTGCACATCCTGGCTTGCCAGCACATTCGACAGAAGATATCCGTCCCTGATGACGGCGGCAGAAGTGTCGTCGCATGAGGATTCTATACCGAGAATTATATCCATAAAATCAAATTATCAAAACTACCGCAGCGGCAAAAATACGACTTTTTTTATTAATTTTGCTTGTTTTAATTGATTCACACAATTCTGTCAACTGATACTGGAGATACGGTAAAGAAGGTATTGAAAATATTGTGGCTGGTTGCGGTAGCACTGACAGCCCTGATACTTGCAGGGATTCTTGGAATACAGACTCCCCAGGTACAGACATACCTTTCGCGCAGAATCATAGAAAACATTTCATCAAAAATAGACGCAGACATCAGGTTTGACAAGATTCACATCAAGCCGTTCAATGCATTGGTGCTGAAGAATGTCGCCATAATAGACAGAAAGCCATGCAATGAAGAGGCTGCAGACACTCTCTTCGCTGCGGAATATGTCATCGCCCGGTTCACCCTCAAGGGACTCGGCAGACAGGAAGGCCTGCACATAGGAAGGACATATCTGAGGAACGCCGAGATGAACCTTGTGATAGAAGACGGCGGGACAAGCCTGCAGAGGATGTTCGGGATAGAGAAGAAACAGGAAAAGAAGCCTCAGGACAAGAACATTTTCGACATACGCAGGGTGGATATAGACGGGATGACTTTCCGCATGCAGAATTTCAGGAAAGAACACAAGGAAAAACCGGCAGGATGCATAGACTGGAGTGACCTTGAAGTCTCCGACATCAACCTGGGGGCAAGGCATCTGAAATTCAGCAAGGGAATAATGTCAGGCAGCGTGGATTATCTGTCATTCAGAGAAAAAAGCGGCTATGTATGCAATTCCATTTCCGGCAAGGCAAGAGTCGGCCGCGGACAGGCCAGGATTGAAAAAATAAAAATAAATGACCCCTGGTCAGATGTTGCGCTTGAGTCATTCATAATGTCTTACGGCAGTTCAGCGGACTTCAGGGAATTTGTGGAAAAAGTCAGGCTTGACGCAAGCATTTCCGGCAGCAGACTCGACATGCAGACCCTGTCATATTTTGTTCCCGGACTTGCGGACAATACATTCGCCGCCGACATCAGCGGCAATGTCTCCGGTACAGTCAGCAGCCTGGCTCTCGGGAATCTCAGGATTGACGGGGGAGATGACAATGTATCCGGAGTATTTGACGGCCGGATCACAGGACTTCCGGACACGCAGAAAATGTACCTTGACCTGAAAATCGCAGGCCTCGGATTCGGCTCCCGCGGGCTGCAGAATTTCATCGGAGAGTGGAACAAGGGGAAAGCTCCGGCCATAGAAAAATACGGAAGAGGAGAAACTTTCATCCTTGACGGACATGCCAGAGGCACACTGAACAGGCTCGCCCTCACCGCAGGCATCCGCTCCGGACTCGGAAGAATATATGCCGACCTGGACATGACCGGGCTCATATCCGGGAACAAGTCAATCAAAATCGGCGGAAGCGTAACGACAGATGACTTTGACATCGGGAAAGCCACAGGCTCAGACATCATCCGGCAATGCTCCATGAAAGCGAGGCTCAATGCAGATCTCGGCAACAGGGGCGGCAGCCCAGAGCTGAGGATAGATTCGCTCATGGTCAGCAGACTCAATTTCAAAGGCTATGACTACAGCGGGATAGCCGCTGCAGGTACTGTTGCCAGGGAGACATTCGACGGCAAGATCATCTGCAGCGACCCGAACCTTAACTTCATGTTCCAGGGATTGTTCAATCTGTCAAGAAAGACAAACAATGCCCTTTACAAATTCTACCTGAATGTCGGCTACGCAGACCTCAACGCAATGAATATAGACAGGCGGGGCATATCACGAGTCAGGTTCAGCACGACAGCGAATTTCAATCTCATAAAGAACAGAGGTGACATCATCGGGGACATTGACATTGCAGATCTGGTACTTGAGAACAGAATGGGCTCCCATGACATAGGAGACATTGCAATAAATTCATATTCAGGGAATGACATAAACAGAATGTCGTTCTCATCAAAATTCGCAGAAGGCAGTTTCGCAGGAACCGCATCAATAGCAAAATTCATAAGGGACTTCCAGTCCGTCACCCTGAAGAAAGAGCTTCCTGCAATGTTCAGAGACACAGTCAGGACATGGGACAAAGACAGATACAGGATTTCTGTCAAGACATTCGACACAATGGACCTGATGTCATTCATCGCCCCCGGGGTATATATTGCCGACAGCACATCCCTGAATGCAAGAATTGACTCCTCCGGCATCTTCAACGCCAGTATCGTCTCACAAAGACTTGCATTCAAGGAACAGTACATCAAGGACCTGACCCTTACCGCCGACAATTCGGACGGAAGCCTCAAAGGCAAAATCAACAGCGGGAGCATCCGGCTTGCAACTCTGATGCTCAACAACAGTCTTATGGAATTTTTTGCCGACGAGAATCATATAGGAGTCGGACTTTCCTACGACAACCGCAGCACACTGACCAACAGAGGAGAATTTTTCGCACTTGGAAATGTGACAAGAGACAAGGACGGAGAAATGGGACTCGAGGCAAGTATCCTCCCGACAAGCATTTATCTGAATGACAGGGAATGGAACATCCGGCCTTCGAAATTCAAAGTGAAGGGCAAGGATGTCGACGTGGATATCATCGAGTTCACAAGCGGCGACCAGACAATCCGGGTCACCGGCGGCACTTCCGAGAATACGGAGGACAGACTGACCGTAGCCCTGGACAGATTTGACATATCCATAGTGAATCCTCTTCTGAAAAAAGACCTCGGCATCAGCGGGGCAGTGACAGGGCAGGCGGAAATCACCACCCCGTACAGGAAACTCGGCCTCAGCATGAATTTCCTTTGTGACTCAGCTTCTGCAGCAGGTTCAGACATGGGGACAATAATGATGGAAGGCCGGCTCGGGGATTCCGGTGACGGGAAAAGACTCTTCCTTAATCTTACAAATGAGATATCAGGACAAAACACGATTGACATAAACGGCAATTATGCATTCAAAAGCCGGAAAGCGGACTTCAACATAGTCCTTGACAGATTCGACATTTCATGCGCCTCCCCATTTGTGTCAGGCGTCATAAGCACACTGGACGGACATGTGTCAGGAAATTTCTCCGCAAAGGGACCTTTGGACAGGCTCGCCGTCAGAAGCGAAGGCGCCGGCTTTGAAAATGCAGGACTGACAGTCGCATTCACAAATGTCAGATACCTTCTCAACGGAGGCTTCAGAATGGACGAAACCGGAATATATTTCAACGATGTCAGCATAGAAGACGGGAAGAACGGACGCGGCATGCTTACAGGCAACATCAGCTACGACTGCTTCAAAGACATAAGGTTCAACGCAAGGGCGAATGTCATGGATATCGAAGCCATCAACCTTACCGGAAATGAGTCCGAGTCATTCTACGGCAATGTTGCGGCCACCGGCTCCGTTGAGTTCTCCGGCCCTATGAAAGCCATTACGCTGACTGTAAATGCCGCGACATCCGGAAACGGGCAGTTCCATATACCTCTGTCATCCGGAGGAAATGCCACCGGAGGCAATCTTCTTACATACAGACAACCTGTGGTAATAAAGAAGACTGACCCGTATGAGGCGATGATTGCAAGAATCAAGGAACAGGAGACAAAAGAAAGCGACTTCAGGATGAAGCTACGCGTAGCCGCAAACCAAGGCACAGAGGCCTTCATTGAGATAGACAAGGCCACGGGCAATGTCCTGTCCGGCCGTGGAGACGGAGTGATTGAAATAGAACTCCAGCCAAAAAAGGACATATTCAACATCACCGGAGACTATACAATCGCATCCGGGAACTATAAATTCGTTGCCCTTGGTTTTGCCTCCAGAGACTTCTCCATACAGGAAGGAAGCACAGTGAAATTCAACGGTGACATCATGGACAGCATGCTGGACATAGACGCATCCTATACGACCAAGGCATCCCTGTCCACCCTCATTGCAGACACTACATCCGTATCCAACCGCAGGACGGTCGAGTGCGGCATAACCATTTCAGACAAGATCAGCAACCCGAGACTCGGGTTCTCGATTGTCGTGCCAGACCTTGATCCTACGGTACAGTCGCGGGTAGAAAGCGCCCTGAGCACGGAAGACAAAGTGCAGAAACAGTTCCTCTCGCTGATTATCTCGAACAGTTTCCTTCCTGACGAACAGTCCGGCATCGTCAACAACAGCTCCGTGCTGTATTCCAATGTCACCGACATCATGACCAACCAGCTGAACAACATTTTCCAGAAACTGAATATTCCTCTTGACCTCGGACTGAACTATCAGCCGAATGAAAAAGGCAATGACATCTTTGATGTGGCCGTATCCACCCAGCTCTTCAACAACAGAGTGATAGTAAACGGAAACATAGGGAACAGGCAATACAATTCCGGGAACTCCGGCAGCGATGTAGTCGGCGACCTGGACATAGAAATCAAGCTCACAAGATCAGGTGCACTGAGGCTCAATCTGTTCTCACACTCTGCGGACGAATACACCAACTATCTTGACAATTCGCAGAGGAACGGAATAGGTATCGCCTGGCAGAAAGAATTTGACAGATTCGACACATTCATACGCAACATATTCAAGAAAAAGGAAGAAAGGGAAGAAGAGGAGCGGCAGGCCCTCATCCAGCGCCGCAACATGGACAGGAATGTGATAATTATCGGACCTGACGACAATTCAGCTGACAAGCCCCGCAAGCAGAAATGCATCAGGCGCAAAGAAAAAAGGAAGACCGATGGCAACACAGAAGAATGAAATGGGAAACAGTCAGGACATGACGGAAAGAATGGTCATGACAGAAAGCACAACATGCCGAAAGGACGGCAGAGGCAACCTGTACCTTATACCCTCCCCACTCGGGGACAATGCCCCGCAGGAAGTCATTCCGGCTTCTGTACTGCAGATGCTTCCGCATTTCACGACTTTTGTCGTAGAGGAAACGAGGACGGCAAGAAGATATCTGTCAAAGGCAGGACTGAAGGGGAAAATCCAGGACCTCCGGTTCTTTGAACTCAATGAACACACCGGACATGAGCAGATTGAAAGCTACATGGAGCTGTTCAATGACGGCAATGACGTGGCCCTCATCTCAGAAGCCGGACTCCCGGCAGTGGCAGACCCCGGCGCACAGCTCGTCGCCCTTGCCCACAGACATGGCATCAGGGTTATCCCGTCTGTCGGACCGTCCTCACTCATGCTTGCCCTCATGGCGTCGGGACTCAACGGACAGTCATTCGCATTCTGCGGATACCTTCCGGCAAAAAGCGAAGAAAGGAAGAGCAGACTCAAAGCCATAGAGAAACTGTCAGCCGCGGCGGACCAGTCACAGATATTCATCGAGACCCCGTACAGAAACGAACAGATGCTCTCTGACATACTTTCCGTGTGCCGGCCGGGGACAAGGCTCTGCATTGCTGCGGACATAACACTGCCTGATGAGTTCATCCGTACCAGGACAATCTCGGAGTGGAAAGAGGAAAAGACCGCAATAGGCAAACGGCCATGCGTCTTCATACTCCATGGCTGACAAACAGCAAATCCACAAAAATGTTCATCTATCGGAAAAAATGGATTCAGACAAGCACAACGCAAACATCGGCAAGGAAATACAGCCAGGCATCCTCGAACTCGAAGGGATGGAATTTCATGTCTGCCACGGATGCCTTCCGCAAGAGAAGACAGTCCGGAATCTGTTCACCGTGGATTTCAGGGCAGAACTTGACATGACGGCAGCAGCAGAGAGCGACGACCTTCGGGATGCGCTTGACTATGGACTCGTGTATGATGTCATCAGAAAAGAAATGGAGATTCATTCCGACCTGCTTGAGCACCTGGCAGGGAGGATTGTCAGCGCCATTGCCGATGCATTCCCCCGGTTGGGAAACTTTTCAATACGGGTATCCAAGAGGAGGCCTCCGGTCAATGGAGTAGCGGCATGGTCAAGAGTGACGCTCTTCAATAAAAGCAATAGTGACGCTCTTCATAAAAATAAATGACAATGAAGAAAAAGATGGCATTCGTTACCCTCGGCTGCAAACTGAACTATGCCGAGACTTCGACTTACGAGCGGGGACTGATCAGGGAAGGCATCGAAGTCGTCCCGTGGGAAGAAAAAGCCGACATATATCTGGTGAACACATGCACGGTGACCGAACATTCCGACAAAAAATGCCGTAACATCATACGGAAGCTGCACAGAGTGTCTCCGGAAGCCTCCATATTCGTCACCGGCTGCTACGCCCAGCTCAAGAAAGAGGAGATTCTCCGGATAGAAGGTGTGACGGCAGTATTCGGAGCCGACGAAAAGCCGCTTGTTGTGCCGTCAATATCCGCATTCCTCAAGCCGGCAGGCGACAAGGATGCCGTCAAATGCCGCAGGACGGATTTCCTTCCGGCATACTCGTCAGGGGAGAGGACACGGTCATTCCTGAAAGTCCAGGACGGATGCGACTATTTCTGCTCATACTGCACGGTGCCGTACGCCAGAGGCCGCAGCCGCAACATTCCGATCAGTGACATTGTCCGGCAGGCAGAAGAAATTGCCTCCGGAGGAATCAGGGAAATCGTGCTGACCGGAGTAAACACCGGGGATTTCGGGAAATCAACCGGAGAAAATTTCCTTGACCTGCTCAAGGCCCTGAACGAAGTCAGAGGCATCGAAAGGTACAGGATATCTTCCATAGAACCGAACCTCCTGAAGGATGAAATTGTGGACTGGATTGCAAGCGGGACAAAATTTCTCCCTCATTTCCACATCCCGCTCCAGTCCGGCTCCGACACAATCCTCAAGGCGATGGGAAGGAGATACGACACGGCATTCTTTGCCCGCAAGATAGATTATATCAGGCAGGCGATGGAACATCCCGGAGGTCCGAAAGTATTCTTCGGGATAGATGTCATCACGGGATTTCCCGGAGAGACCGACGCCCTTTTCAAGGAAACATATGATTTCCTGAAAGACACGGCAAGACCCGCATTCATCCACATTTTCCCGTACTCCCGGAGAGCAGGGACACCTGCAGCTGCCCGCAGGGACCAGGTGCAGGATTCAGTCAAGACGGACAGAGTGAAAATACTTGAGGAGCTGAGCAGTGAACTCCATGCAGAATTTATGGAAGCCAACAGAGGAGTCCGCGAAAATGTCCTGTTCGAGAGCACTGACAAAAACGGAATCATGTCCGGATATACAGGCAACTATATCCGCATTGAACGGCCATACGACCCGGAACTGGTCGGGAAGACCGTCCCGGTGACAATCTGAGTCCCGGCGCAGATCATCGGAAAGGAAGATATACCATCATAAGGATTTGACTGAAGCATGGAGACAAGACTGACATTTTTAGGAACGGGCACATCACAGGGAGTCCCGATGATAGGATGCGGATGTGAGGTGTGCACCTCTGGTGACCCTCGGGACAAGAGGCTCAGATCATCGGCTTTCGTACAATACAGGGGACTGGACATTCTGGTGGACGCCGGACCTGACTTCCGCCAGCAGATGCTCAGGGCAGGTATAAGCCACCTGGACGCCATCCTGCTGACACACAACCACAAGGATCACACCGGTGGACTGGACGATGTGCGTGCATTCAACTATATCGAGAGGTCTCCGATAAAAATCTACTGCGAAAAATATGTCGAGGACTCCCTGCGCATGGAATACTCATATGCTTTTGCAGAAAAGAGATATCCCGGGGTCCCGGAATGGCAGATTACCCGCATTGACGACAGCCCGTTCTGTGTTTCTGAGAATGTTCCGGATTTCATGCTGGTATGGAAAGACAGGAAAGGCTATGAGAAAGTCCGGGTCACGCCTGAGTTCTGGGCTTCCGAACGGATGAAAAGGAAAAATCCGGACGGCATCACAGCAGCCGGACTGCCGGACATCACTCCCGGACAGGCTGAAATCATCCCGATAAGAGGGAAACACTACATGCTTCCGGTCCTCGGCTACCGGTTCGGCAAAATAGCATATCTGACGGACATGAACTTCATACCGGAGGAAGAATTTGACAAGCTCCACGGTCTTGAGCATTTCATAATCAACTGCGTACGCAGGGGGCGCCACCTGTCCCACTTTTCACTTGAAGAGGCCGTCGAAATATCCCGTAGAGTAGGCGCGCCGCACACATGGCTGACCCACCTCTCCCATCAGCTTCCGCGCCATTCAGACCTGTGCGCAGAACTGCCCCCGGAAATCCGCCCTGCGTATGACGGGCTTGTGATTGAAGCCTGATTCAGAGAGCGGACCTGACCCCAGTACGGCCGAAGCCTGACTCAGACAATATAAGGGGGAACAGCGCCTTCGTCAATCAGGTCGCGCAATTCATCCAGATATGCCTTGTCGGGCGAAGAAACGGGATTTCCGAAACGGACATTTATGTCGTTGAGAGTATATGAGCCGCCCTTCTCTTCCAGAATATATGACGAAATCTCCTCCCTGAGCAATCTCATGGATGGCCTGCTGCCTCCGTCATGACCGTTGCTGCTGCCGCCGTCATGGCAAATGTCCCGGCGTTTCCTGCGGCAGACATCACAGGTTCCGCAGTCCTCCGATTCAGTCTGGCCGAAATATGAAAGGAGAAACCGGCTGCGGCATGTACCGGTCTCCTCCACATAACTGACCATCGTCTCCATTCTTTCAATATATGTGGATTTGAGGCGGTCATGCCTTTCGGGAGTCAGCCTGACATTCTTTGGCATCAGTCTGTTTTCATTGAGATATATGACTGTGGTATGGTCTCCCGGTATATATTTTATCAAGTGCTCCAGCGACATTCTGTACAGCAGCTGCCTGAGCTCCGGAGCGGTCATTCCGGCCTTGTCTGCGACATATTGCTCATCTATCGGCACCGGGAACGAAAACAGCCCCGTATAACGGCGCATAATGATTTCAGCCACCGTCCCCATTTTCTCCTCAGACATCGGCGTGCCGTAAAGGGAGCCGCGAGGGACAATGAACATCACCTTGGTCTGGACATCAACATCCTCCATGACCGTCCAGTGCCCTTCTCTCTCTATATATTTTATGGCATACCATGCCGAGGAACGGTTCAGTCCGAAGCGGATACAGAACTCATGGAGGTCAAACTTCAGCTGCATACCCTTGCCGACATCATACGGAATCCCATACATTATATGCACCTTATGATATATGTCCTCGACATATTCAATGGAAGGGAATGACACCGAGGCGGTCTGCCTGAGCCGGCGGACATCACCGCTGTTCCACAGCAGGACAGCATACGACCGCTTCCCGTCCCTGCCGGCCCTGCCCGCCTCCTGAAAATATGCCTCCGGTGAATCCGGCACATCAAAGTGCACCACGAATCTCACGTCCGGCTTGTCTATGCCCATGCCGAATGCATTGGTGCAGACCATCACCCTTATGGCTCCGGACTTCCACTGCTCCTGTCTTTCCGTCCGGGAATGGGAGCCGAGACCGGCATGATAAAAGGATGCAGAGACGCCGTTTGACTTCAGGAACGCAGCAATTTCCTCACATTTCCTGCGGTTGCGCATATAAACGATTCCCGTTCCCGGAACAGCGCCGCATATATTCAGAAGCTGCCCGAGCTTGTCCTCGGTATGCCTTACGACATATGAGAGGTTCGGCCTTTCGAAGCCGCTTTTCAGGAGCAGCTTTTCCCTGAAGCACAGTTTTTCCATTATGTCTTCCGCAACCTGCGGCGTCGCAGTGGCAGTAAGGGCAATCACAGGAGCCTCGGGCAGGATTTTCCGGAGTTCCCCGATTTTCAGATAGTCCGGACGGAAGTCATAGCCCCACTGGGATATACAGTGCGCCTCGTCAACCACTATATAGCTGACATCCATATCCTTGACATAACTCCGGAAAAGTTCTGTCCCCAGCCGTTCGGGAGACAGGTAAAGAAACTTGAAATCCCCGTAGACGGCATTGTTCAGCGCAAGCTCGATTTCCCTCCTGGTCATTCCAAGATAGACTGCGAGCGCCTTGATGCCCCTGTCGGAAAGATTCTGCACCTGGTCCTTCATCAGGGCAATCAGAGGCGTGACCACAAGGGCAATCCCCGGCTTCATCAGAGCCGGCACCTGAAAGCACACGGACTTCCCCCCTCCAGTCGGAAGAATGGCGAGCACATCCTTTCCGTCCAATGCCGCGCCGACTATGTCCTCCTGCATCGGCCGGAACGACGGATAGCCCCAATATTCACGGAGGACATCAGCCGGAGCAATATCCCCGGAGACATCAGTCGGCTGCGGCATCCCGGGGCTTGCCGCAGGCATGACATTCCCCGTGACATCGGTCTGTTTCATCTGGCTGTCAGCACATTCGCTCATCTCTTTCTCATTTGTCTCCGGCCGTCCGGCATTGGCACATTTTGTGCAGTATAAATTTTCTTGGACAGGCGGATGCTTATATCATCCCGCCGCGATCCCCGGCAGCGAACAAATGTAAAATTATATTTGAACGATTGCAAAATTATATTTGAACGATTGTAAAAATACTTTAATTTTGCATCGCATTCGGGAATGAACCGGAGGACCGGCCGGAAATTCCGAAAATGCTCCAGACCATGAAATTATAAACCTTAATATAATTTTGGAATTATGAGTAAAATCGATTTGACCAAGTACGGCATCACAGATGTCAAGGAAATTCTCCACAACCCGTCTTACGAGGTACTCTTCCAGGAAGAGACAAAGGAAGGACTCGAGGGTTACGAGAAAGGCCAGGTTACTGAACTCGGCGCCGTCAATGTAATGACAGGCATCTACACAGGACGCTCTCCTAAAGACAAATTCTTTGTTTACAACGAAGCCAGCAAGGACACCGTATGGTGGACTTCAGACGCATACAAGAATGACAACAAGCCTTGCTCAGAGGAAGCCTGGGCTGACCTCAAGGCAAAGGCAGTGAAGCAGCTTTCAGGCAAGAGACTTTTCGTGATGGATACTTTCTGCGGAGCAAACCCTGCTACCCGCCTCAAAGTCCGCTTCATCATGGAAGTTGCATGGCAGGCTCATTTCGTGAAGAACATGTTCATCCGCCCTACAGAGGAAGAACTTGCAAACTACGGAGAGCCTGATTTCGTTTCATTCAACGCTGCAAAGGCAAAGGTTGAGAACTACAAGGAGCTCGGCCTCAACTCCGAGACTGCAACTGTCTTCAACCTCAAGACCAACGAGCAGGTTATCCTCAACACATGGTACGGCGGTGAGATGAAGAAGGGTATCTTCTCCATCATGAACTACCTCAACCCTCTCCGCGGCATCGCCTCAATGCACTGCTCAGCAAACACAGACAAGGAAGGCAAGAGCACAGCCATCTTCTTCGGCCTTTCAGGAACAGGCAAGACTACCCTCTCTACAGACCCTAAGAGACTCCTCATCGGCGACGACGAGCACGGCTGGGATGACGAAGGAGTATTCAACTACGAAGGCGGATGCTATGCAAAGGTCATCAACCTCGACAAAGAAAGCGAGCCTGATATCTACAACGCCATCAGAAGGGATGCACTCCTTGAGAATGTCACAGTAGACGCTGCCGGCAAGATTGACTTCGCCGACAAGAGCGTTACCGAGAATACCCGCGTATCCTACCCTATCGACCACATCGAGAACATCGTCAAGCCGGTTTCAAAGGGTCCTCACGCAAAACAGGTAATCTTCCTCTCAGCAGATGCATTCGGAGTACTTCCTCCGGTTTCCATCCTTACTCCTGAGCAGACTCAGTACTACTTCCTGTCAGGCTTCACAGCCAAGCTTGCAGGTACTGAGCGCGGCATCACAGAGCCGACCCCTACCTTCTCCGCATGCTTCGGTGCAGCATTCCTCTCACTCCACCCTACAAAATACGGTGAGGAACTCGTGAAGAGAATGAACGCAGTAGGCGCAAAGGCATACCTCGTCAACACAGGCTGGAACGGAACAGGCAAGCGTATCTCCATCCGCGACACCCGCGGAATCATCGACGCCATCCTTGACGGCTCAATCGAGAAGGCTCCTACCAAGAAGATCCCATACTTCGACTTCGAAGTACCTACAGAGCTTCCAGGCGTAGACCCTGCCATCCTTGACCCTCGCGACACATACGCTGACGCAAGCGCATGGGACACAAAGGCCAAAGACCTCGCAGGCCGCTTCATCAAGAACTTTGAGAAATTCACAGGCAACGAGCTCGGCAAGTCCCTCGTGGCAGCCGGCCCTAAGCTCTGATACAGAATTTCAGAATATGATAAATGGAGAGTCTGAACGGCTCTCCATTTTTTGTTTTATTGCCTGCATGGGCATCCATGGCTTTAGCGATTCGAGATGTGACTGACAGGGAATCTGTCACCACCCAGGTGGGCATTCTCAGTGCGGGCTGCCGACCCACCTGACACAGTTACATTCCGTTTTCGCGGCAGGTGGGAACAATATGGCGCCACCGATGTCCCACCTGACGCAATTTTCGTTGATTTCGCGGCAGGTAGTACATTCATTGCATCACCTAACATGGATTCGCGGCTTTTTCGTGGCAGGTGGACATTCTCAATGCGGGCTGACGACCCACATGACACAGTTACAATCAGTTTTCGCGGCAGGTGGGCATTCTCTCAGCGCGCAGACGCCCCACCTGACATAGTTGCAATACTTTTCCGCGGCAGGTGGGTACAATATGGCACTTCCGATGTCTCACTTGACGCGATTTTCGCTGATTTCGCGGCAGGTAGTGCATTCATTGCATCACCTGACATGGATTCGCGACATTTTCGGGGCAGGTGGGCATTCTCACAACGGGCAGACGGCCCACCTGACATAGTTGCAATACTTTTCCGAGGCAGGTGGGAACAATATGGCACCCACGATGTCCCACCTGACGCAATTATCGCAGATTTCGCGGCAGGTAGTGCATTCGTTGCATCACCTGGCATGGATTCGCGGCGTTTCCGCGGCTGGTGGGAAGATTCTATGAAACAATTGATTCATAATATATTAATTAAACGTTTAATCGTTGCAAAAGAAGGAATTTATTGTTTTCTTGCAGGCAAATATCGCAGGCCGCGGACGCAGATTTATACAGCCGTTGTGAAGACTGAGGACGCTGGCTGGCTATGTACAATCAGGAATTTGACTAAAGGAATTGGAAATGAATTACTACCATCTATGCACGGAAGGATTGGGGGAAACGGTAATGTTCAGGGACAATGAGGATTATGTCACGGGTATCAATTACCTTGCTGTCTGTCAGATTGCATTGAATCAGATTGCACCAAATCAGATTACACCAAATCAGATTACACCGAAAAAGATTGAGATCATTGCTTTCTGTCTGATGTCAAATCACCTGCATATTGTCGCAAAGGGAGAGAACGCGATATTGAAGAAATTCATCATTTCTTTTAAACGCAGGTATTCAATGTGGTTGGCAAGGAAATATAATGAACATAAAATTCTTCACAGGACGGCATTTACGATAAAGGAAATTGACAGTACTGAATATTTGAAACAAGTCATTGCCTATGTATTGAGAAATCCGATTGCCGCCGGAATAAATGTCAGCCCTTTCCAATATAAATGGAGCAGTGCATCCTGTTATTTCCGGCAGAAAGACATAGGCAGCAAGAAAATTCAGACATGGCTTACGGGCAATGGAATACGGCGTATTTTCAAGACGAGGACACTGATTATTGATGGAATAAATATAATTGACGGGGAAATGGCAGATTTAATGTCATTTGTCAAATTTACTGAAGTCGAGGCCATCTTCAAGACCCCCAGGGCGCTCATGTATTTTATGTCCAAGGACAATGACAACGAAATTGAATTGGAAATGAATACATTGAAGAAAGTCTCATACAATGACTCCACTGTCATCAATGCAATCCGACAAATCTGTGAAAAGAAGTTTCAGACATCACAAATCAATGCGCTGGGAATACATGAGAAATGTTCATTGGTAAAATATATGAAGAAGAACTTCAATTCTTCGCCAAAACAAATTGCAAGAATACTGAGCCTCAGGTTGCAGACAATCGCACAAATATACTGACGGGAATACAATTTTCAGGTAAAACTTGTTACATTTGTATGATGTGAATGACACGGAAATAAATGTTAATCATACCAAATAAAATGAAAAGATTTCTTTTGCTTGTCGCGGCATTCGCAGCAATTGCCGTGACATCCTGCTCGCAGTACAAGTACGACACTGTGGCAGGTGACCCGCTTGAGACGAAAATCTACACTCTGGACAACGGGCTGAAGGTGTACATGAGCGTCAACAGGGAGACGCCGCGTATACAGACCTACATCGCAGTGATGGTCGGAGGCAAGAACGACCCTTCCGAGACGACCGGTCTCGCCCACTATTTCGAGCACCTGATGTTCAAGGGCACGCCGAACTACGGCACATCGGACTATGCGGCAGAAAAGCCGATGCTCGATGAGATAGAAAGGCTCTTTGAGGTGTACAGGCAGACTGAAGACGAGGCGGAAAGGGCAGCAATCTACCATCAGATTGACTCCATCAGCTATGAGGCTTCAAAGATTGCCATTCCGAACGAATACGACAAGCTCATGTCAATCATAGGGGCGAAGGGGACAAATGCCTTCACTTCACAGGACATGACGGTATATGTGGAGGACATTCCTTCAAACGAAATCGAAAACTGGGCAAGAATTGAGGCCGACAGATTCAAGAACCCGGTAATCAGGGGCTTCCATACTGAATTGGAGACTATCTACGAGGAAAAGAACATGTCTCTCACCCAGGACAGCAGGAAAGTATCCGAAGCCATGGACGCCGCCCTCTTCCCTCACCATCCGTACGGGACACAGACAGTGCTCGGCACACAGGAGCACCTGAAGAATCCTTCCATCACCAATGTGAAGAACTACCACAAGACATATTATGTGCCCAACAATATGGCCATCTGCCTGTCCGGTGACTTCGCCCCTGACGAGATGGTGGCTGTGATTGAAAAATATTTCGGCGACATGCAGCCGAACCCTGAGCTGCCGCAGCTTCAGTTTGAAAAAGAACAGCCTATCGTCTCCCCGGTGGTAAAGAAAGTCTACGGGCTTGAAGCCGAGAACATCACCATAGGATGGAGGCTTCCGGAGGCTACAGACAAGTCAAATGATGTGGCAAACATCGTAAGTTCCATTCTCTACAACGGACAGGCAGGCCTCATTGACCTTGACCTCATTCAGCAGCAGAAGGTGCTTTCGGCATACGCATACAACAACAATCAGCCTGACTACGGGTCATTCATCGTGTCGGCAAGGCCTAAGGCCGGGCAGACTCTTGACCAGGTGCGCGACCTGCTTCTTGCAGAAGTGGCCAAGCTCCGCAGCGGGGACTTTGATGAAAGCCTCATCGAGGCCACGGTCAACAACTACAAGATGTACATGATGAAGAACTATGAAGACAATTCCAACAGGGCAATGCTCTATGTGATGTCATTCATCAATGGCTCCGACTGGGCCGACGAAGTGCAGATGCTCGACCGTATGGCACAGATTACCAAGCAGGATGTGGTTGACTGGGCCAACACTTACCTCGGAGCAGAAAACTATGCAGTCATCTACAAGCTCCAGGGTGAAGACAAGACGGTGCAGAAGATAGCCGCGCCGAAGATCACACCGATTGTCACCAACAGGGACAAGCAGAGTGACTTCCTCACAGAAGTCCAGAACACTCCGGTCAAGCCTGTCGAACCAGTCTTTGTGGATTATTCAAAAGACATGTCGAAGTTCGAGGCCCGTCCGGGAGTCGAAGTTCTCTACAAACAGAATGAGATGAACGACCTCTTCACCCTGATTTATGTCTTTGACATGGGCACGGAGACCGACCCGGCCCTCAATCTTGCGGCAGACTATATCTCGTACCTCGGCACGAAAGAAATGTCCGCAGAAGAAATAGGCTCAAGGATGTATGACATCGCCTGCTCATTCGGGATATATGCCGGAGCCAACCAGACGACAGTCCAGATTTCCGGACTGAGCGAGAACATGGGAGAAGCAATGGACATCGTGGAAAGCCTGATCAGCGGAGCGCAGGCGGACGAGGACATCCTCGCCAATCTCAAGGCAGACCTCTTCAGAAGCAGGGCAAACGCCAAGCTCAGCCAGGGAAGCTGCTTCGGGGCACTCCAGAGATACATGGTGTACGGGCCTGAATTCATCAAGAGGACCGTCCTTGACAACCCTGCCGTGGAGGCCCTTACTTCCGAGGCTCTCCTCGGCAAAATCCGCAGCCTGATGGACAAGCAGCATGAAGTGCTTTACTATGGTCCGCAGAGCCGGAAGGAGTTCACTGCATCCCTCGATGCACATCACAAGACAGCTGCAGAGCTCCAGCCTCTCGAGAAGAAATTCACCAAAGGGCTTGAAGTGGACGAGACAAGCGTCGTGCTTGCCCAGTATGACGCCAAGCAGCTCTACATGATGCAGTATTCGGACAGAGGAGAGAAATTCAGCATACCGGATGAACCGGGAATCGCCCTATACAATGAATATTTCGGAGGCGGGATGAACACCATCGTGTTCCAGGAGATGAGGGAAGCCAGAGGCCTTGCATATACGGCCGTGGCACAGCTTGTTTCCCCTTATTTCCTTGACGGCGACTACTATTACCTCGCATTCATCGCCACGCAGAACGACAAGCTGAAACAGGCAGTGGAAGCATTCGACGAAATCATCAACGAAATGCCGGAATCACAGGCTGCATTTGACATCGCCAAGGAAGCAATGCTGAACAGAATCCGCACACAGCGCACCGTCCGCGACCAGGTTCTCTGGAACTACATCAATGACAGGGAACTCGGGCTTTCCGAGCCTCTTGACAGACAGATATTCGAAGCGGTGCAGACGATGACCCTCGATGATGTCAAGGCCATTCAGGAAAAATGGGTGAAAGGCCGCTGCTACACCTACGGTATCCTCGGCGACAAGAACGACATCGACACGAAATTCCTGAGGATCCTCGGTCCGGTCAAGGAAGTTTCGCTCGAAGAAATCTTCGGATACTGATGACATTCCTGATAAAGTGAGGGTGACTCAAAATGGCGCTTTCCCGCCTTTTGGGCCACCCTCATTGCATTCACAAAAGAACAGCCGCACTGCACAACGAAGTATCATGGCTGTTTTACAGCACGAACAGCGGAGAAGGCGTACGGCGCGGGAGACAGCGCAGGGAGACTGTGCCTTTCTCGATTCCGAGCTGCTGAAGAGCTGCCGAAGAGCAGCGGAACGCAAGATCAGGCGTATTGTTGTTCTCGCTTAGATGACACAGAAAAATGTTGCGCAGACCTGGATGCCAGAAGCGCCTGATTGCAGAGGCGCATTCGTCATTGCTCAGATGCCCGTATCCCTGCACGATGCGCATCTTCAGTTCATATGTATAGGATCCGCCCATAAGCATGTCCACATCGTAGTTGGACTCGACGACCACCGTATCGGCTGAAGAAGCAATTTCCACGGCCTCATCCGTCATCCTGCCGAGGTCAGTCATAATGACGAATCTGTGCCCATGACAGTCAATGGCATAGCCTACGGTCTGGGTGGCATCATGAGGGACGACAAAATAACGGACCGAAGCAAAGCCGATGTCGTTCCACACTCCGCGTTCCAGCACACGGGAGCAGCCGCCGAACCACGGGGAAGTGAAAGTATGGCGCATGAGAGCAGTCTTGAGTTCAGCTGTAGTATAGACAGGCTTGTGAAGCCGCTTGCAGAAAGAGCCCAGATGCCTTATATGGTCAAGATGGTCATGTGTGACCAGCACTGCGGAGAACGAGTCCGCGGACAGGGAATTCTCCTCAAGGGTCTTCTTGAGCTTCCTCAGGCTGACTCCTGCATCTATCAGAAGTCCGTCCTCCCCAGTACCGAGGTAATAGCAGTTGCCGCAGCTCCCGCTTGACAAGCTCATGAACCTCAGCATTTCCCGTCGCCCTCCAGTCCGGCATTCACAGCCGTGCGCAGGTCAGCGCCAGGTACATACTGCACGGCATGGATTCCGAGAGATGCCGCCGCAGCGACATTGGACACGGAATCATCTATGAAAAGCATTTCATCCGGAGAAAGGCCGATATCCTCAATGACGGCCCTGTATATCTGCGGAGATGGCTTCAGCATTTTCATCTCATATGAGAGATACTGCTTTCTGAAGACTTTTTCCATCGGCAGCCCGGCTTCTTCAAAAATCTGACGGCATCTTACCATTGATATGCCGTTGTTGTTGCTGAGCAGATACAGGTCATATTTTCCGGACAATTCCCGCAGGAAATCAATTTTATAGGGTTCAATTCCCGTCAGCAATGCCCACATCGCATGGTCTACGTCATCAGGAGACACTGCCGGCACAGACTCGGCGGACGGCACAGACTCGGTGGACGGCGCAGAATGCCCGGCAAAGGCAGAACCTTCGATTATTTTCCGGCGGAATTCATCTGCCGACAGCTTGCCTTCCTCCAGGTCCGAATAGAATCCTTTCTGATGCCAGGCATCCAGAAGTTCATTAATTTTCCTGTAACCGACATCCTCGGCAAACGCCTTCCTGCACCTTTCAAGGTCAAGGTCTATGAGGACACCTCCCAAATCGAATATTATTGCCTTTATCATGATTGTCTGTCTTGATTCCGTCAAGAAAAATGATTTCTGCCCGATTTTTACTCTTCCTCCTCGCAATACCGCTTGATGACATTATATGCATCCGCGACGCCGAGCTCGCCTGCCCTGGAAAGGTCAATGCAGCCTTTTTCCCTGTCCTTGAGATAGATGAGCACCAGGCCGCGGTTGAAATAGGCATCTCCCATATATGGATACAGCTCTATGGCGCGCGTATAATTTTCAATGGACTGCACATGCTCGGAGGCAAGGCAATACAGATTGCCGAGGTTGAAATAGATGTACGGGATGTCAGGCACAGTCTCCGCAGCTGCCCTCATGTCGGCTATGGCCTCGGAATAGTCATACTGCCGGCTGACTCTGTCCCGGACTCTTGCGCGTGTGGTGCCGGCATCGTCCATCGTGAGCACCTGCACATTACTTTCAATCGAGGATATGAAATCTATCATCTCAGCCCTCAGGACTCCCCTGTTCATGCGGTAGAATGCGGCATAGTACCTGGAAATATCCGGGGTGAGGCCGGATTCTCCGCCAAGCGGAAGGGCGCCGGAAGAATCACCGCCGCCTGCTGCAGAGTCAGTCTTGTCTATGGCCCTGGTATAATAGTTCAGGGATGAATTGTACTGCTTGCCCTCATATTCATAGAGAGCCTTCAGGAAATCATTCAGAGCAGAGCCGGAAGTATCCCCGTATATCCTCCCCTCGTAAAGTTCCCGTGCCGAAGGAGTCCACAGAGTGTCATTGCTTCCTATGGCAATGTCGACCGGAGAATCTCCCTCAAACCTGTCAATCAGAGGATGTTCGAACTTCCGCTGCAGGGCATATTCGGTCCTGTCCTTAAGCGGGGCAAGGACGAACTTGTACAAAGGCCTCAGCCTGATGTCGATGTCCCTGTGCTGGAGAAGCTCGTCGTTGAAATCCTTCTGGGCGAACTCTGCGTCAAGGGCGAGAAGAGAACTGTATTTCTTCGTCGTATCGGCGAATGACGCCGCATTCTCCGATGTCGCGGCCCTGTATTCCGCCACCTTTTTCTGGGCCGTATCGTAATCCTCCTTAGAGGACTTGTAGTCGCCGAGCATATTCTTCACATACGAACGGTTCATATATGCCTTTGCAAAGTCAGGATACAGCTCTATGGCCCTGTCATAATCCTCCAGGGCATCCTGCCAGCGTCCCATTTCAATGAAAATCGAAGCCCGGTTGAAGTAGGCAAGGACATTGTCAGGATTGATGTTCAGCACCCTGTCCATATCTGAGAGCGCCTCCTCATAGTCCCCGACCTGGGCCCTTATCAGACCTCTGTTGTACAGTGTGAGCGCATTGCCAGGCTCGTCGCGGAGTACTCTGTTGAGATCGGCCATGGCCCCGATATAATCCTTCTTCTCGTAGAGCATGATTGCCCTGTTGAAATAGGCATAAGTACTCGTGCTGTCAAGCTCTATTGCCTTGTCCATGTCGGCGATTGCCCTGTCATAATCATTTTCTGCGGCATAGAGGCGGCCCCGTCTGATATAGCCCTCCGGATCAAAGCGGTCAAGTTTTATGGCCTTGTTATAGTCCTCAAGGGCCTTCAGGGTATCTTTCAGGAAGAGCCGGCTCGCCCCACGGTTGAGATAAGCCGACGGATCCTTCGGTTCCTTTCTTATATACCGGTCAAAATCGGATACGGCCTTGTCGAACTGCTGCGACAGAAAATATGTCACGCCCCGCGTAAAATACAGGCCGATATACCCCGGACGCAGTTCGATTGCGCGCTGAAGGTCGTCAAGCGCCTCGTCATATTTGCCCACACGGCTGTAAGTGATGGCACGGTAATGATAGCCTGAAGTGAATACCGGATTGAGTCTTACAGAATTGTCAAAATCCCGCTGGGCGCCCCGCAGATCCCCGAGATTATATTTGGCAATACCCCGGAAAAAGTAAGTCCAATAGTCAGTGGTATCAAGCCGCGCAAGGACATTGAAATTCTCTATTGCAAGAGAATATTTGCCGTCCGCAAGGGCCTGACGGCCTCTGAAGGAAAACACATCCTTGTCATACTGGCCCATGGCCATGAATTCCCCAAGGGAAAACACGGCAAGCAGAACCATGATGAGTTTAAGGACAGGACGCATCCGGGAGATAAAAAATTTTCTGTTGCTGCTTAATTTTTCTAATTTTGGCCGTCAATTCCGGCATAAATTCCGGCCGTCAAAAGCCAAATTGCAAATATAATCATTTATCATGCCTGAGATGACAAAAATTTTCCGAAATGACAAAATACTGCCAAAAAGACATGATACAGCCCGTCCGTAAAGCATCATCGGGCCTTTGCATCGCTGCAGCAGTCCTGTTGTCCCTATGCGGACCTGCCATTCAATGCCCGGGACAAAGCGCATGGACAACCAACGACAACGCCGCCCACAATGTAGTCTGGGAAGATAAACTTTACAGGGAAATCTGTTTTCTTTCCGACTCACTCTGCGGAGGAAGAGCCACCGGGTCCGCCGGAGGAAATGAAGCGGCATTCTACATAATCAGAAGATTCCGTCAGGAAGGGCTGATGGCTTTCGGAGGCAATTACGCAAAACATGTATTTGCCGGAGGAGGACTGGTCGGACACAATGTCATAGGGATGCTCCCCGGCTCAAGGAAACACCCGGCAGAATCATACATCATTGTAGGCGCTCACTATGACCATCTCGGCATACTGGACGGAAGAATGTACCCCGGCGCTGACAGCAATGCTTCCGGCGTGGCGGCAATGCTTTCGCTTGCAGACATGTTCTCCGCAATGAAAATACTCGGAAAAACATACGGCAGCAACATAATATTCGTGGCATTCGACGCCAACGGGATGAATCTTTCCGGCTCATACGCATTATGGAGAATGATTGAGAACGGAGAGCTTTCCGACCCGCTGACCGGAGAGGCAGTCACCCCGGACAAAATCAGGCTGATGGTCAATCTTGACCAGATCGGGAGCAGCCTGTCCCCCCTCTCATCCGGGCGCGGAGACTATATGATAATGCTCGGGAACGACAGTCTGCCCAAGGAGGACAGATGGCTGATAGAAATGTGCAATTCATTCTATGACACAAGACTGGAATTGTCACACTCTTATTATGGAAGCGAGGACTTCACGAGAATATTTTCTTCACTCTCGGACCAGAGGGTCTTCATGGAACACGGGATACCGTCTGTGCTCTTCACTTCCGGCATCACGATGAACAACAACAAGACTGCGGACATTCCGGACACCCTTGACATGAAGGTGATGCGCCTGCGTGTCATACTTATTTTCCACTGGCTCGAGAAGATGCTGTAAGGACCCCTCGGCAATAAAAAGGCCACAGATACCTTATCTGCCACAGTTTTTTCTTGTGAGTCGGCCTTGTCAGGCTGCGCCGCGCGAGATTTTTCAGGATACGCTGTCTCACTTGCATAACCTCCGGATAATCTCTGCCCTCCCCGCTTGATTTCACAATCATATTTTCAAATGCCCACAATAAGGAGGACGCAATGCCGGACACAAGAATTTTTGACTGAGAGGCATCAAATGCATGCGAAGCATTCACAAATTCCAGCCTTTCCAAGTCTGCCAGCGCATGATGATAATATTTGACAAAATCCATTGTATGGGAGATGCTGCCCGACCTCTGGACATAATGGTATAGGGACTCGGGAATCCACACGCATCCTGACGACGCACCGGCAACCAGACGCCAGGTAGTTGCCCTGTCCTCAAAATACCTGCCCTCAGGAAACAGTGTACCGTCTTTGCCGAACAGACTTTTCCTGTAAAGCCCGGTACAGGCAGAGCTGCACACTTCTTCTTTCAACAGCCTGAATGTCATCTCCGCAGATGACATGAAAACAGCCTTGTCTGAGGATGTGTAGGGTTCTTCCGTCTTCCCGTCCGGATAAATCCGGTCAAAATTGCATACGGCGACATCAGCATTATATTGAATGAGCGCCCCATACATTTTTTCCAGCATATCAGGTTCTATGAAATCATCACTGTCAAGAAAAGCCACAAAAGGAGAAGAGGACTCCTTTATGGCGCAATTTCTGGCATGTGACAATCCGGCCTTGTCCAGATGGAGCACTCTTGCTCTCCCGTCAGAAGCGGCCAGTTCATCACATAACAGGCCGGAACCGTCCGAAGACAGATTTTCCGCCAAAATTATTTCAATGTCCCGCAGAGTCTGTGATGCGGCAGAGCCGAAAGTGCGCCTGAGCGTATCGGCGGAATTATGTACTGGAATGATTACTGAAACAACAGGCATTGGCAATTTTTTGCGCTAAATTACTAATTTTGCATGATAAAAAAATTTCAGCAATATCATCAACTCAGAAAAATGACTGACGCAGCCGTAGTAATCCCGATATACAAGAACAGTCTCTCCGGAAACGAAGAAATTTCACTGGAAAGATGCTTCCGCATACTCGGCAGGCATATGATAATATTTGCCGCCCCGGAAGGACTGGACATCAGCGGCATCACCAGCAGATGGACAAGTCTCTACCCACAGGCCCGGACAGGGATTGAACGATTCGGCAGAGAATATTTTGACGGCATCAAGGCATACAACAGGCTGGTCCTCTCGGAGGATTTCTACAGAAGATTCGCGGAATACCGGTACATCCTCATATACCAGACGGACGCGTTCGTGTTCAGGGACGAACTTGACCACTGGTGCGGCAAGGGATACGACTATATGGGAGCCCCGTGGCTTCCGCTCAACAGGAAATATGAAAATCCCCTCAGGAAGATGTGGCTGAAGATATACCGCCATCTGTACCGGGGGAAGAATGTGGCCCACCACAAATTTCACCTGTATGAAGTCGGCAACGGGGGCTTCTCTCTCCGGAAAGTCAAGAAATTCATAGACATAACGCACAAATACCGGGAACAGATTGACAGGCAGCTTGCCGATGGTGCGGAATTCTACCCTGAAGACCTTTGGCTGCTGCTGGAGCTGAAAGGGAAAGACAGGCTCCGCAAGCCGTCATACCGGGAAGCCGCGCAGTTTGCGACCGAATGCCGGCCTGAATGGGCCATGAGAATCAACCATGGCAGGCTTCCGTTCGGATGTCATGCATGGTACCACAGGCTGTACGCTGATTTCTGGGAAAAAATTATCCTGACGAAAGCATTGACAGAATCGGCACCCGGCAGTCCGGTCAGAATGCTTCCGGAAAGAGGGGAAGAAAACACCCTGGGGAGCAGGCCGGAAGTATCAGTCATTATTCCGGCATATAATGCAGAGTCCTGCATCAGGAGATGCCTTGAAAGCGTCCTGTCACAGACATACCCGGACCTGGAAATCATAATCATCAACGACGGCAGCACGGACAGTACGGACAGCATTGTCAGAGAATATGCGGACAAAGACACAAGAATAAGGTACTTTGTCCAGGAAAATTCAGGGACAGCCGCCACAAGAGAACGCGGCATATCCACGGCAACAGGGAAATACATCCAGTTCCTGGATGCCGACGACACATTCCGGGACAGAGACACGATATTCAGGATAGTCAGGGCCGCAGAAGAAAACGATGCCGACATGGTCCTGTCCCCGTTCATCAGACGGGACGAAGCCAATCCGGACAAGGACAGGCTCTCCGAGATTCCGGACAAAGAGAAAATGTCAGGGACAGACTGCCTGAAGTACATGCTGGAAGGCAAGGCATACTGGGCCATCTGGACCAAATTCCACAGGAAGAGTCTCTATGCCCCGCACATGTCTTTCCCGAAGATAACACTCGGCGAAGATGTAATCATCAGCACACAGGTGGCGATGCGGGCAAAGAATATAATCGCGGTCCGGTACCCTTCCATAGACTATTACATTTGCCCCTCATCCGTGACAATGCAGATTGACGACAGGAAATACGGAGACTTCAGGACATATCTGCAATGGCTATATACCTTCATTGACAGCAACAATCTGCGGGAAGTCATCGGGGAAAAGACTCTTGCCCACTTCCATCTCATCAACACCATGATGAGGATGCACTGGAAAAGACTGGACGCCTTCGGACAGGACATGGAAAAAGTCATCCGGGACATAGGCCGGTATCCGGAGCTGTGCCGGTACCTGTCAAGACGGGAAAAGAGAATCGTGACGACCTGGAAACACTCATCCGCCGCAGGCCGGCTGCTTATGGGACATTATATGAAGCGGCGCAAAATATAGAAAAACAATTATATTTGCAGTTTGTTTGACTTTCGCATGAGATGAAAGAATTTTTGCAGATGATGAAGCGCTTTGTGGCGCCATATAAGAAATATCTTGTCGGGGCCGTGATTCTGAACATGCTTTCGGCGGTCTTCAACATATTTTCATTCACATTGATCATACCTATTCTCCAGATTTTGTTCAAGATAAATGACAAGGTCTACGAATTTATCCCGTGGGATGCCGCCGTGGACATAAAGGAGAAAGCCACAAACAATCTGTACTTTTATGTGACCCAGCTTATAGACCAGTACGGCGGGTCCGTGACGCTGCTGGTCCTCGGACTTTTCCTCGGGATAATGACTGCCCTCAAGACATCATGCTATTTCGGCTCGTCGGCGGTCATGATACCACTCCGCACAGGTGTAGTCCGGGACATAAGAATCACCGTCTACAACAAGATGATGCGTCTTCCTCTGGGATTCTTCTCCCAGGAAAGGAAAGGAGACATAATAGCAAGAATGAGCGGGGATGTCGGGGAAATCGAGTATTCCATCACAAGTTCGCTTGACATGCTCATAAAGAATCCGATATTGATTCTCTTCTATTTCGGGACACTGGTTTTCACAAGCTGGCAGCTCACGCTCTTTACCCTGCTTGTCGTGCCCGGGATGGCATGGGGGATGAGCGCCATCGGCAAGAAACTCAAGCGGCAGTCCCTCGAGGCCCAGTCAAAATGGAGCGACACCATGTCCCAGCTTGAGGAGACTCTCGGAGGACTGAGAATCATCAAGGCCTTCATAGCAGAAGACAGGATGGTCGGAAGATTCACAAAGGTCAGCAACGAGCTCCGCAATGCATCCGGCAAAGTGGCCACAAGACAGGCTCTCGCCCATCCGGTCAGCGAATTTCTCGGCACAATAATGATAATGATAGTGCTCTGGTTCGGAGGCACGCTGATTCTCAGCGACAAGGCTCCGATTGATGCGCCTACATTCATATTCTATATGGTGATTCTGTACAGCGTGCTCAATCCGCTGAAAGAATTTGCCCGCGCAGGCTACAACATTCCCAAAGGGCTTGCGTCAATGGAGAGAGTGGACAAGATACTGAAAGCCGAGAACAACATAAAGGAAAGGCCCGATCCCATTGCACTGGAAGGCTTCGGGGACAAGATTGAGTTCAGGGACGTATGCTTCAGATATGAAGGAGGGAAAGAGGTTCTCCGGCACATCAGCATGACTGTCCCGAAAGGAAAGACTGTTGCCCTCGTGGGTCAGTCCGGCTCAGGAAAATCCACTCTCGTGGACTTGATCCCTCGATATCATGATGTGACTTCCGGGGAAATCCTGATTGACGGGAAGAATATCAAGGATGTCCGCATCCGGGATCTCCGCAGCCTCATCGGAAATGTCAATCAGGAGGCCATCCTGTTCAACGACACCATTTTCAACAATATTTCCTTCGGAGTAGAGGGAGCCACCATGGAGCAGGTCATTGCCGCAGCAAAGATTGCCAATGCCCATGATTTCATCATGGAAAAGGAAAACGGCTACGACACCAACATAGGAGACCGCGGAGGAAAGCTGTCCGGAGGACAGAGGCAGAGAATAAGCATAGCCAGGGCCATCCTCAAAAACCCTCCGATACTGATTCTTGACGAGGCTACATCTGCCCTTGACACGGAATCCGAAAGAATCGTACAGGAAGCCCTTGACAGGCTCATGACCTCAAGGACCACAATTGCCATTGCGCACAGGCTGTCCACAATCAAGAATGCCGATGAAATATGTGTAATGCATGAGGGGGAAATTGTGGAGAGGGGGACACACGAGGAACTTCTTGCGCTTGACGGATATTACAAGAAACTCAACGACATGCAGACTCTGTAGATGCATGCCGGGGACAACTCAAAGACATCGCTGATGAAACGGAAATTCACATGGCTTTCACGGGGACTCATGCTGTTATATGCGATGACCGTATGTCTGCTGTGCTTCACTCATTTTGGCGGAAACATCAACATGAATGAAGAATGGTTCGGCATAGCCAAGGACAAGATTGCTCACTTTCTGATGTTCCTGCCTTTTCCGATACTGATGTATATGGCATTCCATACGCACCATGGCAATCCATGGAGACTGATAATATTCATGACAGTCACAATTCTCATCGGAGCCGCGGCCGGCGCCGGGATAGAACTTCTGCAGATGACAACAAAATACAGAAGCTGTGACATTCTTGACTTCAGGGCTGACTGCATCGGTCTGCTTGCAGGCAGTTTCCTTGTCATGACATATGCCGCAGTTTCAAGAAAATGGTAGAATCATGAAAAAATGCATTTCCGGTGTGCTGGCAGCAGCCTTGATTATCATTGTTTCCCCGACATTTTCATGGAAATCCGATGCTGCGATAAGGAAAAGCCGGATAGTAATGGACTTTGAGCCGGTATGCGATACCCTGGACTCCCTGATTGCCGCAAGGACAACCGTCGAGGGAGAACTTGGACTCAAGGCAGTCATGAAGAGAGGCAATGTACTTGACTTCTATTTTACCGTCAGCCTGAGCGACTGGCCATGGTCCGCAGGAGATGTGAAATGGCTCAGGAAAGAACTGAAACAGCATTTTCCTGACAAATACAGGGCATTGAATGTAGGGAATCTTTTCAGCAACGGCATCAGGCTTGACAGACTTGTCACTCCGGACCTGAGCTTCAACGGTTCACCAGCCGACTCTCCGCACAGGATTGACGGACACAGGGGCTCAGGCGCTCCGATAGTGGAGAATCTGCAGAAACCGCGGTTCAGCAACGGCCTGGCCAACAGGCACATCGCCTTATGGCAAAGCCACGGGCGATATTTCGAGCAGTCCATGGACCGGTGGGAATGGCAGCGTCCGTGCCTGTTTCAGACAGCAGAAGACATCTTCACCCAAAGCTTTGTGCTCCCCTATCTTGTTCCGATGCTTGAAAATGCCGGGGCATGCACATTCCTTCCCCGCGAACGCGACATCCAGACCAATGAAATCATAGTGGACAATGACCCGTCTTTCGAAAGGATTCCAGGCACGGCATCAAGAGGGACAGGGCAATATTCCGAAACAGGAGACTGGGAAGATGCAGGGACGGGCTTCGGCGACTCCCTCATGACATACACAGGACTTGACAATCCGTTCGGCATGGGCTCTGCCAGAATGGCGGCAATCTCCAAAAAGAAAAGCGGCGGCTCTCCGCAGGCCAGATGGACCCCGGACATCCCCGAAAAAGGAGAATACGCCGTATATGTCTCATACAAATCATTGCCGGAAAGCACAGACAAGGCGGAATATACAGTCAGGCATCTCGGCGGGGTCAGCAGATTTGTCGTGAACCAGAGAATGGGTGGAGGCACCTGGATATATCTGGGCACATTCATGTTTGACAAAGGCTCGGACGGATATGTATGTCTGAAGGCAGCCGGAGAGAAAGATGCTTCCGGAGCGAGGAGGACAGGAGGGGTCATCACCGCCGATGCTGTCAAGTTCGGCGGCGGAATGGGAAATATAGCCAGAAAAATATTTGAAGACTCCACCGCCGTTGCCGAAGTCTCCGGACTGCCAAGATTCGTCGAAGGGGCAAGATACTGGATGCAGTGGTCAGGTGTTGACACCACCGTATACAGCCAGAATGAGCAGAAAAATGACTATATGGACGATTTCATGTCAAGGGGTGCATGGGTAGGCTGGCTCAGCGGAGGCTCTCCGGCAAATCCTGAGGGAGAAGGACTGGGCATACCGATAGACCTGTCGTTCGGATTCCATTCAGACGCAGGAGTCACACCCAATGATTCCACGATAGGCACTTTGTCCATATATACCCTCAGATGCGACGGAAGCCGCAGATTGCCTGACGGAGAAGACAGGATGACCTGCAGGGAATACGCAGACATAGTCCAAAGCCAGATTGTCAGGGACCTCAGAGCCCAGTATGACCCGATATGGAACAGAAGAAGCCTGTGGGACAGATCATACAGCGAATCAAGGACACCGCCTGTGCCGGCCATGCTGCTTGAACTGATGTCACACCAGAACTTCTCGGACATGAGGTACGGACTGGACCCTGCATTCAGGTTCACCGTCAGCAGAGCCGTGTACAAGGGCATTCTGAAATACCTTAGCAACAGATACGGATGCAACTATGCAGTACAGCCTCTTCCCGTCAATTCGTTTGCAGTACGGTTCGCCGGGCCAGGGCAGAAAAGCGACACCAGGAAGACAGACCTCGCACAGGCCTCCACGCTGATTGAGCTCAGCTGGAAAGCCACGGCAGACACACTTGAACCCACAGCCGTCCCCCAAGGTTATATCCTGTATACAAGGGTTGACTCCGGGGCATTTGACAACGGGCGTGTCCTAAAGGAAACCAAGAAAGAAAACGGGAAAATCCGTTTCACGACAAGGATAGAACCAGGACATATCTACAGCTTCAGGCTCACTGCATGGAACTCCGGAGGAGAGAGCTTCCCTTCCGAAACCCTCAGCATCGGGATTCCGGAGAACGGCGGCACAAACAGCGCCTCCGAGGGAAGCGGCACTCCAGACAAGAAGGCTGCGGCATCCGGACCGGTGCTCGTGGTCAACAATTTCAGCCGGATATCGGCGCCTGTGTCCTTTGACACTCCGCAGTATGCCGGATTCGACAACCGCATAGACAGCGGCGTCCCGTACATCCGGGACATATCTTTCATGGGAGAAATGTACCAGTTCCGCAGGGACATGCCATGGACTGACGATGACAATCCCGGATTCGGGGCATCATCCGGAGACTATGCCGGCAAAGTAATCGCCGGAAACACTTTTGACTATCCGTACATACACGGCAAAGCCATAATGAAGGCTGGAAGGCCTTTCTGCTCGGCCGGAGCGGATGCCTTCGTATCCGACTCCACGCTTTCTGCAGGAATCAGGGACATTGACCTGATATGCGGAAAACAGGTCACAGTGAAGACCGGCTGCGGTACAATGCCGGACAGATACAGGGTCTTCACTCCTGAAATGCAGCTCGCCCTCACAAGACATGCGGCAAACAGCGGCAACATACTCATATCCGGCTCCAAGATAGCCACTGACATCTGGGACAGAATCTATGAAGTGTCATGCGACAGCGCTTTCCGGGCAGAAAGCATAAGATTTGCCGAAAATATCCTCGGATACAGGTGGATAACAGGCTTTGCAGGGAAAACGGGCGAAGTGAAATGGTCCGGAACCCCGGGAGAGAAAGGAAGACCGGCAGGCCCAAGCCATACATCTGCAGGCCCGGACAACTTCGGCTTCAACACAGACTACAGCAGCAGGATATACAGAGTGGAGGCACCTGACGGGATAGCACCCGTACATACGGAAAGCACCGGGCAGGACGCTGAAGCAGACTCTGCGGATTCGGGGACCTTCCTCAAATACAAAGACAGCAATATTTCAGCAGGAACATGGCTTGATACCGGCAACAGAAAAGTAATAGCCATAGGATTCCCGCTTGAGACTATACTTCAGGAAGAAGCAATGGAGAGAATCATCGGGGAAGCGCTGGATTTCTTTGAGGAATAAACACATAATGAGATGACACAACGACAAGCCGAAATAATAGGTCTTATCCAAAGAGAAGTCAAGCCGGCCCTCGGCTGCACGGAGCCGATTGCAGTTGCCCTTGCCGTTGCCAGGGCTGCTGAAATCATCGGAGAAAAATGCAGCGAATGCAGACACCCGGACTGGCGTCTCAAGGCGGATTTCAGCATATCAGCGGAAGTCAGCGGGAATATCCTCAAGAACGGGATGGGAGTAGGCATCCCCGGGACCGGAATGATCGGGCTGTACATTGCTTCAGCTTTGGGTGCAGCCTGCGGGGAATCGGAATACGGGCTTGAAGTCCTGCATGACCTTTGTCCGGAAGCCATTGCCAGAGCCAAAGAACTTGTCGATGGCAAGAAAGTGAACATAACCGTGGCAGATACCTGCCACAAGCTGTATGTGAAAGCTACGGTGACTGTCTCCAGCCCGGATACATCTGACATTTCCGCATCAGGAGCACCAGGAGAGCGGCACAGCGCGACAGCAGTCATCGAGGACGACCACGACCACATTGTGGAGACATGGTTTGACGGCAGGATGCTGCAGTCCTCACGCAGAAAGACCGATGCTCCGGACGAAATCCCGGCAGAAGGAATTACCGGGAAAGACATCCCAATACAGGAAATATACGACTTTGCGACCCATGCCGCATTCGATGACATAAAGTTCATCCTTGAGTCTCGCACCCTCAACCTTGCCCTTGCCGAGGAAGGCCTGCACGGAGACTACGGGCTCAAGGTCGGAAAGACCATCGGGAACAGCCGGTATGACGAGGTCTTCGGGAAAGACTTCATGAGCTACGCCATGTCCCTCACCGCCGCAGCATCAGATGCCAGGATGGCAGGCTGCACTCTCCCTGCAATGAGCAACTCCGGCAGCGGCAACCAGGGAATCACAGTCACCATGCCTGTAATCGCCTACGCCATCAGATACGGCACCGACGACGAGACCCTCGCCAGAGCCCTGATTCTGAGCCACCTCGTGGCAATCCACATCAAGGGCTATCTCGGCAAGCTCTCCGCTCTCTGCGGCTGCGTGATAGCCTCGACGGGCTCAGCCTGCGGCATCACATGGCTCCGCGGAGGCAGCTACGCCCAGATATGCGCAGCCATCAAGAACATGATAGGCAACATCACCGGAATGGTATGTGACGGGGCCAAGGTCGGCTGCGCCCTGAAAGTGGCCTCCGGAGTCTCCGGAGCCATCCAGTCGGCAGTCCTTGCCATGGAAGGCACCTGCATCTCGGAGCACGACGGCATCATTGAGAAAGACATCGAGAAGACCATCATGAACCTGGGACAGATAGGCTCCGTCGGCATGCAGAATACAGACAACATGATTCTGGATATCATGGTCTGCAAATAAAAAAGACCTGCCCTTTTGCGGGGCAGGTCCTTTTATGTCGGCATACCTCAATTCTCGGCATGCCTGATTTGTTGCGTCAATATGACCACTTGGTGTCCATCATTGTAGGAGATGATGATATGCCGTATGCATCATAACCATTGCCGGTAGCATCGCGGACAACATTGCGGTAAGTATAATTTTCATTTGCATTGCCTCTTATGTTGATTACTTCATTGCACTGTTCGTATTCATTCATCCTCCAATATGCAAGAAGTCCGTCACTTGTAGGGTCAACATAATACATATTGTTGGCAATCTCTGTCTGGCTCAACGCCCTGGTCCATACTCTTACTTCGGACAGATACCCGTTGAGTGTTCGTCCGAAACTGTATGATGCACCGAGCTGGAATCCGCAGGAACCTACCTCTGTAAGATTCATGGTCTCGCCGCCATTAGACGTACCTGTGATATATTGTCCGTTGATGTATATATCCCATGTGGATGTTGTCCATACGGCAGCAATATGATACCATTTCCCGGCTTCGCACGGTGCTGTTGTTGCAGCTGGCTGATAGTTCCCGTGACAGATCTGCACGCAGTTTCTGTCTACCTTGACATCCCCGAAACGGACACCGCAGGTACCTTCAATGCCCATAATGGAACTGATGTACGGATCGCTGTTGCAGAAATCATTAACATATACCATGGCTTCGAGCGTCACTTCCCTGAGGGCAGAAAGAGTCTGATCATCCTTGAATCCAGGCACTATATATCGGTTACTGCCAATTTGTATGGCCTTGCTTACTACTGGTGTCTTGATGACGAGGAAAAGAGTCTTTGAGGGCTCAAGCGGCGTCATTGATGAGGTGGACTCGATCGTGACCGGGATACAGTACTGGGTACCTGTCTGATAGCCATCAAGCGAAGTAATCAAGACCTCGATATCGTCTGAAACACTGTATCCGGCCTCAATGGTAGCCGTCGTTGCAGACAGCTGATATGTCCCTTCCGGTGCCATGACATAGTTCTTGCCGTATTTCTGGTTATAGGCTTCAATGACATTCGGAGTGACGGCAAGTGTCACGTCGACATTTTCCGTAGCCTTGACGGAAGATGAGACGGAGAATGTAGCCGAGGCCGGCGGTTCGTCCACACTCAGGGTCAGTTCAAGCTCTTCCTGAGCTTGAGTTATGTAAACTGCATCATACGGTTCTGTCGGATTGACACAGGAAGCCAGTCCTGCAGCCAGAGCCACGGATGCTGTCAAAAGTTTTATATTGCTTTTCATTTTCGCTAAATTTAATGAGTTCGCTGTCAATTATTGTCTTCAGGTGACTCCTCCTGCTGAATGCCTCCTGCAGGATTCACATCCTGGATGGCCTCACGCATGTATTTGTACGGCTTGTCAGCATGGCCGTACTCATACTCCATGTGATATGCACCGAAGCCCGCACAGGTACCCTGAGTAGGATTGAACCGGGCCATACCCAGAAGAGAATTGACAGTCTCGCCTTCTCTGGTAATATGTTCTACGCCACCGTCTTTCCAATATGACTCGAAATTCTCCGCGAAGATATACTGCTCCGGAAGCCATCCATTGTTATAGGCATTGTTGAACCTGTTCTGAAGGTCAGTATATGTATACGATGCATACGCCTGGACGATTCCGTAGTCAAAATATCCGGCCATTTCGCCTCTCACTGCATACGGGACACCGTCTATGATGAGGAGCTTGCCAGTGCCTGACTTAGGTCCGAGATATTTTCCGAGCTCACGGATGAGGACATTGAAGAGCTCAGGACAAGGATTGCCGACAAGCGGTCCGCTTGCTCCATATCCAGGCTCATAGTCTATGTCCATGCCGTCATAGTTGTATTTGTTGATGGAGTCCCGGCCCCATGCTGCGGCAAAGGTTGCTATCTCCTCCTCGGTCGGCACATCGCCTGCCCTGAACTCCTCCGGAATATTGTCAAGGAAAGTGGTGAATGTCACCTTGGTGCCCTTTACTTTCTGCACATACTCCTTGTCGGCCATCTGCTCCGGAGTCAGGGAATGCCACTGGCTCCAGATAGATATTATGTCCATGGAGTCAGGGGCGCTGACAAGGCGGGACTGATAGGAAGCCCCGGTGGCTGTCCATGAGCCGTACCAGCCGAATGCCAGCTTGTGGTCAGTCTGCTTGTACTCGCGGAGAGCCTGCCAGTAGGCATCGTCCTTTACAATAGGGCTCTGCTCGTCCGCATGCTGGACGATGACCCTTTCAGGCTTCACCCAGTCGGAACATCCGGAGATCATGGCGGCAGCCATGAGCCCGGCCAATGTATATTTCAAAAATCCTTTCATATCTGTTTTCATTTAATGAGATTATTTGCAGTCCCACCAGAGTCTGGCTGCACCGTTGTCAACACCTCCTGTAAGAAGGGCTGCGGCAGCCTGCACCTGCGCAAGGTTGTTGGAATACTCCGACCTCGGGAAAGTCATTCTGCGTACCTGGATATCGGTACTGATGACTCCGTTGCTCCTGTTGTTGACGATAGGGATGATTCTCGGATAGCCGGTCCTGCGGAATTCCGACCAAGCCTCCTGTCCGTTCGGATAGAGGGCAATCCATTTCTGGGTGATGATTCTCTCAAGATTCTGCTCCTGAGTAGCAGCGTCACCCCATGTAGGAGTGATGGATACACTCATATTGTATGAATTTGTCGCAGAGCCGAGAGAGCAGTCGACGAAATTTGCCGGCACATTCGAATTATTCGTATAATATTCGGCAGCTGCTCCCGCAGTAAGTCCGCGTTCCTCGAATGAGAGCTCTATTCCCTTGTGATAGAAATCCTTGGCACTTCCGCCCATGTTCCATCCAATCAGAGCGCCTTCGGCCTTCAGGAATGCCACTTCAGAGGCAAGCATCCATATTACAGGATCATCGGCATTGATATTCGGGCAAGAAAGGACCGTATAGTCCGGGTCATTGTCTGCCTGCATGTTGGCGATGCCGCAGCGGATGCCGTGATAGCCGCCTCCATCAATCGTGGCCTCAGAAAAATATTTCGGAAGACGAGGATCGGCATAGCCGTTGAGATAACTGTCCATGGTTGCGCCCATCCTGAAGTCCACATAGTCATGCCATGACACATACGAAGGATTCTTTACCGAAATGGACCCGGTTGACTTGAGCCATGCACCGTCAGAGGAAGTCTCCATGACTCCTGCCGCAACAGCCTCCTCGGCCCAAGCCTTGGCCTCAGTAGGAAGGATGTGGCGAAGGCGGATAGCAATGCGCAGCTTCTCCGAATTGGCAAGCTTGTACCATTTGGAATAGTCTCCGGCGAATATTGCATCGACTTTCGCAAGCTGAGGTGAGGTAAGGGTATTGTAGTTGGACAGGATGTCAAGCGCAGCGTCAAGGTCTTCCATCAGGTCCATGTAGACCTGCTCCTGAGAGTCGTATGGATTGACATCCTCGCCGAAATGGGAGGCCGGGATAGGCCCGTAGATATCGGTAGTCTGCTGGAGACAGAAGACCTTGATGACCTCTGCCACTGCAAAGATATCCTCGTCTACCTGCTCATTTTCATAAGCAATCCTCAGGTTCAGCCATGCAGGCATGACATTGGTGAATGCCATCTCAAACGGGACATTGTTGTAGTCCTCCGCATTAAGGGCATATGTAAGGGTATAGTTGCCTCCGCCGAACTGCTGGCATGGGGCAAAATATCCGGCATACCCGTTGCCGATGAGGTCGCATGCCCTCTGGTATGCATTAGCACCGACATCGCTGCACGGGATGATCGCATCCATCTGCATTGTAGTGATATAGGACTTCACGTCCACTTCCTGCACGGCATCCGGATTGGTGTTGAATTTCTCAAATGACTTGGTGCAGGCCAGGGCAAGTGCGGCAGTCGCCGCAATGGCTCCGGCTCTTATTATCTTGTTCATATTCATCTTGCTCATGTTTTAGAATTGAAGCTTAACGCTGAATCCGAGATTTCTCGTGCTCGGCTGCATGAAATAGTCGAGTCCCTGATAATATGTGCCTGTGGAGGCAGTGAGTTCAGGGTCGAACGGAGCCTTGCAGTAGATCATCCACAGGTTGCGGCCGACAAGCGACACGGAAAGCCCGAGCTTGTCCTTGAACCACGAACGAGGGAAATCATATCCGATGCTGAGTTCGCGCAGGCGCACATTTGTCATGCTGTACACATAGTGCGAGAGCATGGACATGCCGTTTCCGCTGTTGGAGTAGAATGTCTTCGCATCAGGGATGAACTGGTCCTCGGAAATCCATACCCCGCCTTCGTCACGGGCATCGGCAGAAGCCTGGGAGGCGCCGAAGCGGTCAAGCAATGCCTGCGTGGCAGACACACCCTGACCTCCGATGCGGGCATCGATGAGGATACCGAGGTTGATGCCTTTCCATGAGAACTGGTTGTTCCAGCCGATTCTCGCCTTGGCTTCGGTGTTACCGCCGTATATCCATGTGTTGGCGTCGACAGTCACGGTATTGGAGTTCGGGTCCACATAGATGCGTCCCTGGTCATCGGTCTTGAGGCCGTTAACATAGAAGTCGCCGATGGAGCCGCCAGGAGTTATCTTCATGCGGTATCCGCCGTAGTCCATGTTGACCTCATCCACAGTCACGAGATTGCCGGACACATCCCTTGTGCCTTCAGGAACGAGCTCCACAATCTTGTTCCTGTTCATGGAGAATGTGAAGGATGTGGACCAGAAGAAATTCCTCCATGTGTTCTTGAATCCGAGGGATGCCTCGATACCCCAGTTGTTTACCTTGCCGGCATTGATGTATGCCTGCTTGTAGCCTGTGCTCGGCGGTGCATCATACTGGAAGAGCTGGTTGTAGGTATTGGTATTGTAGTATGTGGCGTCCAGCCATATCATGTCGTCGAGGAACTTCACATTGAGCCCGGCCTCCACTGACTTCGTGCGCTCTGGAGTAAGGTTGACTGCCGGAGCATATGTGTCTGAAGAAATGAGACCGCCCTTGTTCACCGGAGTATTGACGCTTGTGATATAGCGCTGCGGAGCATTGCCGACCTCAGCGTATGACGCACGCACCTTCAGGAATGAGATTCCGGCCTTGGACAAGTCTGTCATTGAAGAAATGACGGCAGAAAGTCCGACTGAAGGATACGGGATATTGAGATGCTGTGTGAATGCAAGCTGTGAGGCCCATTCATTGCGGAATGTCGCATCGAGATAGAGCATTCCCTTGTAGCCGAGCTGCAGGGTGGCATAGATGGCCTGGTTCTGGTCATGGTACCTGTCAGTGTAGGCGAATGTCTGGGAATGAGTCATATCGATGTTGTTCACGGAGAACATGTTCGGAATGTTGGCGAGATGGCCTTCGAATCCTGTTCCCTTGTGTACATCGTCCGTGATGCTGGCTCCGAGGTTGAAGAGAACGGAAAGACTGTTGTCGAAGAATGACTTGTCGAACGTCAGGAGCACATCTCCGTAGAAATTGTTGTGGGTGATGGTATTGTCCTGATAGTTTCCGTATTCGGAAGCAAACAGAGTGTTCGATGATGCGTATATCTTCCTGGTATAGTTCATCACCGTGTTGTCAAGACGGGCCCTTCCCATCACGCTCAGCCAGTCGGTGATCTGCCACTTGAGAGTACCGTTGAGGGTATATCTGTGGGCTGTGTTCTCGAAGAGATTGCGGTTGGTCTCCCAGTAAGGGTTCTGCGCTCCGTCAAGGAAGTTCAGATCCCAGAACTGGGCCATGATGCCCTGGGCAGGATCCCATCTCTCATATATCTGATACTTGGTGATGTCCGCGCCGCGCGGGAAAAGATAAATCGGGACAAGAGGGTTGTGATACTGTCCCTGCACGGTAGGATTGCGCTTGTACTGCTTCATGTAGCTTGCGCTCAGATCGAGGGTAAGCTTGTCCTTGACCAGTTCGGTGGTATTGCGCATCGACACATTGTATCTGTTGTATACATTGTTCGGGATGATTCCCCTTGAATTGGTCGATGCGAGGGAAATGTATGTCTGGTTGCGCTCTGTGCCGCCTGACACAGACAGGGCGTTGGTAGTATTGAAGCCTGTCTGGAAGAAGTCCCTCGGGTCATAGTCAGACGGGGTTGCGAGCTTGGCACCCCAGCTCATGCTCGGTGCAGTGGCGTCAGTGCCGTAGGTATTCTGGAACTGAGGCAGGACGAAAGGACTTGAGAAAGTCGTGTTGTTGGAATAGTTGACTCTCACTTTCCCCTCGGAGCCTTTCTTCGTGGTGATGAGGATGACTCCGTTCGCGCCCTGAGAACCATAGAGGGCAGCCGCAGTAGCGCCTGTCATGACTGTCATCGACTCGAAGTCCTCCGGGTTGAGGTTGGAGATACCCTCGAAGTCACCTCCGTCTGGAGTCTCCTGTATACCGGACACCTGGGTTGCACGGAGGTTCGGCATCGGGATACCGTCCACTACATAGAGGGCGTTGTTGTTGCCGCTGATGGACTTGACGCCTCGCATGATGACGCGGGTGGAACCGCCTGCTCCCGAGGAGCTCTGCGAAATCTGGAGACCGGCCACCTTTCCGGAGAGGGAGTTGACGAAGTTGGCGTCCTTCACGGTGTTGACAATGTCGCTGGATACTTCCTGCACATTGTAGCTCAATGCCTTCTCCTCCCTTTCAATACCGAGGGCAGTCACGACTACGCCCTCAAGGAGAGTGCTCTCCTCATTCAGGACGACATTGACCACAGCCCGGCCGTTCAGAGGCAGAGTCTGTGTCTCGTAGCCGAGGATGCTCACCTGGAGCTGAGTGTCAGCCTCCGGAGAATCTATTGTAAGCGAATATTTTCCGTCAAGGTCAGAAACGACCCCGATGTTGGTGCCTGCCACCATGACTGCGGCTCCCGGCACCGGAAGACCAGACTGGTCTGTAATTGTTCCCGTGACTGTCACAGGCCCGTTCACAGCCTGCTGTCCCGTCACCAGTTCTGTCCGGGTCTCTGCCCGGTCCAAAGCATTGCCGACATCAGAAGTACGGGCATTGGCCGCAGCCCCCCCCAGTGACATCAGCACGACTCCTGCAAATGCAGAAAATCTTGTGATAATCGGATTTACCATATTTTTATCGGTTATTGTTTAATTGTTATTCCTTCTCGCCGGGCAGACACCATGTCGGAATCCTCCGGAAACATAATGTGGTTTTGCTATACCATAGGCATACTGTTTTGTAAAAAACGCTCAAAGATAGAAAAAATTTCCCTGTTTTCAATACAGGAATCATGATATGGGCAGATATTCAGAGCCGCGCCCGGCGGCAATCTCAAAATGCCATCGGCCATACTTTGCGGAAAAATGATTATTTTCGCCCCGACATTATTCCTAAGGACACTTCAGACAAATTCACATACATACAATGGAAAATCCGAAGATAAGAATCAGCGCGGACTTCGACATTGAAGAAAGGGTGCAGGCCGCAAGAGACAACTTCAGGAAGCACGGATACAATTGCTGCCAGTCGGTGCTGCTGGCGTATGCCGATGTCATCGGACTTGATCCCCAGACCGCGGCTGTGCTCACTTCCGGATTCGGAGGAGGAATGGGCCGGCTCAGGGAAGTGTGCGGCTCGGTGAGCGCCATGTTCATGATTGCAGGCTTCATCTCGCCTGCGGCAGACCCTTCGGTGAAGACCGACAGGACGGCCAACTATGCCCTTGTGCAGGAAATCGCGGGGAAGTTCAGGGAAAAGAACGGTTCGATTGTATGCAAGGAACTCTTAGGGAAACCGGCGGCACTGAAACAGGAGTCACCCGAGCCCTCGGACAGGACTCCGGAATATTACAGAAAGCGTCCGTGCGAAGACCTTATAGCCTGCTCGGCAAGAATCATCGGAGAAAAACTTAAAGCAGCCGGTCATGAAGCCTGACGGTCACGCTCCCGCTGACGGGCAGTAAGAGCCCGCTGGAACTCCCGGGCATTCTTCAGATGCTCCCCGTATGTGACAGCGAAACGATGTGTACCGTCAAAGGCAGGACTGGCGCAGAAATAGATATAACCGTGAGTGTCAGGATTGAGGACAGCATCGATGCAGGCCTTGGACGGGACATTGATGGGGGCAGGAGGAAGACCGGCATACTTGTATGTATTATAAGGTGAGTCTATCCTGAGATGCTTCTTGAATATTCTGTCAAGCGTATAGTCATAACAGAATGCTATGGTCGGATCGGCCTGAAGCTTCATGCCTTTGTGGAGCCTGTTGAGATATACCCCGGCAATCACCGGATACTCCGATTTCTGAAGTGTCTCACCGCTGACGATTGAGGCCATGACGGATGCCTCCATCTGAGAGAGGCCCTGCCTGCGGGCCTTGGACACACGCTCTTGTGTCCAGAATGCATCATATTCCTTCTTGAAACGGTCAAAAATGTCCTTGACTGATGCCGTCCAGTACATTTCATAAGTGTCCGGAAGGAAAAGGGCGAAGACATTCTCGGGAGTGAAACCATATTGCTCCAGGAAGGCAGCATCATCAAGGGCATCCGCCACCTGCGCAGAATCCACCATCATCTGCCGGTCAATGACTGCGGCAAGCTTCCCTTTGCTGCGGATTGTACCGGCCAAAGTAAGATTCTGTGGAGTCTGCCAGCCGTTGCATATCATCCTTATGGCATATACGGCCGTATATGAAGGTTCAATGACATAGCGGCCCGGCCTGGCTCTTTCCGGGAGATTCTCTTTGGCGGCGCTGCGCATCACGCTGCCTTTCCGCAAGGCACCTGCGCCCCTGCACAAAGAATCCGTGATAGCGTCAGATGACATGCCCGGACGGACATAGAGGACATATCTTTCGGAGAAATTCTCCATCCTGTTGTCTGCCATATATCTGCCGACAAAAAAAACTGCCGCCGCAAGTACTGCAACCATGACGGCATTCAGCAGAAACCGGCTGACCTTCCGATTCTCATGGTTTTCTCCGCTTTTTCTTTTCATATCTGTTTACCTTTTTCTCAGTTTGACTACATCTCCCTCACGGAGTTCAGTGCCGGGAACAAAGGAGTTCATCTTCTCCAGACTCTTCATCTGGACTCCATATCTCTGGGCTATGTCCCTCAGAGACTCGTCCCCGTCAACAATATGCATTTGTATATTCTTTGCCGCCTGCTTTTTCTTTTTCTGCAGATAGACGACCGTCCCCGGGAGCAGGTCGCTCTCTTCGGTCAGGTCATTGAACCTGAGGATTTCTTTCCTGAACAGTCCATTGGCCCTGGCTATATCGGAATAAGTCTCCCCAGGCACGGAATAGACGAAAGGAACCCCGTTCTGTGAATACAGCTGGCGTGAAAGTGAGAAATTGAATTTCTTTCCTTCACTTCTGTCCAGCGGCAGAGCCTGCTCCAGTTCAGACGGAGATTCAGGCAAAGCGGCAGGCACATCGTCCTTTTCCTTTGCCCTGGCCTTTCTGGACTTTTTGCCATTGTCTTCAGAACCGGCCCCGTAGCTTGAAGGCATGGTGTCAAATCTGTCGAGCCCGTAGTCCTCTATCAGCTTTATCAGTTTGCGGGGATACGCAGGGTCGGTTGCATATCCGGCCCTCTTGAGGCCGTAGGCCCAGCCGCGGTAATCCGTTATGTCCAGGTCAAAAAGAGACTTGTATCTGTCCCTGTATCTCAGAAAATCAGAATGATCCCGGAACGACTCCCATGCCGAGGCATATACGCGGAAGCATTCGCCTCTACGGTCATCGTCATAATACATTTTCCGCCCTGTCCAGTCATGGCACTTGATTCCGAAATGATTGTTTCCCTTGACAGCAAGCTCCGACCTGCCGTTGGAGGATTCAAGCATCCCCTGCGCAAGGGTAATGCTGGCAGGGACACCGCTGCGGTACATTTCTGCCACAGCAGTCCTCGAGTATGTATCAATATATGTCTGCTGCGGGGATTTCTCCGCCTTTGACACTATGCTCCCGGCAAAAAGCAGCAGCGCAATGAGCCAGGTGCGGAATATTGTACGGATTCTGAAGTCCATTCCTGAAAAATTAAAATTATGCCATTCTGACAAATATCCGTAACATGTTCTGTCAAAATATCCGAAGTGTGCAAATTTATACAAAATGACGATGAAATCAAATGCGGAATTTTCTGAGAGGAACTTCTATGACATCACCTTCATTCGCAAGGACAGTATCCGGAAATATCTCCTGCGCCTCCTTCAGGAAGACTGAAACATCCGGGTAGCGGGACGAATAATGGCCTATCAGAAGCCTGCCGGCCCCGGCATCCCTGGCACACTCGGCCGCCTGCCTTGCTGTGGAATGATATGTCTTGGCCGCCATGTCAGAAAGTTCCTCCGGGAATGTCGCCTCATGATACAGCAGAGTCACTCCTCCGACCCATTCATGCAGCCGCGGGAACGGCGCGGTATCACTGCAATAGGCATAGCTACGCGGAATGTATGGACGATATGTCGCTTCCCGGCAGCTTATGACGAGAGGCTCCGGACCTCCCGAGAATCGCATGAACCCGTTCTCCGGTCCCGGTTCAGCGTCAATGCCGGCGGGTCGGACCACATCTTCGCCTCTCTTGAGGGCTGCAATTTCCGCTATAGTCAGACCGTATTTTTCTATCACATCCTTACGGACATTGGGCATCGGCTCCTTTTCCCTCAGGATGAAGCCGTAGGCCTCCACCCTGTGATTGAGAGGGAATGCAAGCAGCTCGGCATTGCGGGATTCCCATACGGTCTCGGGAGCATCAGCCGACAGCACATGATGCTCGGCCTCGAATCTCATTCCTTCCCCGAAAGCCGTCTTCCAGAATTTCAGCACCTTGCCGAAATCCTTCGGGGCGAAAATGTCAAGGTGCGAGGTCCTGCCCATGAGAGCCATCGTGGACAGAAGGCCGAAGATGCCGAAGACATGGTCCCCGTGAAGATGCGACAGACAGACGGTACCGATGTTGAGATAGGAGAGTCTCATCCTGCGCATCTGCATCTGCGTCCCTTCGCCGCAGTCAAACAAAAACAAGCGCCCCCGCACATCGAGCACTTGGGCGCTTGGATATCTTTTCATAGTGGGCAGGGCCGAAGCCGTGCCCAATATGTTGAGTGTAAAGTTCATCGGCAGAGAAGATTACTCGCCTTTCTCAAGCTTGTCCTTGAGGGCGGCAAGCTCAGTGATGTCACCGAGAGTCGTCTTCTCAATATTGGAGTTGATCTTCTTTACTGCCTTCTTGGTATTGTCTGATTCAGAAGCAGGTCTTTCAACCTTCTTCTCCTCAACTGCAGCATAAGTCTTCACATGAGAAAGAGTGATTCTCTTTGTGCTGCGCTTGAGTTCAGTGACCTTGAACGGAAGCACATCGCCCGCAACCGGCATTGTGCCGTCTTCCTTGACAAGTTCCTTGCTGCTGCAGAATGCCTCCACATCGTTGTCAAGGGTTACAGTGGCGCCCTTGTCTGAAATTGAGGCAATCTTGCCGTCATGCACAGTGCCGACAGAGAATTTGCTCTCGACCTCATCCCATGGGTTAGGGAGAAGCTGCTTGTGGCCGAGGCTGAGCTTGTGGTTCTCCTCGTCGAAGTCAAGGATGACAACATCAATCTTGTCTCCCGGCTGAACGAACTCTGACGGATGCTTGATCTTGGTCCACGAAATGTCGCTGATGTGCACAAGACCTTCGATGCCTTCCTCAAGTTCCGCGAATACACCGAAGTTGGTGATGTTGCGCACAACGGCAGTATGCTTGGAGCCTACAGGATATTTCTCGCGGATGTTCTCCCATGGATTAGGCACAAGCTGCTTGAGTCCGAGGGACATCTTCTTCTCTTCCCTGTCGAGTGTAAGAATCTGGGCCTCAACTTCGTCTCCCACCTTCAGGAAATCCTGTGCGATGCGGAGTCTCGGAGACCATGACATCTCGGAGACATGGATGAGGCCTTCTACGCCCGGCTCGATCTCAACGAATGCGCCGTAGTCAGCGATGAGGACAACTTTGCCTTTCACCTTGTCGCCGACCTTGAGGTTCGGGTCAAGGGCATCCCAAGGATGTACGGTAAGCTGCTTGAGTCCGAGGGCGATTCTCTTCTTGGCCTCGTCAAAGTCAAGGATAACGACCCTGATCTTCTGGTCAAGCTGCACGACTTCCTCCGGATGATTGATGCGGCCCCATGAAAGGTCTGTGATGTGGATGAGTCCGTCCACACCGCCGAGGTCCACGAATACACCGTAAGGAGTGATGTTCTTTACAGTACCCTCGAGTACCTGTCCTTTCTCGAGCTTGCTGATGATCTCGCTCTTCTGCTGCTCGAGCTCTGCCTCGATGAGGGCCTTGTGGGAAACGACCACATTCCGGAACTCCTGGTTGATCTTGACAATCTTGAAGTCCATTGTAGTGTCGACATACTGGTCGTAGTCCCTGATAGGCTTGATGTCAATCTGTGAGCCCGGAAGGAAGGCCTCGATGCCGAAGATGTCGACAATCATGCCGCCCTTTGTACGGGTCTTGACATAACCTTTGACGATTTCATTGTTGTTGTATGCCTGGTTGACCATATCCCAGGAGCGGAGAGCGCGTGCCTTCTTGTGAGAGAGGACGAGCTGCCCCTTCTTGTCTTCGGCGGTCTCGACATACACTTCCACCTTGTCTCCGACCTTCAGATCAGGATTGTAGCGGAACTCAGGAGCCATGATGACACCTTCGCTCTTGTAGCCGATGTTCACGATGACTTCCCTCTTGCTGATGGCTGTGACTACACCCTCCACAACTTCGTTCTCGACTACTTTCGAGAGGGTCTTGTCATACTCCTGTGCGACAGCCTTCTTGTCTTCCTTGCCGTAGATGTCGCCGTCGTTTTCAAATGAATCCCAGTCGAACTTGTCCGGATCTACCGAAGCGTTCAGCACCGGGCTGCTGGTCTTTTCTGCTGCGGGAGCCTCTGCTGCAGGAGTCTCTGCTGCCTGAGCCACCGGAGTCTCCTCCGCAACAACTGTCTTGTTTTCTTCCATAATAATGTAAATTAAAACAAATTAGTGGGTTTGACTTTATTTCCATGCCTTGCCGGGGCAAAAAAATGCGCACCCGGTCAAAAGGCGCGCAAATATATGCATAAATTCCGTATTGTCAAACTTTTCTGTGCCTTAATATCACACTTTCATATCATATCCATGTCTCTTCAGAGCATTCTCCTCTTCTTGAATATCAGCAGAATCATGCCGAACGACAGCAGCATCAGCCCCAATATTATCGCCCAGTCCCAATTTGTGCCGGTCATCGGGAGCACCACATTCATGCCATAGAAGCTCGCAATCAGGGTCGGCGGCATCAACAGAAGGGAAACGAGAGTGAAGACTTTCATTATCTTGTTCTGGTCCAGATTGATAAGACCTATCACGGTATTCTGCAGATACTCCAGCCTCTCAAATCCGAAATTGGTATGGTTGATGAGGGACGATATGTCCTTCAGCATCACATTCAGCTTTGACTGGAGCTCATGCGGGTATTTGCTGCTCTTGAGCAGGCTCGATATGACACGCTGCTTGTCGACTATGTTCTCGCGCACCAGCATCGTGTTCTCCTGCAGCTGGTTGATGTCAAGGAGGAACTCCTCGTTGATGTCCTCGCCGAGGCTGACTTTCCTGTTGTATTGCTCTATTTCCTTGGACATGAGCTCAATCATGTCGGCATCAAGGTCAATCCTCTGCTCAAGTATGCTCACGAACACCCGGAATCCCGACGGATACATCTTCGGGAAAGCGAGCATCCTGCGCTGAAGGTCGGTGAAACTCCTGAGCGGACATTCCCTGAGGGTAGTCAGTACATTTCCGGTGATGATGAATGAGACCGCCTCCATTGAATACTCCTCCGGTCCCGGAATAAGGAAGTTGGTATTGGCGAAAATGGCGTTCTCCGTCTCTGAAAACCTTGACGAACTCTCGATTTCTTCGGCTGTCGCGCGGCTCTGGATTGTAGTCCCGACAAAAGCCTCCGCAGCCCGCTTTTCGTCTCCAGAAGGCGCGAAAAGGTCTATCCAGACCACATCCTGCATCTTCAGGCTCCTGAACATGTCCTCCGACTGCGACATCAGCATCTGACCGTTTGACTTGTAGAAGATTTCAATCATAACGACTTCAGTTTTGTTCCGGCACGCAGTCGGAAAAGTTTGACATAATTGATACAGACTGGCAAAAGTATGGATTTCTGATGAAATTTCAAATTTTATGTTTACCTGACATCACCCTGAAATCATATCAGGAGCCGGATGCCTATGGCTATGAGCACGAGGCCTCCGGCGACTCTTGCCGGTGTCCCGAACCTGCAGCCGACAAGGCTGCCGCAGACAACTCCGAATACGGCCGCAAGGACAGTCATGGCGAAGACGGCGACCGTGAGAGAAATCGCAGGAGAAAATTCCATCCCTGTCATGGCCAGCGACACTCCCACGGCAAATGCATCCACACTCGTGGCAAACGCAGCCAGAAGCAGATGCCTCATTCCGTTCAGACAGACATTCTCATCGGACTTCCTGACTGCAGACCATATCATTGAACCGCCGATATAAAGGAGTATCACAAACCCGATTATATGTGCCGCCTGATGGACGAACGAAGCCACGGAAGCACCTAAAAGCCAGCCGGCAAAAATCAGTCCGGCCTGCATGATGCCGAAAGCCAGGGAGACTTTCAGCACTTTAGAAGGGGACATGCGCCCCAGTGACACGCTTCCGCTCATCGACACGACAAGAGTATCCACGCTCAACGAAAGCGACAGAAGCAAGATTTCAATGAAATTCATAGTAAGATCCTTTTGCCTGTTGAAAATTTCCCGGGCAAGGTTCTTTTCCGTCCCGTGTCCGAGGACTTCACGGACGGAAAATCTGTCTGTTGACAATCGACCTTCCCAGCGTAAGTTCGTCCGCATATTCAAGGTCGTCCCCGAAGCCAAGCCCTCGGGCAAGCGACGATACCTTCACTCCATATTTTTCAATCTGCCTGTAAATATAGAATGCAGTGGTCTCACCCTCCACATCTCCGCTCAATGCAAGTATCACTTCCATTCCACCCTCCGGAAGCGGGGCTGTTCCTGCGGGACTGCCGGGACTGCAGCCGCACCCGGCAGCCACCCTGTCCACAAGTTCCCGGATTGTCAGGTCCGAAGGCCCCACGCCGTTAATCGGCGATATGATGCCGCCAAGCACATGATACAGGCCATGGTACTGTCCCGTATTCTCAATGCTCATCACATCCCTCACACTCTCCACCACACATACGGTATTCCTGTCCCGGGAAAGATCCGAGCAGATGGAACACACGTCATCGTCAGAAATCATCCTGCATACGCGGCAATATCTGACATCATCCCTGAGCCGGTTGATTGCTGACGTAAAGTGGTGCACATTCTCCTGCGGCTGACGCAGAAGATGCAGGGCAAGCCTCAACGCACTTCTCTTTCCGACCCCCGGAAGCATATTTATCGCATCCACCGCGTCTGCGAGAAGTTTCGACGGATAATTCTCCTTATACATCACCAATCCCTTTAATTGATTGTTTCCCATTATGGTACAGCAGAAGTCCGTCCATCGGAGCAGGTGCGAACCTGACGAACCTTAGCCCGTATTCCTCTCCGATACTTCCGAGAATGCCCCGGCAGGCGTACCCGAACGAACCAGTCACGGACACCCGGTCCTCCCCATTGCCGTATCTGAGCAATGACCTTTCGATAAAATTCCGGAAATTCCTGCAAATCATCTCATGTATATACGGATTGTCCTTCCATTTCATGATATACGGGGCAAAGGCGGCCATGTCTGCAGCAGGATGCGCACCTTTGTATACAAAGTTCACAATCTTGTTATAGTCAAGGCCGTATGTCTCCCCGAAATCATCCGAGACTTCTGCCGGAAGCAATTCCTTTATATAGTCCGAAAGAAACATCCGCCCGAGAGATGCGGCACTGCCCTCATCTCCGAGCACAAAGCCTCCCGGACGAATATTCTTCACTATTTTATTTCCGTCATACAGACAGCTGTTTGAACCTGTCCCGAGGATTGCCGCAATCCCCGGCTGCTTTCCGCACAAACCGCGGGCTGCCGCAAGAAGATCCGAATGGAAGTGACAGATCGCCGACGGAAAAGCCTCCATGACGGCATCAGCCCCGGACGGAAAAGCATCAGTTATGCCGGCCCCATAAAAAAAAAGTTCCCCGACATCTCCCGAAGCATCAAATCCGGCATCGGACACAAAAGAAACAGCGTCAAGCATCGCCCGGGACACCGACAAAGTATCCGCCGCAGCCATATTCAGGCCGGCTATCCTGAAGCGGGAACGCACTCCGCCTTCCGCATCCAGAAGACAGCAGTCAGTCTTCGTCGCCCCGCTTTCCATTATGAGTACCATACCTTTGCCATTTTGCTCCCGACCTGCACCGGAATGAAAGACGACAAATTTAATCAAATTCGGATATTCCGCAAGCACGATTTTCACTATATTTGCCGCTTGTAAATATAGCAATTATGGACAAGAACAGTTATGCATTGGGCATGAGCATCGCCCACAACATGATTTCGTCAGGAGTGAAGGAAGTGGCTTTCGAAGATTTTGTATCAGGACTCAAAGCCGTACTCACGGGAGCAAAGCCTGAAATCTCTTTCGATGAGGCTGCCGGCCTTCTGGACAAATATTTCGCAGACATTGAAAATAAGCAGCGTTCTGAAGCAGCCGCAATGGGAGCCGCAATGAAAAAGGAAGGAGAGGAATTCCTCGCTGCAAATGCAGGGAAAGAAGGTGTAAAAGTCCTTCCGAGCGGCCTGCAGTATAAAGTTCTCACTGAAGGTTCCGGGAAGAAGCCGGGCCCGAAGGACAAGGTAAAATGCCACTACTGCGGCACCTTCCCTGACGGCACGAAGTTCGACAGCTCATACGACAGGGGCGAGCCCGCAGTATTCGGTGTCAACCAGGTGATTGCAGGATGGACAGAAGCTCTTCAGCTCATGTCCGAGGGCTCGAAATGGGAACTCTACATCCCATACAATCTCGGATACGGCGAACATGGGGCTCCGGGGGCAATCCCTCCATACAGCGCCCTCGTCTTCACCGTCGAGCTGATCTCCGTGCTCTGATGCCAGACAGAAAACACCTGCCTGCCGCATGACCAATATGCATCAGAGCAGGTGATTTTCCGCAAAATATTTCCATAGTGGGGCAGCCATCAGTGACTGCCTTATTTTGTCTCCTGTCAACAGCATGCGCACCTGCCCGAGGGACATGAGGCAGACCCTGAGGTCTTCCGTGCTGTCAAGGTGCTGGCCGGAAAGTTTCTTCACCCCGACAGCCAGAAAACAATGCGTCAGGTTGCTCGTGGTGCTGCAGTTGCCGGATATGACCATGAGCTCCTTCCATTCTCCCCCGCCGTATCCGGTCTCTTCCCCGAGCTCTCTTCTGGCAGCCTGCTGCGGAGTCTCTCCCTTTTCCATTACACCCGCAGGGATTTCGTAGCATGTCTTTCCCAACCCCTGGCGGAACTGACGCTCCATCACAAAGTCCCCGTCTTCCGTAATTGCGATTACATTCACCCAGTCAGGATATTCCAGCACATAGAATTCCGGGTTGACTCTGCCGTCAGGCAGCCTCACCTTGTCATGCCTTACGGTCAGCCAGGGCCGCCTGAACAGATATTCGCTGCTGAGGGTCTCCCACCTGCCGTCATCGCCGACAGCCTTGTCCATATCCAGCACCTGACTTCCGGCAACGGCCGGATTTTCTTTCATTTCTTCAGATTTCATGTCTTTTGCAGTAATCATATTTATCCCCATACCACTTCATCATCCGGCACATACCAGACGGCGGTCTTCACCGACTTGTACCCCATGCGCCGGAAGATGTCCGCATACCCGGCAACCTGACGCATGTATCTCCGGTCAGAAGCAGGCTCCCGGTGTGCAAATTTATAGTCAACTATCATGATGCCGCCGTCCTTCTGCCGAATCACCCTGTCCGGGCGGCAGAGGCTGCCGTCAGTATCCATGAGGGTCACTTCCCTGAGAACGGAAGCATAATTGCGGCCGGCATCGAACCATCCGTTTTTTGCGGCGGAGGCAATCCTTTCTGAAAGCATCCCGTACGCCCTCTCCCCTTCTTCCGGGCTTAGTTCTCCGGACCTGACGGATTCGTCCACTGCCTGCCTGAGGTCTGACGGGACCTCAACACGGGACAGAATGCCATGAAGGACGATTCCCCTAAGCCTGTCAGAAACCCCGGCGCCGACAAGTCCGTCCCTGGAAAAGAAATCCAGCGAGTCCGTCCTGAATTTCAGACGGTCACTTCCCTGCAGATTCAGCGGCCATGACGGATATGCCGACGGCACACTTCTGACGGCCGGCTTTACTTCCCCTGCTCTCTCCGCTCCATTCTCCGCAACAGGCTGCCCCGCATCGGTCCGGAAATCCGTGGAATATACGATTGTCCCGTCATCCTCCTCCGAGAAGTACAGCTTCGGACACCTGTCCGGCATCCCGTCTCCGGGACCATCCGGAACATCAGTGGCTTCTTGCCCGGACCGGCGCACGGCAAAGCAGTACAATATCTGAGAAAAATCCGAAAACGGACCGGCATATCCGGCTCCGGCCCCATCGCGGATGCTTTCCGACGGCAACTTTGCGATCAGATACATTCCTTTGACGGCCCTTGTCAGAGCGACATATATTGCATTAATGTTGTCGACATACTGCATTTTCAGTTCAGTGCGGTAGTCGTCTGCAAATAGGGTCTTGTCACTTTTGGATGAAAGTTTGACATCATAGAGGCCGTCCGATGCGGACTCAAGCGGAGTACCGGAAAACTCCGGACGGCACCAGCGGTTCCCGGCCTTGAAAAGATTGACAGTTTCAACATACGGAAAAATCACATATTTGAAATCCAGCCCCTTGGCCTTATGAATAGTCATCACCCGCAATGAATCACCGGATGACGGCGACGATATGGCGGGATCAGCCTCCGCCCACGACTTGAGGAAATCGTGCAGAGAATTCCCGTTGAGGGAGACATAATCCTGAAGAGCGTCCATGAATGACTGGACATACAGCACCTCGCTGTCAAACAACTGCGGGTCAGCCTGCCGCAGCCCCCGAAGCAGGGCCTCGCACATATCGGTCAGGGAATGGCAGTTCTCCGGAACAGAAATGTCAAGAGTCCCGGCAAGATACCCGTTCACCCTGTCTGCAGGATTGTCCGCAAGGGACAGCAGGGAACACAATCTTCTGACAGTCACGGAAGACTTCACCTTCAGTGAATCATCAGTCAGCACCGGAACATCATTTTCAATCAGATACGTCGCAATCACGGCTCCGGAGACATTATTGCGGACAAGGACGGTAATGTCCCTGAACGGAATGTTCCTTTTCCTGAGCATCCGGACAGTTTCAAGGACCTTCCCCGGCTCCTCTTCACGAGGACAGAACATAAGACTGACTTCCCCGTCCTCCGTCCGGTTGTCCGGAAGTCTCTGCATCACATCGGAATAAATTTCAGAAACCTTACGCCCGGACTGCGGCCCGTACTGGCCATCAAGAATATCTGCGGCATAAGGAAAGAAACTGTTGTTGAAATTGACTATATTCCTGCAACTCCTGTAATTTGTGTCAAGATTTTTCTCTTTTGCCTTCGGAAATTCATTCTGGACTTCAGAGTCAAGAAGATTCCAGTCCGACCCCCTCCAACGATATATGCTCTGCTTCACATCCCCGACAAGAAGATTGTCAAAGCCCTGTGCCTCGCTGTTCTGGAGCAAAGGGCGGAAATTGTCCCACTGTATCCTGGATGTATCCTGAAATTCGTCCAGAAGAAAATTCTCATACCTTGTGCCTGTTTTCTCGTATATGAACGGGGCGTCAGAACCGTCTATGATGTCTTTCAGAATAGTATTGGAATCATCTATGCTCAGTACATTCTTCTCTTTCATAAGCGCCCCAAACTCCCGGTACAGGTCAGCCGTGACTCCCAGCCCATAGAGCTGTCCGTCAAGAATCAATGCCGTACGGTAGATTCTGAACTTCTCCCCGAACAGCGAGCAGAAATCCTCAAGCGGAGCCTCAAGAAGCGGATAGACTGAAGGCAGAAGCTTCCCGGCCTTTGCTTTCGCGAACCACTGTTCATGATCAGATGCACGGGCCATGAATGCGGCCGTCGGGGCTTCGATGCAATCGCCCGGTCCGAGCTCTGCATAGCCGTACAAAATCTTCATGAAGCCGTTTTTGAAGTCTTCAGGTCTGACGCCCGCATCTGCAAGAAGCCTGAGGATTTCTTCGGCCGATGATTTCACCGCATCTGCAAACTCACGGATTGTCCTCCTGCAGGATTTCTTTATTTCGGCAAGCCTCTCCCTTGAATAGATTTTTTCTTCATCCACACCGAATTTCTCAACAAGCGCCCTGTGCTCGTCTGACTTAAGCCTTGAGGCAATGTACACCAGACTTGATTCAAGATTGTATTTCCCGTCTTGCTCTATCTGTTCCATCACACTGTCAGTCAGCCATTTCAGCTTAAGCGTATCATTCTCGTCCAAAGAGTCAAGCACCCTGTCCACACTTTCAGACACGAGAGAATCCTTGTCCAGCTCCACCTGATATGAAGCGAACTGACCTATTTCCCTTGAAAACGCCCGGAGAGTCTGCTGGAAGAATCTGTCTATGGTACTTACAGAGAATGCGCTGTAGTCATGAAGAATGCTGCACAGCATGTCCGTAGCGCACTCAGACAGGGAATCAAGGGTCACCGGCAGCCCCTTTCTTCCCGGAAGCTCCGTAATGAAGTCATCGGGGTCAATCTCCGCAGTTTCGGAAGCCGGGAACATTGACGGCATAAAATATTTGAGATATCCCGACTGTTCCGGAGCCGTGGAGAGGATGAAGAGCTCTTTCATGATTCTGCTCTTCATCTCGTCCGTAGCCTTGTTGGTAAAAGTCACTGCAAGAATATGCTTGTAGGCATAGCGGTCCTGCTTCTTGAAAAGCAGGGTGATATATTTTCTGGCAAGGTTGAATGTCTTGCCGGAGCCGGCTGAAGCTTTCATCAATTCCATATCTGATACTCTCCTGTTTTATATTTTTTCAGAGGTGAGTATCAGATATGGAATTCTGAATACCCCCTCCGCTGCGCGGTTTCCCCGGTGGGGAACGGCCCCTCCACCGCCTCCCGCCGGAGGCCCGTCGCGATTCCGCTCCTGTTCTTGTACTCTCCTATTTTATATTTTCTCAGAGGTGAGTATCAGATATGGAATTCTGAATACCCCCTCCGCTGCGCGGTTTCCCCGGTGGGGAACGGCCCCTCCACCGCCTCCCGCCGGAGGCCCGTCGCGATTCCGCTCCTGTTCTTGTACTCTCCGATTCCGCTTCTGTTATCGGCCGCAGATGGCTTTGAAATCACAATATTGGCAAACGGACAAGTCTTCAGTGCGGCTGAACGGCTTGCTTATGTCAGAAATCTCATCAAGCAGGCCGGCCAGATGTCCCGACATGGCATCATAGAAAGACTTCCCGACTTCTGCCTGGGCCGGAGGTCCGCTGAACAGCTGGGCAGTAGAATAGACCGAGTCTATCACCCTGCGTCCATGGGACAGGCCGTTTTTTTCAAGCAGAAGGTCATATATGAACAGTTGAAGCGCTATCTTAGGCTTGTCGGCAAACGGGCCGTCCCCGAAAAGCTTGTCCACAGCCTTTGTCCCGTCGGCTTCCGTTATCTGCATGTCCTCCTGATGGACTTTTCCGGTCTTGTAGTCCACGACGCGGATTTCGTCCGGGGCAAAACTGTCCATACGGTCGATATAGCCCTTGAAACGGAACCCTCCGAACTCACACTCAAGTCTTTTTTCAAGGCCGAGGATTTCAAATTCACCCGAACCTCTTGCCTCCAGCTGTTCCTTGTCCCGCTCTATGGTCTTGAGCACATATTTCACTATCACATCGCCGATGACAAGATTTCTTCCGGATACTTCCGGACTGTGGAGTTCTTCAAGCATCAGGTCCCAGACCATGGATTTGATTTCAGACATACTTCCTGCAAGAGACTCCAGATAATCCAGTCCGACAGTTGTCCTGCCGGAATACAGGCGCTGCATAACTCCGTGATAGACCTTTCCTATCATGGCGGCATCCATGGATTCGGACACTTCCGTTTCCGCAGAAAGCCCGAGCACGGACTGATAGTAGAATTTGGCAGGACACATGAGATAGTTCTGCAGGGCAGTCGCAGAAAGTACCCCGTCCTTTATGTGCCTGACATCATCAGCTGTCTTTTCTATCTCCATGGCCACTGAGCCTGCCTTAACCGGAGAAGAGGCAATATATCTTTCCACAGGCAGACGGAAGTGATATTCCAGCTGACGGATATACCGGCTCTCTTCGCCTGACTTCATACCCTCGGTCCGGGAATCATACAGCATCCACACATTCTCCGCCCGTGAAATCATCCTGTAGAAATAATATGCCCACACTGCATCCTGGAACTCATATGAAGGAAGTCCGAAGCCCCGTCTGAGTTCCGGAGGTATGAATGACGAACTGACATTCCTTCTCGGGAAAATGCCTTCGTTGGCGGAAAGTATGACAAGATTCCTGAAATCCAGAGCCCTGGTCTCAAGCGGCCCCATTATCTGAAGCCCCTTCAGAGGCTCTCCATTGAAAGGAACGGACACACCGGCAAGCAGCTGCTCCAGAATCCGCATGTAGGTCATCGGCTTGACATGAAGCGAGATTGCCCTGAGTCTGGACACATTCATCCAGTATTCCTTGGCAAATGTCACCTCAACCGACATGTCAACATCTTCCGCAAGTGCAGATGCCACGAAAGCAGCCACTTTGAGCTGATGTCCGGCAAGCGCATCAACCTGCGCTCCGTCCGGCACATTGAGATCATGCAGCACAGGAGTAAACAGCAGATCAAGAAGCGGAGTCCCCGACAAATCTTTACGCGAAATATACGTGCGCACCTCAGATTTGATTTTCCTGACTGCCTCCCGGTCATCTGCCGTCATTATTTTTCTGAAAATGGCATCGGAGAAAAGTGTCCATACCGGCTTATAATAGAACAATTCATCGCTCTGCCCAGAGGATGAGCGGGATGGACGGATATACATCTGGACGGCAGTCACCGCATTCATGAATGTATGGAACGCGCTGCCGGCCATAGGATATCCCATGGTGACATTAATGTCAGTGATGTCAGGCGGTATGGTATTCAGCAGCGGCATGAGAAGTGTCTCGTCGGGAAGAACCACGGCGCAGTCATCAGGAGTCACACCCTCTTCAGCCATTGCAGAGGAAAGTATCTGCGGAATCTGCTTTACCTGTCCTACGGAAGAGGGCACACTCATTATCCTGATATGCGGAATGCCGAGACCGCCTTCATCCCATTCGTATTTCTGCGGAAATTCCCGCACATTCTCTTCCATGAAAAGGGACGACCTGTTACGCCTGTCCCGGATCATTTTTCCTGAATAATCCCAGCAGAATTCAGCCATCCCGCGGTCCCGCATTCTGCGCAAGACAGTCTTTTCGCATTCATTGAGGGCATTCAGCCCCACAAAGACATATTTCTCACTCCTCGGGAATACAGCCTGCAGCCTTTCGGCAAAATCTTCTGCGCCGTTTCCGGAAATCAGTTCTGCAATATCCCTGTATACCATCCCCTCATATGCCTCGCCTTTTTCCTTCAGGCGACTGCGGAAAGATGTATACAAAGGATACAGTATGTTCCATATCATCAGGAAACGCTCCTTTACATTCGGATTGTCCGAGTCCAGATGCACCGTAAGCCTGCCGCTCCTGTCATTGAAATGGCTCACGAATCCCTCAATTGCCTGCCTCTGCCTCTCGCTGAGATACGAGAATGTATCCTGCATCTCCTTGTAGTCCGATACATTGGTGAAAATCTGCTTCGGGTCCACGAGATATTTGTCCACATCATTGAAATCCCCGAGAATCACATCCCCCCAGAATATGAATTCGTCCAATGGTTCAGCCTTTCTGTTCAATGCCTTGTAGCATTCGTACAGTTCAAGAAGCAGTGTCACCCTGTCAGTAACGGCGACATCATATACCTTATAGAAGAAATCGTTGACGGTCAGCATCTCCGGAGCTATGATCGGCACTGGAGCACCCTGCCCCGGAACAGGACCGGAACACGGGCCTGAAGCGGGGCCTGAAACGGAATCGCCGGACATTCTGTCTTCAGCCGCCGAAGAAAATGCCTCGGACAAGGCCGCAGCCAGATGTTTGCGGAAAAACACAAGCGACCTGCGGTTCGGAAAGATAAAACACTTTCCGGACACATCCCCTTCAGCAAGGAATTTTTCTGCCGCCTGTCTTAAAAAAGGTTTCATAAATCTGTCCTGTCAAATAGTCAAATAAACTGTCAAAGACATAATCTTTATTTCAGGCAAAATTAAGTCAGGATTGTGCCAAACCGCTGCACAATTCATTTTTTCAGAAAAAATTTCAGAAAGGGAAAAGAAGCGGCAGGACTATGACCATGACAATCCCCATAATTATCTGCAAGGGCAGGCCGACTTTAATATAATCCATGAAAGAATATTGTCCGGCCGGCATCACAAGGGCATTGGGCGGTGTCGAAAACGGGGATGCAAAGCACATGCTCGCTCCAACCGTGACGGCAAACAGGAACGGCACAGGACTTACTCCGAGCTGCATGGCACTCTGCAGGGCTATCGGAGCCATCAGGACTGCCGTCACCGTGTTGCTTATGAACATCGTCATCAGAGAAGCCGTGAAATAAATTCCGGCAAGCAGCGCCACAGGCCCGAAATCGCCGAGACCGCTGACGAGGGCTCCCGACAAATACGCAGACACCCCAGTCTTCTCAAGAGCAAGAGACATCGGAAGCATTGCGGCAAAGAGCACGATTGTCTCCCACTTGATGGTCTTGTAGGCAGCCTCCACATTCCTGAAGCATCCGGTAAGTACCATCAGCATCGCGGCAATCATCACCGCTGTCACCGGCGCAACAGGTATAAAATCAAAAACCATCATCGACACCATGAGAATCAGAATCACAGCAGCCACAGGAGCCTTATAATCAAGGGTAACCTTCGCAGCTTCTTCAAGAGGCTGGCCGAGCACCACCCACTCGGTATCTTCATGGCTCAGCCTGGCTATGTCCGCCCAGGCCCCCTGCACAAGCAGCACATCGGCATTGTGCATCTTCACATCGCCAAGATCATGCAGTATATACTCATTCTTGCGCCGGATGCCAAGCACATTCACATTGAACTTGTCCCTGAAGCCTGCCTCCTTCACGGTGCTGTTTATCATATTGGACGATGGCATAAGTACTATTTCCGCTATGCCGATGTCATAGAAAGCCAAAGTCCGCCCCGAACCTGAAGCCTGCTCTGTCGTATGTCCGTCAATCATCTCCATCCCGTATTCCCTGGCAAATCTGTCAACATCGTCGACATTCCCTGACACATACAGCACATCACCTTCCTTTATCATAGTATCAGCCGAAGCAAGTGTCTGAGTCACAGTCTTGAGGAATCTGTGCTGTGAAGTCTCCCCCCGTCTGACCTCAAGGATATTCAGTCCGTATTGTCTTCTCAGGTCAAGTTCCATGACGGTCTTCCCGTCCGCCCGACCGCCGTCCTTTGCCCGCAGGCGGAACAGATTGTCCGACAGCCCGTACTCATTCACCAGCTGGTTCAGAGTCTTTCCTGCCTGCACACGGTCCTTCTTCTTGCCTTTCTTGGACAGAAAAATCCTGGACAGCGGCATCAGCACCAATATTCCAACTGCCAGACACACCAGACCGACCGGAAGAAAAGAAAAGAACGAAAGAGGCTCATAACCGGCCCCTGTCAGAGTATCCTGAATGATAAGGTTCGGCGGAGTACCGATCAGCGTCATCATTCCGCCCATGCTGCTTGCAAAGGCCAGAGGCATCAGCAGCCGTCCCGGGCTTGTCCCCGCATTATACGCAAGGCTCACCACAATCGGCAGCATAAGAGCCACAGTCCCCGTATTGCTCACAAAAGCCCCGATGAACCCAGTAACCAGCATCACCAGCAGGAAAAGTCTGGTCTCGCTGCTGCCAGCCAGCTTCAGAATCTTCGAACTTATCATCTTGGCAAGCCCCGTCTGGAAAATCGCGCCTCCCACCACGAACAAGCCTATCATCATTATGACCACCTGATTGGAAAATCCGGACAAAGCCTCCTCCGGTGTCAATATCTGAAAAATGAGAAGGGCAAGCAACGAACACAGAGCCACAATGTCCGACCTGAACTTCCCGGACACGAAGAAAGCCGCCGCCAACACAAGGATAACAATGGTAATCCACATATTCCGTAAAATATTATATATGATTATATATCTGTCTGTTCCGGTTTTGACTGTCTGAATACATGATCATAATTATCCGGACAAACAATAAATGCACACTATCCGGACAATCGATGCGACCGGACAGAAAACAGACAACCGGAACATACAAATTTAGCAAAATAATCCTATATCAATACAATTTGGCTCCGCATTTTCTATGATTTGCTCTGACATGCTCTGACTGTTGCACTTCGGTGTTGAATCCATAAATACACAGCAAAAAAAGCAAAAACACAGAAAAAATTTTGCAGATATAAAAATTATCCATACATTTGCAGTCCAATACCGCGGGGTAGAGCAGTTGGTAGCTCGTCGGGCTCATAACCCGGAGGCCGGAGGTTCGAGTCCTTCCCCCGCTACAAAAATGCCGCAACTTCTTTCAAATCAAAGAGTTGCGGCATTAATTGCAAAAAGAGTGCGCCAGATTTGCGCCAAAAATTTTTTCAAACCTTGGAGGTCACCACGGCTGCTGCCGGATGCCCTTCAAAAAAAATGTCTGTTCAAAAAAAGGTATCTCTCCGGACGATTACAGGGTACACCCCCGCAAGGCTCATCACCGGCAAGCGCTGGTATGTCGAGTTCTATGCCTATGACCCGGAACTCCAGTCCCTGCACCGCAAGCGCGTCGCGATTCCCCCGATGAAACCATCAATGGCAAGACGGAAGTATGCCGCAGATGTCGCAGCAGAAATCAATGCCAAATTGTCCAAGGGATGGAATCCGTTCCTTGCCCTGACCAATCCCAACAGTTATGTACTGTTCAGAGATGTATGCGAAAAGTATTTCAGATATCTGTACAAACTCACCGAGGACGGCATCATGAGGATAAAGACCTACAATGGCTATACCTCCTTCCTGAATGTGTTCTCCGCCTGGAATGACAGGCAGGAGCGCCCCGTGAACTACATCTACCAGTTGAAAAGCGAGGTCGTGTCCGACTTCCTTGACCATATATGGATGGATGAGGGCAAGTCCGCCAGGACAAGGGACAACTATCTCGGGTGGTTCCGTTCGTTCGCGGCATGGCTTCTTGAAAAGAAGTATGTCAATGAAGACTTCACGGCCGGCATGACGACAGTCCAAGGCAAGAGGAAGTGCGAGAAGAACAGGACGGTCATCCCCAAGGATGTCATGCTCAAAATCCGTGAATACTGCGAACTGCACAACAGGCATTTCCTCCTTGCCTGCTATATCGAGTACTACTGTTTCATAAGGCCGAAGGAGATGAGTCATATCCGCATCCGTGACATCTCCGTGAAGAACGGGACCATTGCCATAAGTGCCGAGGTCTCCAAGAACCGGAGGGCTGCAGTGGTCACGCTGCCGGACTGCGTGGTGAGGCTGATGCTGGATCTCGGAGTGCTGAATGCCCCCGGCGACTGGTATCTGTTCAGCGACGGCTTTGTCCCCGGCCGGAAATACCATCCGGCGAAGCATTTCGGGGACTTCTGGACCCTCAAGATGAAAAAGGCGCTGGGGCTGCCTGCCCAGTACAAGTTCTATTCACTCAAGGATACCGGCATCACTGACCTGATCAGAGCCAACACTGACCTGCTTTCTGTCCGGGACCAGGCCAGACACCATTCCCTACAGATGACAGACCTGTATACCCCTCTTGAATCCCGTGAGGCCAACGAGACCATCCGCCATCACGAGTCGTATTTTTAAGAAAAAAGGGCGACCAGGAGGCCGCCCCACGCAAGACATATTGCAAGTGTCATTAAAAAACAATTATGAAATGCGTATTGATGACAATTTCCCGCCTATGTCCTTCAGGGCATAGTTGAGAGTCTCTATTTCCTCGGGCGTGAACCGTGCCGGCTTGCCGTTCACATTCAGCCCGTTTATCCTCTGGTACAGCCAGGCCCGGGTCTTGTTGAAATAGGTCTTGGCTATGTATGCAAGGGATATCGAAGGAAGCACATCCTGAAGTTGCTCCCGTATCGCCATTTCGGCAAGTTCGGCCCTGTCCTCCTTTACCTGCTCAAGAGCCAGACGGGCTACGGCCTCGGCATCTTTTTCACAGAGACGGGCAATTTCCTCACTTACGGCATCGCGTTCCTTCTGGGTCCTCGCATTGGTGTGCCTTTCCCGCAAGGCATCCAACTGTTCTTTCGTTATCATGTCTCAATATTTTTTATCCCCGCCAGATGGCGGGGCTTGTTTTACTTCCATGCTTTCAGGTCTTCCACCAGTCTGTTAACCTCCTCCTCAAAATAGGCAAGTGCCTGTCTGGCGTTTTCCCTTGTCTGCAATTCCCTGCAGAGTTCGAGATAATAGAGAAGTCTTTTTTCTTTCTCCTTGATCTCCTTGGTTTTCTTTCTCATTCCTGTTGTTTTTTAATGACAGCACAAAGATAATAATCTTTTGGATATTATCAAAGTTTTCCGCAGATTATTTGTGCGAATTGTCGGATTCTGGCAGTTGCCGGCACTCCATCTCCAGGTCAAAGAGCATCTTGTCGGCGATGAGGCGGGCGAGGTCGGACTCCAGGAGACCGAACCCCTCGCTGACCTTGTCTACTGTCTCTATGTTCTCGTCGTAGAACTGGCTCTCAGACGAGGACTCCTCCCACCTGTTGAACAGTGCTTAGGCCCTGTGCAGGCTGGAGAGCACTTCCGTCAGGCGGGAGTCCGCCCGGGCCGGTATCATCTTCTCTTCCATGGTGCACCTCCCGTCTATCCGTTGGCCACCTTGCGGAACCTTGACGGGCGGATGGCATTCATCTCCTGTTCCGCCTCCCGTGAGGCTATCTGCACCATCTGCCGGCGCTTCAGGTCGGAGAGTTGGCGGCACATCAGGCAGTTCATGATAACGAGCATCTGGCGGCATTCCTCCAGCGTCTGGGAGTCGACGGGGACTCCCGTCTCGTCGGCGGCGGTGCGGAAGACATCGAATGCGACGGAGAGGCTGAGGGTCTCGTCGATAAGCGCCTTGACGGCGGTCTTGCATCTCACCAGCCCCTTCAGGCTGGTGGTGGCGGTGTTGTGTTGGTTTAGCATATAACAACATATTATGACGAAAGCCCTGCACTTAGGTGGGCTATCACAACACAACATCTCTGCCGTATTTGCTCCGCCGGTTTCCCGGGCGGATTCTATTGATTTCGTAAACCGCGCCCGGTGGATATGTGAAATGGCCTCCACCGGGCGCGATTTTCCCGCAAAAGTGTGGTCAATGGCATTTTCAAAATGCCGACGGGCGCGAAAATCCCGCAAAACCGCGCCCGGTGGACAGCATTTTAAGGCTCCACCGGGCGCGCTGCTGATTGACCTTGTCAATATACTCTTCAGATGTTTGCAGAAAAAGTGAAATGCCCGGATTTCCACTCAGGCTTCGTCAAGAAAATCATCCGAGTCATCATCATAGTCATCCGAACCATCAAATCCGAACTCTGCCGCTATGCTGTCGGCGACATCATCCGGCACATCGAAGCTCAGGTTATCCCAGAGAGAGTCCATCTGGCGACGCTCCTTTTTGGTCGGGCGGCCAGTGCCGCGGTCTCTTCTGAGAAAAAATGTCTCCACCGGTGCCTTAAGCTTGTCCAGTTCGGACTGAGGAGTAATATTGTCAGCATATTGCGGGACCAGTTTCGCACCCTGTCTTTTCTCCACGGGCACGATGACCCGATATGTATAGGTTACGGCACCTTTCCTGGCAGAAATGACATCTCCTGCCTTAATCATGCGGGAAGGCTTGACATCGGCGCCGTTTACCCTGACTTTTCCTCCCTTGCAGGCTTCCGTTGCCTCTGTCCTTGTCTTGAACACCCGTATTGACCAAAGGTATTTGTCTATTCTTGTTTCCATAGGACCTCTGTTTATATCGGAACAGAATTTTCTGCATCATCTGACATCATCAGCCCCTTCATCCCCCATATCCTCGACTCCCTCATAGTCTTCTCCTTCAAGATACGGGTCAGTATCAGGATTGATGTAGCTGTCGACATCCTCATGCCTCTCCATGAATACGGACAGGACTTCGGCCCCGCGCTCGACGGGCACAAGGAAAAATTCAGCGACATCCGCAGGGACCAGCAGAGATTCGCCTTTATGAAGAGAATAACTGTCCATTGATGCAGTCCCGTCTTCTTTTCTTCCCTTGACTTGGACAGAAATGCCGCCTCCGGTGCAGACAAGCACGGTAAACGAATCTCCTGAAGTCAACTTGAGAGGTTCAGTGACTCTCATCCCGTTGACGGAAAATTCGCGACTTGAAAGAAGCTCCTTACAACTGTCAGGCGAAATGCCATCTCCATCCGCAGAACCGGCAGCCTGGCAACCGGCCGGGCACATGGACTGCGCAAAGTCTGTCCTGCCGAGATTCATCAGGTCCAGGACTTCGGCGGCATTCTTCCCTGCCTGCCGGGGCTCCGCCTGATCTTCCAGGGTAAAGGCAATCAGAGACGACTCTGATATTTCCAATATCTTCATTCTGCCTTCGGCTGCATAGACAGTCCCCGGGGCAATACAGAAAGACTCGCCTGCAGCAGGGACCCGGACATTGAGAGTCTCTCGCAGAGTCCCGGCCAAGACACTGTCATAGAAGTCAGAAGCAGACATGTCCCGGGCAAAGCCTATGTACAGGCGCGCATCCGGAGCAGCTTCAAGCACTCTCCAGAAAACCCTTTTCCCGAGGGCGTCATACCGCTGTCCGGCCGCTTCGTCATCAGGGTGACATCTTGCAGGGAAGACTCCGCTGATATCAAGGAATGAGACAGACACGGGGAATTGCCGTCCGTAATATTTGTAGACATCCTCGCCTCCGACACGCTCAAGATATGTCTCCATTATGTCACTGAAAGCATTTCCTGCGAGCCAGCCGTTTCCGGCTACAGAATCCACTACGCCGAGGTCTGCAAGGGAAAATGTTTCCCTGCCCCATGGATATTCCAGAGTTTCTTCTTTGAATCTTATGGGATAGAGCTTTTTCTGTTCTTTCATTTCATCCGATTATTATATGACATCCACGGCTCCAGGGAGCCGGACCGGTTCCGGCGCGGAAAACCGTTCTGCAAAAATAACAAAAAAGGGAGACCGGAGCCTCCCTTTTCACAGTATTTGATTCCAATGTGCCATACAAGGCCATCAGGACTCATGCAGAGTGTCATCTCGCTGTCTTGCGGAGCGGCATCTTATGGCGCGCCGGAATATCCGGCCTTACCTTCAGCCCGTTCTCCTGCAGAGATTCAATTTTCTGTTGAACTGTTTCTGCGCCTCTGCGGGCAGAGATGCCAGGAAGAGGCTTCGCCTTGACAGAAGAAGTTGAATAGCCTTCTGCCGTGCCGTCTGATGTGAAGATTGTACCGGACCAGCTTCCGGACCATGTATATCCGAGGTCATCGACATGGCTGAACGAGAGTTCATAGGTCCCGTCGCCGTTGTTGGTGATGTTGAGGTCTCCGGAAATTGCAGGGGCATAGCCGGCCAGTTCCCCTGCGACATAATTCAGATACCATGTTCCATACAGATAACCGCCATTTTCATATCCGACAAGATATTCTCCCGGCTCAGGATATTGGGTTGCGGCTGCTGTATATGTTCCGGTAGGGATTCCGGCTGAATAGTCAAGGCCTTCAACAGCAAAGTCCACCGCAAGTGCGTCTCCGGTATCGCCTGAAGGCTCGATATTAATCATCCAGTTGCCGCCTCCGGTACCATAGTAGTCCCCGTAATATGCCGCTTCGGCCATTGCGCCGGTCAGGTCAAGGGTATAGTCTCCCGTGAGAGTAGAGAGAGGTCCGGGCATTCCCTGGACGACCATATTGCCGCTGTATGTACATTTTACGGAAACGCCTTCGGCTGTGGTGAAGTCGCAGGTTATAGTGTACAGGTCAAAATCCCGGCTTCCTGTTATCTCCATTGTTCCGGAAGAAATGAGTCCTGTCTCATAAGTATTTTCATCAGGATAATGAACGACATAAGTTCCCAAAGTATAGCCGTAGAAATCTATTCCCGTTGCCACCGTATACTCCTCGTATGTGTCGGCGACTTCGTATGTGCCGAGTGCAAGCTTCCCGTCTTCATTGAAAGGCATGTATACCTCTGCCGTAAGCATTGCTCCCGGAGGGATGACATAGCCCTCAGAGTCAACTTCCATATCCGTAAACTGCATCGTAACCGCCATGACACCGTTTTCATCGCTCGCATATCCGGCAGCTGCAAGTGATGCCACAAAGTCGACAGGCCCGCTGAGGCCTCCGTCGCCAGGTTCAGGGTCCGGATCAGGATCCGGGTCTTCCCCTTCAAGTCCTGCAGGTCCGGTATAAGTCACATGATGAGTCTTTCCTTCGGTGTCAGTGAGCACTGCATCAAATGTATATGTGCCGCCGTCTGCAGTCACCACAAGAGTTCCTTCAGTGAAATACAATTCTACAGTCGAAGTCTCGTCAGCCCCCTGATAAAAATACATTGAAAAGTCTGAAGAAAAGGTCATTGCAGCGGTCATGTCCTCCTCCCCTAATGTATAGGTGCCGGATGGAATCGCAGGGCCTGTGCCAGGAGCCGCATACATGTCGAACTGATAATATGTTCCGCCGACCTCGGCATAACCGTCCTCACTGAAAGGCCTGTCGCTGACCCAGACATAATAATTGTCTTCTCCGCCATTGCCGTATGCTTCATAAAAATAACCCAGGAATTCAGTCATTTCAAATTCATAGTCATACTCGCCAGACGGGGCCCCGGCCGCCGGCTGTACAAGAGAGGCATCATCGGCAGATTCTCCGCCATCCCATGAGTATGTAACAATGAGTGTTGCCGTCCTGGATTCCCCGGAATCGTTCTTTTCCGCAGAGACAATGACTTTTCCGGCCGTTGACCAGTCAAGGTCAACAATCCAGCCGGCCTCACAAGACGCGGACACTGATCCGCCTTCAACAGGATTTGTCAGTTCGTAAACAATTTCAACATCACCGCCTTCTGCCGGAATTTCAATGTTCTCTCCTGTTACATTGATTACAAGTTCAGGTGATGTTCCGTCCCCGGGTCCGTCAGGAACAAGGGGCTCCTCTTTGCAGCCAGTCAATACAAAAGCTCCGAGAGCCAATGCCACAACTGCCGCCGAAAAGCAAGATGTTCTTTTCATAGTAGGGTAGTTTAATTGTTAATAATAGGTATATGTGATATACTGCTGACAGTTAGTCAATTTGGGGAGCAGCAGCATTTACGGGCATAAATTTAGTTTCATTTTTGCGTTTTTACAAACTTTTTATTGACAAAATGAAATCCACCGTCCTCGAAAATAAATGAAAACCGCGGCCGGCGGAAAGTATTCTGACTCCACCGGCCGCGGCTCTGATCCGCTGTACGCTACTTGAATATTGTTTCAGAACCTGTCAGAGACCGGTCATGAAACAATGGTCACTATTTCTTGAAATAACGGTTGTAAAGTCCCTGGAAACCAGCTCCGTGACGAGCTTCATCCTTCGCCATCTCATGAACAGTGTCATGTATGGCATCAAGATTCTGCGCCTTGGCGAGCTTGGCGATGCGGAACTTGTCCTCGCATGCTCCGGCCTCTGCTTCCATTCTCTTTCTCACATTTGTCTCCGTGTCCCATACGACCTCGCCGAGAAGCTCCGCGAATCTTGCGGCATGGTCAGCCTCTTCGTATGCATATCTCTTGAAAGCCTCTGCAATCTCAGGATAGCCTTCCCTGTCTGCCTGACGGCTCATTGCCATGTACATGCCCACTTCCGTACATTCTCCTGCGAAATGGTCCTTGAGTCCCTGGAGAATCTCCGGGTCAACTCCCTGTGCTACTCCGAGTCTGTGCTCGTCAGCCCAGCTGAGAGCGCCTTCCGTCTCAGTGACTTCAACGAATTTGTCCGCTTTTGCATGACATACAGGACACTCTGCAGGAGGATTCTCTCCTTCATAGACATAGCCGCATACGAGGCATCTGAATTTCTTTTTCATGATTCTTTTCCTTTTAACTGTTAATTGTCAATTGCAACAATATTTATCTAAATTGGAATTATTCAAATTTAGATTACGGCTACAAAAGTACGCAATTTCCCGGAAAAAGCAAATTTTTCACACAAAAAGAGAGACAAAAAGGACAACAGACGGAAATAAATGCTAATTTTGCATTTGTATCCGGAGGCCATATGCCGCAGCATAGCAATATGCCTCCTCATATTTAAGGAAAGATGCCGGAGTGGTCGATCGGGCCGCACTCGAAATGCGGTGAACGCGCAAGTGTTCCCAGAGTTCGAATCTCTGTCTTTCCGCAAAACCGACCTTTTATCTGAGCCTGGACACTAATCTTTCAGGCAGTATCGGCATGGCGCCGGCCTGCGTGCAGACATATGCCGAAACTTCCGCTGCGAAGCGATGCGCTTCAGCCACAGGAAGACCTCTCAGTATGGCAGAAACAAATGCCGCCGTGAACGAATCCCCGGCACCGACCGTATCAGCCACATCCACCTTCAGAGTCTCTGCAAAAGAGACATTCCCCGGGACGAACACATAGCTTCCGTTGACTCCGCAGGTCAGAATCAACATCCTGAGACCATATTCGGCAAGCAGAATGCGGCATCTGTCCTTGAAGCCGGTGTCCGGAAAGCCGAACAGACAGCTCACAGTCTCAAGCTCCTCATCGTTAATTTTCAATATATTGCATTTGTCCAGCGAATCGCGCAGGATTTCCCTGGTATAGAAATTCTGCCTGAGGTTGATGTCGAATATCTTCAGCACGCCGTCGTCTTCAGGCATGGCATCCAGAAAACGGCCGATGGTATCGCGGGAAACCATGCTGCGCCTGGCAAGCGATCCGAAGCACACAGCGCGCGTCCGGGATGCAAGTTCCTCAAGCCGGGGAGTATACGGGATATTGTCCCAGGCCACCCCCTCCTTTATGTCATAGCGCGGCACTCCGTTGGCATCAAGCCCGACCTGCACCGTACCGGTAGGATATGGCACGGTCTCGACCATGGCCTTAAGCCCTTTGGCTTTGAAGTTGTCAAGAATCTCTTTTCCGGGAGAGTCATCTCCGACAGCGCTCACAACCATGCTGTCGAGCCCGAACTGCGAAACATGATATGCAAAATTTGCCGGCGCCCCGCCGAGTTTTTTCCCTTCGGGAAGCATATCCCAGAGGACTTCGCCGATTCCAACTACTATATTTTTCATTTCCGGTGAATTTTGGTCCAAAAATAATGAATTTCACATAGCATTCCCGATACTGACGCCAATTTATGGCGGCAAATGAATATATTTGCAGCACAAATGGGACAATCAGCAGCAAAAGAAGACTTTCAGTCCGTCTGCAGACAGATGGCAGGCAGTATAGCCGGATTTCTCGATGACGCGGAAATAAGATTCAGCGTCCGAGGGGAAAGCACCTTGCCTGTAATCCATACGGAGACAGGACTCTGCATCATGCCTCTGGCCGTCACTGCCCGCTCCCCGGAAGAAGCGCATGAATGCCGCATCCTGGCTGAAAATGCCATCGCAGAAGCGGACGGAAATGACAAAGGCAGGCCGATAATCATCGCCGAAGACAGATGGCAGAGCGAGGGAGGCTGCATCCGCAGGCGGCTTCTGGCGCATCTGGGCATATTCACCCATGTCTTTGCCAGAAACTGTGAAGTAAGAAAGCTGCACAAGGGGGAAGCCGCCGACTTCATGAACAGGTGGCACAGCTACGGGGACGCGACATGCAGATACAGGCTGGGGCTGTTCCTGAAGAAAGCGGCACGGGAAGTCAACGGAGAACTGCAGCCGGGAGAGATGGTAGCCGCGGCCACATTCTCAAACGGAAGGCTCATGGAGCGCGGCGGTAAATATTACCATTCTTACCAATGGATAAGGTATGCATCCCTTCCGGATGTACGCGTCACCGGAGGAATGGGGAAAATAATGAAGCACTTTCTGGACGAAGTCATTGCCGGAGACCAAGACGCCAGGTCAACCGACAGGTTCGGAGGATGGGACATAATGAGCTATGCCGACCTCGAATGGTCTGACGGCAATGTCTACCGCAGCCTCGGATTCGCCGACGAAGGGCTCAAATCACCTGTCATGTACAGGGTAGACCCCATTACATGGACCAGGAAGCCGGTATCAAGACTCACCGATGATGAGACAAGACATTGTGACGGCTGTCTGTTTTATGAGAACTTCGGAAGCAGAAAATACCGGTTTGTCCATTAACTGCAAATATTCCTTCCGGACTTCATTGAAGATATGCAGACATAAAAATAAAGCAATATTGACAAAGACAAAATTACATGAAGCTGTTTTACATTGATGCCACGATGAGGGAGGAATCAAGGACAAGAAGGATTGCCTCACCGCTCATTGAAGAACTCGGAAAAAGATATGGAATCGAGACCGTGAAACTGGACAGGGCTGACTTCCCGGCAGTCGGAAGCAGCATCCTGCATGACAGGGACAACGGCATCGTGCCACAGGAATACGCCGACATGGCCAGGAGGCTTGCTGCCGCGGACAGGATTGTCATAGCTGCCCCGTTCTGGGACATGAGTTTTCCGTCGGCTCTGAAGGTGTTCTTCGAGAACATGTCCCTGTACAACATCACCTTCGGGAGCAACGACAGGGAATGCTTCGGCCTGTGCCGGTGTGAAAAACTGCTTTACATCACCACGAGGGGCATGAATATTCATACCGGAGACCCTCTTGAGCAGGCCACTCCCTATATCCGCGCACTTGGATTTCTCTGGGGACTCGGGGACATCCATGTCGTTTCCGCAGAGAACATGGACTACAGTTCAGAGGAAGAGATTGAAGAGAAGATTAGGGAAGCAGTCAGGAAAGGCATGGAAATCTGCCGGGATTTCTGAATTATTTTTGCTCCGCAGGGTTATAAACGGAGCATTTTTTATATTTTTGCCCCGTCTTTCTGAATAAAGGGGATTACTGAATCAGGGGGGATTTCGGCACGACGGGAAAGTTCATGGAAAAGTCATTTAAAATTCAATAGAACAAAATGGAAGCAATTGTCAAGACCGATTTTCATTTTCCGGGCCAGGTAAGCAAATATACCGGAAAAGTTCGCGATGTATACGACATAGACGGGAAATATCTCGTGATGGTGGTATCCGACAGGATTTCCGCGTTTGATGTCATCCTGCCCGAGGGCATTCCTTACAAAGGACAGATTCTGAACCAGATAGCATCAAAATTCCTGGATGCAGTATCTGACATTCTTCCAAACTGGAAAATAGCCGCCCCGGACCCTATGGTGACAATAGGACACAAATGCGAGCCGTTCAAAGTGGAAATGGTCATCCGCGGCTACCTCTCCGGCCATGCATGGAGAGAATACAAGGCCGGGAAACGCACCATCTGCGGCGTGGAGATGCCCGAGGGGATGGTCGAGAACCAGAAATTCCCCGAGCCGATAATCACTCCTACCTCCAAGGCCGCCGCAGGTCATGACGAGGACATTTCAAAAGAACAGATCATTGCCTCAGGCCTCGCAAGCAGGGAAGATTATGAGAAAATCGAAGAATATACCAGGGCAATCTACCGCAGGGGTTCGGAGATTGCAGCCCGGAGAGGACTGATACTTGTCGACACCAAATACGAGTTCGGGAAAAAGGACGGGCAGATTTTCCTCATGGACGAAATCCACACGCCGGACTCCTCAAGATATTTCTATGCCGAAGGCTATGAAGAGAGGCTGGCAAAGGGTGAGAAACAGAAGCAGCTGTCAAAGGAATTCGTCCGTGAATGGCTGATGGCCAACGGATTCCAGGGACACACCGGACAGAGGGTACCGGAAATGACACCGGAAATTGTAGAGGGCATCACAGACAGATACATCGAGCTCTACGAGAACATCACAGGTGAAAAATTCGTGAGACTTGCGGATACGGAAGCCTCGGACAAAGACTCAATATTGAAAAGAATCGGAGAAAATGTCACAGCCTGCCTCAAGACTCTCTGAATGCAGTCTGCTCCGCATAATGAATCCCAGAGTCTAAAGTTCTGACATAAGCCGCTCTATCACAGGAGCGGCTTCTTCGTATCCGTACCCGCGGGAGGCGGCGAAGCGGAGCATCTTCATTCTGATTGCAAATCCGGCGGACCTGCTTTCAGACTCCGGCTTCTGCCGGGAAGAAATCAGACTGCGCAATTTTGTCTCAAGCACTTTCTCCATTCTTCCGGAAGCGGCTTCCGTATCTGCTGCCGCCAACGCCTCTTCTATTGTCTCCCGGCTGAGACCTTTCAGAGCCAGGGCCCTGCGGATTTTCATCTGCCCCCACCCCGCAATCGCAGACTTGTCCCTGACATATGCGGCCGCATACCTTCTGTCATCAATGTATCTGTCTGCCGTCATGCAGGCAATTGCTTCCGCGGCCATTCTCGCAACAGAATCCTCCGGGACATCAGGACATGACTTTTCCATAGCCGATGAAATCTTCCTGTACATGTCAGAGGAGCAGTATTCTCTCCTGGAGCACAATATCCGCATCCTGTCCAGCACTCTGAGATATGCTGTCCTTTCTTCATTTTTCTGCAACATACTTTTCCGGTTCTCCATACTGAATGAAACTCAGAAGTTATAGCCGAGCCCGATATAGAAACCCACTTTTCGGGTAAGGCTTGACCAGTGCAGATTGGCCGTCATGGGTCCGAATATGGAGTCATATGAATACTCCACACCGGCACCGAACGAGCCGAGACCGACAGCATATGTCCCGAAAGAGTCGCAGTCGCGCGCATAATTCACGATTCCAGACAAATAATGGTTTCTGGCAACATTGAAACGGAAGTCCGTCCTGAATACGGTCAGTATATTCCGCATCGCGGAGACATTGTTAAGTCCGATGAAAGCCATCTGCTGGTCCATATACCTTCCAGACATGCTGCCTCCGATAAGATTCATATAAGGAACAGGGATATCCTGGCCGAAAAGAAATCTGGCCGAAAACGACGGGATGAAAGCAAACACATCTCCGCCCGGCACAACAAACTTTGCGTCTGCGCTCACTGCATGGAAATTATTGATGTTTTCAGGAAATCCGGCAAATGCCCAGGCATATTCCACTCCTGCCGTAAAGCCTTTCTTCGGGAAATATCCGTCATCAAAAGTATCAGCCCTTGCTTCAAGGAACAGGGACATGTAGTCATTGCCCAGCAGCCTCAGGTCATAATCCCCGGCTATCGGCTCGGAAGAAAGCAACGAGCGGACATTGAAATACTCATTCCTTATGCCGGCCCTGATATCAAACAGAGACCATTTCAGATTGGACAGATAGAATTCCTGGCTTGCGTTGAGGTAACTCATATTGAACCGTCCGGAATTCATATTCAGGAAATTCATGTCTGTCCATTTTACGGAAGCTGCCGCATTGAGTGTAGGAGACTTCGGTGCGTCATAAGAATAATGTATTCTGAAATACGGATTGGCGCTGATTTTCCCCGTGAAATCAAACCTCGAGCCCTGAAGCCTGTGCGCGTTGAGTCCGACATTGAGAAGCACCGAGACTATCTCCTCCGTATCAAGCCGCACCCCGAATCCGAACTGGTGCACAGGTCCGGGTCGGCAGATGATGACAAGGTCGAACGGGCTCTCCTTCCCTCTCATCTCGTATGTGACATAATCGTATGCCTGGGTACCGAATATGTCCGCCACAATATTTTCAATGTCCCTGCGACAGACCTTGTCTCCCGGCATGATGTCAATCTTCTTCATGAGGATGGCCTTCTCCCTGCCATTGACACCCTGAATGTCAATGCTCCTGACTTTGACAGAATCAGCATTGATGTCAATAGCCTTGGATGCTTGGAGGCTGAGCGTATCCGGCCCCAGGCGGGACTTGAGATTCATAAGGGCAGCCTCTTTCCTATATGCCGCCTCATAGCCGCGCTGGATTATTATGGAAATGCTCTTCTTGTCGAAACTCATCATATTGTACTCCTTGAGCTCCGGCTTGATGCTGATGTCGGCCTGCAGCACATTCTTCTCGTACATCGAACGGCCGAGCATGTCTATTCCGGAAGTGATGATATCCCCCAGATTGTTTATTTCCTCATATTTTTTGTTGCCTCCGGACAGATCCACCCCGATGACTATGTCCGCCCCCATATCTCTGGCAAGGCCGGTAGGATAATTGTCCCTCATGCCGCCGTCCACGAGAACCATGCCGTCTATTTTCACCGGAGCAAACACTCCCGGAATCGACATCGTGGACCTGAGCGCCGTGTTGATCTTGCCGTTATGCCATATCTTGGCAGTACCGGAGACCAGATCAGTTGCCACGCACGCAAACGGTATCGGCAGATCATTGAAACACAATGAATCCTGATAACCGACCGAGAGACTGCTGAAGATATTGCTGACATTCTGCCCGAAAATATAGCCGGAAGGAAGACTGCCTATGAGGTTGTTCTTTATCAGTTCGGAAGCGCTTTTGTCAGAATCCGCCCCGATTTTGAAGTCCCCATGCCGCTTTGCCACATCATTTTCGTCGGTATTCTTATAATAGAAGGGTATCGACAGAAGATACTTTTCCCGGTATTTCGTCTCTGAATATGAAATATATTCCCGGGGGACGCGGTCGCTCAGTGCGTATGACCAGTCCATGTTCCTCACAAGGGAATCCAGTTCCCCGACATTGTAGCCCAGGGCATAGAGCCCCCCGACAAGCCCTCCCATGCTCGTGCCGAGAATCATATCCACCGGAATACCGACAGTCTCAAGATATCTTATGACCCCAATATGCGCAGCTCCCTTTGCTCCTCCGCCGCTCAGGACCAGAGCCACTGTCGGCCGCCGCTTCCTGATTTCATCCATCCGGGCGCGGATCTCCTGCATTGCAGCCGAATCCGCAGAAGTAAGCAGTGCGCTTTCCGGAGCAAGGCGCACTTTCTTTGTTTCCGAGGCCGCAGAAATGACTTCCGCCTCATGAAAGGACTCCGCCCGAATGGGCTGGAAGCCGCAAAGAAGGAGCAGCAGGACGCAGACAGCCCCGAACAATTTCCCCGATCTGGAAAATTGCCCATAGATTCCACTGACTCTGATATTTCCTGAAGTGTCTGCCATCGGCCGTATAATCAAATTTCATTGTCCGTCTCTCTGTCCTGAAGTGTCCTGTGCTTCCCGGCAAGCATTCCGCAGGCAGCAAGTATGTCCTCGCCTCTTGAAGTCCTGATGGTTGCTGTGATTCCCGCCCTGCCGAGCCTGTCCCTGAAGTTCTCCATGATGACATCGGGAGATGTCCCGTACGGGAAATCAGGAATCTTGTGGAACCTTATGAGGTTGACCCTGCATTCAAGTCCCGACAACAGCCTGATGAGCGCATCCGCATGTCGCTTTGTGTCATTGAAGCCGGAGAACATCGTATACTCGAAACTCACCCGCCTCTGCCCGGAGAAGTCATATTGCCTTATCAGTTCCACGACATCCCTTATCGGCCATGTCTTTTCCACAGGCATCACGGAAAGCCTTTCGTCGCTGAACGGGTTATGCAGACTCACGGCAAGATGGCAGCGGCTCTCATCCAGATATCTGCGCAGGGCCGGAAGCACGCCTATTGTCGAGAGAGTGATTCTTTTGGGGCTCCACGCAAATCCCCATGGTGCAGTAAGTATCTCAATGGCCCTCATGACATTGTCATAATTGTCCAGAGGCTCGCCCATCCCCATGAAGACGGCATTGGTCAGCATGTCGGACTCGTCTGCGGCGATGAACTGGGACATGATGTCCGCAGCCGAAAGATGCCCGTGGAAGCCCTGTCTGCCGGTCATGCAGAAATGACAGCCCATCCGACACCCGGACTGTGAGGATACGCAGAGGGTGGCGCGGTCCTTGTCCGGAATCATCACTGCCTCTACGGCAGCCTTTTCCGTCCTCCCCGCAGCCGATGAGCCCCTGCCGAAGATGCCCTCCACGGGGAAGAGATATTTCTTGGTCCCGTCAGAAGATATCCGGCAGTCAGTCCAGGCCGAAACCCCGACCTCATATTTTTCTGAAAGCCTCGCCCGTCCTTCTTTGGATATGTCCGTCATCTGGTTTATATCCCGCACTTTCTTCACATACAGCCACCTTGCCATCTGCCCGGCCGCGAACTTCGGCAGAGCGGCCTCTGCGGCAACTTTTCTCAATTCTTCGGGATTCATCCCCAGCAGTCTTGTCTTCATGTTTTCTCTATTATCGCATGCCAGACGCCCATCTGCGCAAGCCTGTCGTGCATCCGCAAAATTAAATAAAAATAATGGTTGGAGAAACCTGCTTTTCCCATTGAAAATTAAATTTTGTAAGTAACTTTGTTGCGCTAACAACCAAACACTGATTTTTATGGCTAAAGAGACAGAAAAAGAAGGGACTGAAGTCAATGCCGCGAAACTCAAGGCATTGCAGGCCACAATCGACAAGATTGAGAAAGACTACGGGAAGGGAACGATCATGAAGCTCGGCGACCAGCCCAAATGGGATGTATCCGTGATTCCGAGCGGCTCTATTGCACTCGACCATGCTCTCGGCATAGGAGGATACCCAAGAGGAAGGGTCATCGAAATCTATGGACCGGAATCCAGCGGAAAGACTACTCTCGCCATACATGCCATTGCCGAAGCCCAGAAACTGGGCGGGATAGGCGCCATCATAGATGCCGAGCACGCATTTGACAGGACTTACGCCAAAAATCTCGGAGTCGATCTGGACTCGCTCCTCATATCCCAGCCGGACAACGGGGAGCAGGCTCTTGAAATAGCGGAAAATCTCATCAGGTCAGGAGCCATTGACATCATAGTCATCGACTCCGTCGCCGCCCTTACACCGAAAGCCGAAATCGAGGGGGAAATGGGAGATGCAAAGATGGGACTCCAGGCAAGGCTCATGAGCCAGGCGCTGAGGAAACTCACCGCCAGCATCAGCAAGACCAATACCTGCTGCATCTTCATCAACCAGCTCCGCGACAAAATCGGCGTGATGTTCGGCAACCCTGAGACCACCACAGGAGGAAATGCTCTGAAATTCTATGCATCAGTCCGCGTCGATGTCCGCCGCACCACCCAGATCAAGGACGGCGAAGAGGCACTCGGCAACAGGACCAGGGTCAAAATCGTCAAGAACAAGCTCGCCCCTCCTTTCAAGAAGGCGGAATTTGACATAGTTTTCGGCGAGGGCATCTCACATGTCGGGGAAGTCATTGACCTCGGAGTCGAATTCGACATAATCAAAAAGAGCGGCTCATGGTTCAGTTACAATGACACCAAGCTCGCACAGGGCCGGGAAGCGGTGAAACAGCTTCTTACGGACAATGTCGAGCTCTGCGATGAAATCGAAGGGAAAATCCGCGAGGCGCTCAAGGAAGTCAAGGACTGAAGCATTTGATTTCTTCGGATGATACAGGAAATTGTTCAAAGGCAGAGGGAATTTTTCTGCAGCGGAAAGACGCTTGCCACAGGATACAGACTTGCATACCTCAAGGCAATGAGGAAGGGCATAGAAGAAATGGAAGACGAGATAGTGCATGCCCTTCACGATGACCTCGGGAAAAGCAGGACGGAATCCTATATGACTGAAATCGGGATGACCCTCTCCGAATTGTCCTGTGCATGCAGGAATCTCAAAAGATGGAGCCGGCCGGAAAGGGTCGGCTCTCCTCTTTCCCAGTTTCCGTCTCGGAGCCGCATAATCTCCGAACCATACGGCAATGTCCTGATAATGAGTCCATGGAACTATCCGTTCCTGCTCTGCATATCTCCGCTTGTCAGTGCTGTTGCAGCCGGCAACACCGCAATTGTCAAGCCGAGCGCATACTCGCCTGCGACTTCTGCCGTAATCAGGAAACTTGTAGAGAAAGTGTTTCCGGAAGAATATGTCACCGTCATAGAGGGCGGAAGAGAAGTCAATGCAGATCTTCTGGAGCAGAAATTCGACTATATTTTCTTCACCGGGAGCAAGACAGTCGGGAAGCTGGTGATGACAAAGGCAGCAGAGCATCTCACGCCCGTGACCCTTGAACTTGGAGGCAAAAGTCCGGTGATTGTAGACAGGACCGCCGACATAGAAGTATCAGCGGCACGGATTGTCTTCGGCAAATATCTCAACTGCGGACAGACCTGCGTAGCCCCGGACTATATCCTGGTGCATGAAAGCATCTCGGAACAATTCACCGCGGCATGCTGGAAGGCCATCCGCAGGATGTTCGGAGAGACCCCGCTTGAAAACCCCGACTACGGGAAAATCGTGAACCGCAAGCATTTCGACAGGCTTGTTGCCGCGATGGAAGAATGTCCGCCAGGCTCTGTGACCGGAGGCGAAACCGATTCCGAAGGACTCAGAATCGCTCCTGCAATAATCCGAGCCGGGAATATCCTCGCATCAGGCGATGCCGCAATATTTCAGGAAGAAATCTTCGGACCATTGATGCCGATATTGACCTATAATGACATGGAGGATGTCATCCGCTACATTGCCAGGCGACCGAAACCTCTTGCCGCATATATTTTCACGCGAGACAGGAAGATTAAGAAGATGCTGCTGCAGAGACTCCATTTCGGCGGAGGTTGCGTCAATGACACAATCATTCATCTGGCGACAGAACAGCTGCCGTTCGGAGGCGTCGGGGAAAGCGGCATGGGCCGTTACCACGGGAAATACGGATTCGACACATTCACCCACAAGAAAAGCATTCTGGAAAAGTCTCTCTGGATTGATCTTCCGATGAGATACCAGCCGTACAATTCAATAAAAGAAAAATTAATCAGGATATTTTTGAAGTGATTTTTTCTTTTTTTGTACTTTTGCCGCGCAAACGGATAACTCAACAAAACGGACTGACAATATGGGAGGTTTCTTCGGGACAATATCAAAGCAGAAATGCGTCAATGACCTTTTCTACGGCACGGACTACAATTCCCACATGGGGACAAAGAGAGGAGGCCTCGCCACCTACAGCAAGGAAGACGGCTTCCAGAGGTCCATCCACAATCTGCAGAGTGACTATTTCAGAAGCAAATTCGAAGATGAACTTGACAAATTCAGCAAAGGCACATCGGGTATCGGAGTGATAAGCGACACAGATCCTCAACCTATAGTCATAAATTCCCACCTGGGTAAATTCGCGATAGTGACTGTGGCAAAAGTCGCCAATATGAAAGAGATTGAGGATGACTTGCTTTCACAGAACAAGCACTTTGCGGAACTGAGTTCCGGAGGGACTAACCAGACCGAGCTCATCGCCCTTCTAATCATACAGGGGAAGAATTTCGTAGAAGGCATTGAAAATGTCTTCAATACGATCAAAGGCTCATGCTCGATGCTTCTCCTTACCGAAGACGGCATCATCGCGGCAAGGGACAAGTGGGGCAGGACACCGATAGTGCTCGGCAAGAAAGAAGGGGCATATGCGGCCACAAGCGAATCATGCAGCTTCCCGAATCTGGACTTTGAAATCGACAGGTATCTCGGCCCGGGAGAAATAGTCAGGATTTACCCTGACCATGCAGAGCAGCTGAGGAAACCTGAAAAGAGGATGCAAATATGCTCGTTCCTGTGGGTATATTACGGATTCCCGACATCAAGCTACGAAAACCGCAATGTAGAGGAAGTGAGATTCACAAGCGGATACAAGATGGGGCAGCAGGACGATTCACAGGTCGACTGCATCTGCGGCATCCCGGACTCCGGTGTCGGCCAGGCCCTCGGATATGCGGAGGGCAAGGGTGTCCCTTACCATCGTGCCGTCACCAAGTACACTCCCACATGGCCGAGAAGCTTCACCCCGAGCAATCAGGAAAGGCGTTCGCTTGTGGCCAAGATGAAGCTGATTCCGAACAGGGCGATGCTCCAGGACAAGAGGATAATCTTCTGCGACGACTCCATCGTGAGAGGCACACAGCTCAGGGACAATGTCAGGATTCTCTTTGACTACGGGGCCAAGGAAGTCCACATGAGGATAGGCTGCCCGCCCCTCATCTACGGATGCCCGTTCATAGGATTCTCGGCATCAAAGACAGACCTTGAGCTCATATCCAGGAGAATCATCAAGGATCTTGAAGGTGATGCGGACAAGAACCTTGAGAAATATGCCACGACAGGCTCCCCTGAATACAAGCGGCTTGTGGATGAAATAGCGAGACGATTCGGCCTCACATCCCTGAAGTTCAACACTATCGAGACTCTCATTGAAGCCATCGGCCTGCCTAAATGCAGCGTCTGCACACACTGTTTCGACGGTTCAAGCTGTTTCTGATCCGGTTGCCGGCCGTCCGGAAGAAGACAGTCATTCCAAGACGCTGCCGCATGGCCGGGCTATACTGCAGCGTGAAAGTTTCTCCGCCATTTCAGGGCTGATGACTCCGGCCTTTTCAAGTGCGTCCACAGTCCATGTGGACTGTGGATTGTTTTCCCGGAAAAGCACGATGCCATGTGCAGCCGAACGGTATTTTATATACGGGTGCATCCTGAGTGAATCCTCAGGCAAAGTCCACAATGGATAAGGCCGGACATATGCGGAATCTATGGTGATGAGATCAGACAGCCCGTCATACTTTTCCCTGTCAAAATTCCATATATCCATCAGCTGCTCCCTGTAGGAATAAGAGCCTCCGAGAGCCCTCCGGTATTCTGTCATCTTCGCCGCAAAATAGCCGCCTATGCCCGGCAGGGCATCAAATGCAGCCGAATCCGCGAGATTAAGGTCCACGAGAGGAATTTCTATATATGGTTCCAGCCGCCGGTAGACGGAGTCCGCCACAACATAGGACTCCGCGAAGTCGCTTTTGCGGCGGAACCGGCCTCCTTTCTTTCTGTAATTGTCTATGGCTTCAGCCTGTCTGCGCGAAAACCCGAGTCTGACAAGGTCATCGACAGAAACGGTATTCGGATTGAAAGCGAAATTCTCGACCGCCGGCCTGTAAGAATCACGGACTTGCTGTACGGCAGGATGATGCCCGGCATTCTTCCTGAGCATTACGACACTGTCCTCTGTCCTGCCGGTCATTCCGGCAGACAGGACAGATTCAGCCTGGCTGCGGTCAATTACATAAACTGTGTCCGGGCAGTCTCTGTCCGCAAGAATCTTTGCGACAGCCGCCCTATGCACAAGAACTGCAGTCTGATAACCGATTACGAGAAATACAAGAGCAATGCTCCCCGTCACAAAAGATGCGGACAATTTTTTCCGGTGTCCGCCTTCCGGAATCCCATTCTTTTCCATATCGCCTCATATCTGTCCCTCCCCGTTTTGCCATATGTCAAGATGCCATATTACTCATCATCATTGCCGGCAGGCTTCTTTCCCGGCAGGTCAGCGCCGGCAACAATAAGGACAATCTCGCCCTTGGGTTCATGTTCCCTGAACCAGGCAGATACCTCAGCCAATGTGCCGCGCCTGTGCTCCTCATGCACCTTTGATATTTCCCTTGCCACAGAACACATCCTTTCGGGGCCGAAATATTCGGCCAGCTGCTCCAGTGTCTTGACAAGCCTGTATGGTGACTCATAGAAAATCATCGTTCTCTCTTCTGAAGCCAGTGTCTTCATTTTGGTCTGCCGGCCTTTCTTCACGGGCAGAAAGCCTTCAAAACAGAATCTGTCGCACGGGAAGCCAGAACTGACCAATGCCGGGACAAATGCAGTTGCCCCGGGAAGAGTCTGGACTTCAATACCTTCCTCCACACATGTCCTGACGAGTAGAAAACCCGGATCAGAAATGCCCGGAGTCCCTGCATCACTTATAAGAGCCACATCAAGTCCCGCAAGAATCCTGTCCTTTATGACAGCCGCCGTCTTGTGTTCATTGAACTTATGATGGGATTCCAGCCTTGCATGGATGTCATAGTGCCTGAGCAGCACGGAGCTTGTCCTTGTGTCTTCAGCGAGGATGAGATCCACCGACTTCAGCACATTGACTGCCCTGAAAGTCATGTCTTCAAGATTTCCCACCGGTGTCGGCACTATATACAGATGCCCTGCCTTCCCTGCTTCCATATTTTTCCCCTTGTCCATAACTCTATCCAACCTTTCTTCTTATGCACATCATGAACCTGTAGACTGCATCCGATTCCATATCCCATTCTGGAAATCTACCGGCAAGGAAACTGACAGCCGACTGAAGGGAATCCGCAGTATTGAGTTCTTCCATAGTAGAACTGAAGAGCAAAGGATCTTCTCTGAAAAGAGTCCTGATAAAAAGAGCCCTGTCATTGAGGGATATGGCACTTCTGACATCCTTTACAGGCTGCCCGGGACGATCTTTCCGCCATGCCTCCCTGTCAGCAAGGACATCCATCACGGACAGATGCCCGGCATCCCGCATCAAGTCGTTGACATCAAGCACAACAGGACCGGCCGGATATTCCTGGTCCATCTCCTCCTCGGAGAAAAGATTTTCTTCATTCCCCGCGACAGGCTCCGGCAGAGATCCAGCAACGGATTCCACGGATGAATCCGACGAGTCTGACAGTTCAGCCAATTTATCTTCAAGCAGTGCTATCTGCCCCTTTATCGAAGATATCAGAGGCAATATTTCATCCAGTATCCGGCGGGAAGAATTTTCCATAAAAAGCATTATATTTGTACCGGTCCTGTCAGGACCGGCAATGTTCAGCAAAATTAAAGAAATGTTTTTAGAATACGCAAAAAAATCAGGCCGGATAGAAGTAATCTGCGGGTCAATGTTTTCAGGCAAGACAGAAGAATTGATAAGGAGGCTGAAAAGGGCACAGTTCGCCAATCTGAAGGTTGAAATATACAAACCGGCCGTAGATGTCAGGTATTCTGAAGATCAGGTTGTATCCCATGATGCGCACAGCATTCCCTCAACGCCTGTGGACTCCCCTGCCAGCATGCTGCTTCTCACAAGCGATGCCGATGTTGTAGGCATTGACGAGGCCCAGTTCTTTGATGACACGATCGTAGAGGTTGCCCAGACTCTCGCGGACAGAGGAATCCGGGTAATAATCGCAGGACTTGACACTGATTTTTCCGGCAAGCCGTTCGGTCCTATGCCGGCTCTGATGGCAGTCGCAGAAGATGTGCAGAAAGTGCATGCAATCTGTGTAAAGTGCGGAGACCTCGCCAACCGGTCACACAGGCTGACATCAGGAGACCAGCTCGTGATGCTCGGAGAAAAAGATGTCTACGAACCGCTCTGCCGACACTGCTACAACAAGGCCGTCACTTCCTCGGATGGTGACTGAGAATGGACTCCTGCCATGAGGCGGTGTCCACATGCGTATAGATTTCCGTAGTCAGGATGCTCTCATGTCCGAGCATTTCCTGCACCGCCCTGAGGTCCGCCCCATTTTCTATCAGATGCGTGGCAAAGGAATGCCTGAAAGTATGCGGAGAGATTTCTTTGGTGATGCCGCAGACAAGAGCCTGCCTCTTGATCATGTTGAATACGGATATCCGGCTGAGCGACTTTCCGAACCGGTTCAGAAAAAGTATGTCCCCGTATGCCCGCCCTGCCGGTTCCGGCCTCACTGAAAGATATTTTCTGACTGCATCTTCAGCCATCTCCCCCAACGGCACAATCCGCTCCTTGTCCCCCTTTCCCCTGACTCTGACGAATGACTCTTCAAAGAAGACATCGGATATTCTGATTCCCACGGCTTCGGACACCCTCAGACCGCAGCCGTAAAGCATCTCAAGGATGGCCCGGTCCCTGATCCCTCCCCAGGTGTCTTCAGGTACTGATGAGATTATGTCGGCAACTTCCCCGACGGAAAGCACATCGGGAAGATGACGCCCGATTTTCGGAGACTCGACCTTATCGCAGGGATTTTCAGTAATCATTCCTTCCATTATCATATAATTGAAGAAAGATCTCAAGGCGCTGACAAGTCTGGCCAGGGAGCGGTCCTGCAAATCCCGGCGTGCAGCGAGATAGTCCACAATGGCATCAGGCCCACAGGATTCGGCCGGTTGCCCGGAGGCCTCAAGGAAAGCCGAGACATCAGAACAATACGATGCCACCGTATTGGGTGACATCGCACGTTCTATCTTGAGATAGTCCGAATAATCCTTCAGTAGCCTTTCATCGGACGGCAGCATAATCCATTCAGAGAGTTGCGTACTTCTTTCCGTATTCAAGCATCTGGCCGAGATAGTCGTCGGTATACTCTATCCTGTAGTCGACCGTCTTGCCCCAGCGTTTCACCGGTACGATTTCCGGATTGACAAAGCCCCCGTAAGGCTTGAGGCCCAGCTGCTCATATCTTGCCTTCACTTCCTTGTGAAGATCAGGGTCTATGTCGACGGCATATTTTTCCACAAGAGCCTTGCCTGCCTCATAGTCCCCTTCCGACTTGATTCTCTGGACTTCAGCCAGAAGCCGGGCAAACAGGCCTCTCAATGCCTCAAAGTCATTCACGACAAAATATGTCTTGCCGTCGCGTACCTTCTTCTCTATGACATTGCCGTCCCGGCCATGCTCATAGCACCATTCGGCAATGAGCTTGCGGTTCTGCATGTGGGCTTCGGTGTTCTTCTTCCCGAGCTCGACACGGTTGAACTGCACCATGATGCCGTTCCTGATATAATTGGCATACTGGGCCTTGTAGGCCTCCATGTCAGGAAGGATGCCGAGTTCCACAAGTTTCGGGTCAGCTATATAGTACAGCCCGAACAGGTCAGCCCTGGTCTCCTCGAGGGTAGAGCTGTATTCCCCGAGGGCATTCGGAGAGACCCCGGCAAGAGTCCGTCCGGAGCCATGTCCCAGACATTCGTGAAGATCAGTATGAATTTCATCCGTGATTGCAGAATATTTCTTTTCCCGGGCAATCTCTTCTTCAGACCAGGCAAATTCGGACAGAAGATTGCGCGGAGACTCCTGTGCGGCCAGGTCATACGCATGGGTGATGTTGGCGATTGTCACCGACTTCGAGCCGTAGTCGCGCCTGATCCAGTCTGCATTCGGGAGGTTGATGCCTATCGGAGTGGACGGATAACAGTCTCCGGCAAGTGCGACGGCATTTATGACCTTGGCAGAAATTCCTTTCACCTGAGGCTTGCGGAAACGCGGGTCAACCGGAGAATTGTCCTCGAACCACTGGGCATTGGCGCTGAGAATCTCAGTACGCTGCGACGCGTCATGGTCCTTTATGTTGACCAGCCCTTCCCATGTTGCCTTGCGGCCGAGAGGGTCATTGTAGTCTTCCACAAAGCCGTTGACAAAATCCACAGTGCCGAGAGTATCCTGCACCCACTCTATATTATATTTGTCCCAGAGTTTCAGGTCCCCCGTCCTGTAATATTCGACAAGGGTGGCAATATACTGCTTCTGGGCATCGTTTTCCGCATATTCTGCCGCTTTTTCAAGTTCCGAGCATATTCTGGTCAGGGCAGGGCCGTACAGCCCGCCGGTCCTGTACACTTCTTCCCTTATCACCCCGTCGGAGCCCTTGACCACCTTGCTGTTCAGCCCGTATGACACCGGAGTGTCATCCTGCGGGTCAAGCATGGCATGATAGAAATCCTCTACCTCCTTTCTTGTGACATTCTCATAGAAATTGACAGCGGACGCCTGCACGATGTCCTTGCCGGGGTCATTGGACTTCCTCTGCGGAAATATCTCCGGGTCATATATGACAGGAAGCAGCTCCTCACATCTGTCCCCGTCGCCGACAGCCTCCATCAGAGAACGGAAATAATCCTGCGGACAGTCAGGAAAAATCTTGTCCTCCGCATAATGATGGTGTATCCCGTTGCTGAAGAACACCCGCTTGGCATAGACCGTGAAATCCTGGAAATCCCGGCACTCCCTGTCACCTTCATAATTTTCAAGAATGTTCTCAAGGACTTTCCTTATCGGAAGGTTATACCTGCAGTTCTGGACCCAGATGATGTCCCTGCCGTACTTTGCCGCCTCGGACAGGTGATATACATACTCTTTCTGCTGAAGGGACAGGTCATCCCAGCCGGGGACCTGATACTTCATTATCTTCAGGTCCGCGAACTCATCTATCAGATATCTGAAATTGTCTGTCCCGTCCTGCGACTTGCTTCCGCCTCCTGCACAAGACACTGCCGAGGCTGCGATTCCTGCCATGCAGATCATCTTCATTATTCCTTTCATTTCCTCATTTTCTTATTTCCCGATTAAATTGCCCGGTCCGGATGCCACGCCCCCGCAGACATGGACAAAGCATCGGCAAAAATACAAAAAAAGAAAAACAACTGATGAAAAAGAAAGACAACATCATTCTGCTATTGCTGATTCAGGATAATTTTCAGACTTTTGCAGTCTGACACAAAATATATCCGTCATGACACAATCTTTTTTCAAAAGATTTTCCCCGTGCATTACGGCGCTTCTGAAAGCGGCGACCGTCATTTCCGCCATATCCATGGCTGCAATATCCTGCAGAAAGGACAGCATCGAGCCCCCGAGATTTCCAGAGCGCATCGACAATGTGTTCATCATGTATTCCGCCGGCCACAACAACCTCTCGCCATATCTCAGGGAAGACATAGACGAGTTCTGCAGAGGATACATTCCGAAAGGGAATGACCCCACAATATTCCTTTCATATCAGAAGCTCAGCCAGAGCACCGCACCGACAATGTCATATCTTATCAGATATTATTCCCATAACGGCCGGACAGCAGCGGATACAATCGCAAAATATCCGGCAGATATGCCAGCCTCCCATGCGGAGACACTGAACAAGGTCCTTTCGGACATAAATGACAGGTTCCCGTCTCCGCACTATGCCATGCTGTTTTCATCGCACGCCAGCGGATGGCTGCCGAAAGGCTATTATGCGGCACCTGAGCAATACGACAACATCGGCAGGGAAAGTTCCGGGGCGCTTTCCGGAGGCATGACATGGGGGACACCGGGACATGACAACGCAGGCACAGAGACAGGACTCCCGTCCGGATGGATTCCATACTCCGAGCCGGAAAGAGACCCGAGTCTGCCTCCGGTAAAAAGCATCGGACAGGATGTAACTTCCATAAGCGGCACCACCGTATCGTACGAACTGGATCTGAAGGAATTCAGCGACGCCATTCCGATACATCTCGACTATATTTTCTTTGACTGCTGCCTGATGGGCGGGATAGAAGTGGCGTATGAACTCAAGGACAAATGCGACATGATCATTTTCTCCCCTGCAGAGGTACTTGCCTCCGGATTCAATTACAGGACAATGGGGAGCAGACTTTTTGCGTCAGGAGGCGCCGACCTGAAAGGTGTATGCGAAGATTACTATAATTACTACAACGGACTTTCAGGAGCGTACCATTCTGCCACAGTCACACTTGTGGACTGCAGAAAAATTGAGCCGGTAGCCGGCATCTGCCGACAAATCTTCTCCCGGCATAAAGAAGGGCTGTCCGCCATTGACCCGGATTCCGTACAAAGATATTATACCGGGAATCATCACTGGTTCTACGACCTGTATGACATGGCCGAGAAAGCCGGAGCCGTCCGGGGGGAGCTGGAAGAACTTGACGCCGCCATTAACGGATGCATCTTGTACAGGGCAGCGACAGACACATTTCTGATCGGCGCCGGCATTACGGCAGGATACGGCTTTGAAATCAATACCTACTCCGGCTTCAGCACATATCTTCCATGCAACGGGTCGGACTATCTTGATGAAGCATACCGCAGTCTTGACTGGAATACCGCCACAGGGATGGTCAGCTGATGCTGCGGCAACCGCCATGCAGGCTCCGGCGGAACTTTTTGAAAACTAAATTTTTGCGAATATGATTTTTTGTCTATATTTGCAGCCCGATAAAAAGCCTCCGGGCTTTTGGTGCAATGGGGTCCGCAACAGCGGACTGAGTAACACATTTTAAACAATCGAAACAATGAAACACATTGAATTGAAAGGCACGATCCGCGAGGTCGGCAACAAGGCGGCCGTAAAGGCCATCCGCAGGGCAGGACTTGTTCCTTGCAACATTTATGGACTTGGAATGGAGAATATCCTTTTCACAATCGATGCTAAGGATCTCAAGAACATCACACACACTCCGAATTCATATATCATTGACCTTGAACTCAACGACGGCAAAAAATTCTATGCTGTCCTCCATGAGGTGCAGTGGCATCCGGTAACTGACGAGGCACTTCATGTCGATCTTCTCGCAGTATCGGAGGACAAGCCGGTCACAATTGATGTTCCGGTCAAGATTACAGGACATTCAGAGGGCGTGAAAATGGGTGGCAAGCTCCTTGTATCAAGCCGCAAGCTCCGCATCAGCGCACATCTCCATGATCTTCCTGATCTTCTTGAGGTTGACACCACCGAACTTAGGATCGGAAAGCAGATTGTCGCCGGAGACCTCCACTATGACGGTGTGACTATCGTTTCTCCGAAGGCTACAATCATCTGCTCCGTAAGACCTACCCGTGCAAGCAACACCCAGGCTCAGAATAATGCCTGAGTTTGACAAAGACAGCAGAGAATGAACTATCTGGTAGTCGGACTCGGGAACATCGGCTCCGAATATGCCGGGACCAGACACAATATGGGATTTATGGCATTGGATACCTGGGCACAGGAAGCCAATGCCATTTTTCAATCCGGCAGATACGGGAGCACGGCAGAAATCAGTTTCAAGGGGAGAAAATTCATTCTGCTCAAACCTTCGACCTACATGAATCTCAGCGGGAAGGCCGTACGGTACTGGGTCAATGAACTCAAACTTCCTCTTGAAAACCTGATAGTAATATCTGATGACCTCAATCTTCCGTTCGGAACGATAAGGATGCGCAAAAACGGCAGTGACGGCGGACATAACGGACTGGCCAATATCAATGAGATGCTGGGAACTCAGAATTATGCCAGGATAAGAATGGGAATCGGCAATGATTTCAACCGGGGAGGTCAGATTGACTTCGTGCTCGGAAGACTCAGTGAAGACGAAATGAAAGAAATGCCACAGATATGCCATAGGGTCATAGAAGGCATAAAAACATTTGCCACTGCAGGTGCGGACAGAGCCATGAATAGCGTAAATACGCGACCCAAAAACATTGAGCAGGACTGATTTACGAAAATAAAATAATCTGATATATATTGCTTTTTATATTTTTTATTCATATCTTGCGCAATATTTTGATACTTAAAGTTTAACGAACTATTAAAAAATTAACGTAAAATGAAAGAGCTTGTTGATCAGATCAAAGCAGAGTACGAGGTTTTCGAGAAGAATGCTGAGGCTCAGGTTGAAAAAGGAAACAAAGCAGCTGGAGCCCGTGCACGCAAAGCAGCTTTGAACATCATGAAAATGATGAAAGAGTTCAGAAAGGTCTCTGTTGAGAGCGCAAAATAATTTTTCCTTTTCACCAGAAACATAGGGCTTTGAAAGCCCGAAGATTAAGAAGACGGTTCAAGCCGTCTTCTTCTTTTTTGCTTATATGCAAAGAAAAAGGGACCGGAAACTTTTGTGTTGCCCGACCCCTGAACGTGTACTAAAACCTAAACCTGCCTTATAGATGCAGACGATTGCTGAAATGTTGCAGCGCGCGAAAAATTTTTATGCCCGGCGCGCAAAAATCATCCTACAGCCGGAAATCCTTAGGCCCCGGGGCACCACAGTACCGGGCCACCGCCTACATTTCAAGATATATATTGTCTATCCACAGCGTATTCCCCACTCCGCCATAGAATGCCTGGCCGGAACTTGAAAGGAACTTTATTATCATCACATCAGGAGTCTCATCCGGACCCGCCCAGCCTTCTTCTATCACCATGACATTGTCTCCGCGACTGTTTATCGCATGGAAAGTCCGTTCAGACCCTTGCTGGAGTTCCATGCCTTTCTCATAAAATTCCTCGCCGGAGATATCGCCGTAGTGGATTTCAAGACGGTGTCCGTTCTTCCATTCGGGAATATTGTTTTTCACCTGCTCATATGCTGTACCCACCCGCAGGGCATGAATGTTCCCGTCTTCGTCTTCCCATCTTTTCTGAAGGATGACGGCAATCTCCGGATAATCAGGATAGCCCATGTGCCTGAGTCTGGAAAAACCGGTGCCGCGTACTGTTTCATGACCTACATCTGCCTTATAGTCAAAGACAATGGCTTCCGGTCTGCCCGAAAACGGCACTCCATAAAGAACTTTTGCCATGGGATCACTCGTGTCGCGTATCGGTTCGGGGAGGGACCCGAGAATGAACGCTCCCTGGCAAGTAACATCCATATTGATGATTCCCAATGCCTTGACAGTCTCAATATGAGTCTCAATCCTCGCACAATACCCGTCCCCCCGCTTTTCAGGAAAGACAGTCGTGCTTGTCTTCGTGATGCCTGCCACAACCGCAAGGACATTGTTGGTACGCCATAGATAATCGTCGGGAGCGGCATACGGTTCACGAGTATTCACATTGCCGTAGTTCCCGTAGAATTCATACAGGACTTTCGTATTTCCGCCGATGACAGATGACTCCTTCACTGTCCTGCTGCACCAGGAATCCAATGTACCATAGCGGTTAAGCAAAGCCACAGTCTCCTCTGCCGACAGGCCCGATGCAGTCTGGGCATATAATGTCTGTCCGGCACAGAACCAGGACAGGAAGCATGCGGTCAAAAAAATTGTTCGTCTCATAAAAAAATTGTAACTATGCAAAGATATAATGTCCACGACAGACAAGAAATCTGCAAAGATACGGATATAAAAGCTACTGACAATACATAATGTCATGAAATCCCTTTGCCTGACGATAATGATAATAGTTGTCGCCGCCATCCTGCAAGATGGTGCGGCAGAGGCAAGTCCGGCCAGAAAGAGGGAAATATTGCTGGAACAGCCTGACGGAAGCACTTTCAAGGCAAGATTGTCCGGAGATGAATTCTTCAAGATGCTCACCACCGAAGACGGCGCTTCCATCATTCAGAATCCGGACGGATGGTATTGTTATGCAGCCTATTCTGCCGACTGCAAAAAGATTTCAAGCGGCTGCAGAGTCGGAGAGGATGCACCGTCGGCTGTCATTGCCGGCAGCAAGGCAATCCCCATGCAGAATATCGGGAGGGCAGCTTCATCCGCAAGGGCATCAGCCGCCGGCATCCGGGAAGTGGCGCTGAAAGAGCGTCTTGCCTCCGGAAGCGAGAAGCACGGCATTGTGATCCTCGTCCAGTTTCAGAATTTGAAATTTACTTTCGGCAGGAATGACTTTCTGGCATTGCTCAATTCCGGCAGAGACGGAAGGCCCGGAGCCATTGACTACTTCAACGAACAGTTCCGGGGGCTGTATAATTTTTCTTTTGATGTAAGCGAGATAATCACATTGGACAGGAATTATCAGTACTATGGAGAAAATGACCAGACTATCGGAGGCAAAGACATGAGAGCCGCAGAAATGGTCAGGGAAGCCTGCAGGAAAGCCGACGGCAAGATTGATTTCTCTCTATATGATGACGACGGGGACGGAGCCGCAGACAATATTTTCATAATCTATGCCGGCCCGGACGAGGCGGAAGGAGCCGGAGACAATCACATATGGTCACATGCCTGGTTTTTGGACCAGGCTTCAGGCTCGGGACTTGTCCTGGACGGAGTCAGGATCAACCGCTACGCCTGTACTTCGGAACTTTTTGACGGGGAAATCACCGGAATCGGAACATTCTGCCATGAATACAGCCACACATTCGGCCTTCCTGACATGTACGACACCGACTATATGAACAGCGGAGGTCTTGCAGAAGGCCTTTGGGGCAGCACTTCCCTGATGGACAAGGGCAACAGAAATGACAACGGGCACACGCCGCCCAACTTCAATGCCATTGAACGGGAAATTCTCGGCATATCAGACAGCAGGGCTATCACCGAAAGCGGAAGATATGAGATCCGGCCAGTAAATCAGGGAGGAGTATGCTACAGGATTGATTCCGGCATCCCGGGCGAATATTTTCTCATCGAGTGCAGGGACGATTCGGGCTGGGACAGATACATCGGCGGAGCAGGTCTCCTCGTATATCATCTGGACAAGTCCGAGAATGATTCCGGATACGGGATGACAGCATTCGGGAGGTGGCAGAACAATGCCAATTCCGTAAACTGCAATCCTGAGCACCAATGTGCGGATCTTATTGAAGCCGTCATGCCCGCATCATTTCCGGGGAACGGAGAATATCAGGACATAAGCCCGGTCTTCTTCCCGAGCGGCGAGATAAATTCACTGTCCCCGGAAAGCGGCAATCCTATAACTTTCTGGAATGGAGAACAGTCGATATTCCGGATAACAGACATTGCCAGGACAGAATCCGGGGCAAGTTTCACAGTATCCCTCACAGAATCGGCTCAGATTCCGAGCCCTGTAATAACAGGCAAGGACATTTTCCAGGATGCTGCAATAATAAGCTGGAGCGTCAGTGCCGGATTTGCAGGAACAATGCACATCTCATGGAGGGAAAATTCCTCCGGTGCATATATCAGACAAGAAGTCAGTCCATATTCAGCCACCAACAACGACATTAAGTATGCCGTTGTACTTGAAGGACTTGAACCTCAGACGAGATATGATGTCAGGATTTCATGTTCAGAAAACGGCAGCGAAGGAAATGCCGTTGACGCTGGGTTCGTGACAAAAACCGCAGCTGCAAACGGGCGGCCATACATCTACCTCAGATACGCGGAGAGAAATGAAGACGGCTCATTTCCTGTCGGGACAAGACTTCCGCTGAGACTGTTCAATGCCATTGGGGCAGCGAAAATCGAATGGACATACAACGGAAAAATGATTTCACCCGGAGACAACGGTTATTTCATTCCTTCCGCATCAGGCATCCTGAAGGCAAAGGCATATCATGAAGACGGTTCTGTGGATATTATCACCAAGAGAATCATCATAAGGTCTGACAAAATATGATGAAAGGCAAAGGAATATTAATCGCATCTGTCCTGTCCGTCATGCCGGCGGGATGTGTCCAGTCGCCATTTTCCGAAAAAGAATTTTCCGGAAAAGAAGAAATATCCCTGTATATAAACGGCGTCCTGCTGCATGAATATGTGCCGGAAACTCATCAGCTCGGATACAATCCCTCAAAAAATGAAATCAGAGTGTGCGATGACAATATGGCGGACTATTTTATACTTGATTTTGACGAGATGCCCTCGGAGGAAGGCCAGACAGTGACAGCCACAATCGAATACACGACTGCAGATGACATAAAGATCAAGAAAGGACTGGCATTCAATGTCACAAAAAAAGACATTGCCGAAGGGAAAATCTGGCTATGGAACGGCAAAGGAAAAATCGGAGTCGTAATTCCGGTGCCTGAACGACTTGAATAACACATACATACAATGAAAATTCTAAATGTTCCATTTATCAGGGGGCTGGAGTCAATGGCTCCGGAAGAAATAGAAATCGCAATGGAATTGGCCGGGGCCAAGGCTGCCGTAGATTCCGTCAATTGGCCGGAGGAATGGCCATATTGTCCTTCTGTTCATGCAATTGCAGCCAGAAGTGCATCTCATCTCTTTGTATTCTACCATGTCAGAGGACTGGACCTGAGGGCACAGGCACTTGAATACAATGGTCCGGTATGGGAAGACAGCTGCTGCGAATTTTTCATTTCGGATCCGCAAGACGGCACATACTACAATTTTGAGATGAACTGCATCGGGACTCTGCTGGCGGCCAAAAGGAAAAGCCGCACCGACTGCCGGCATTTTGATGCCTCCGTTCTTGATAAAGTCATCAGATACAGTTCTCTGCAGCGGGAAAGATATGACATCGGGGACAAGATGTTCAGTTGGGAAGTCGCTATGGGCATCCCGTTCGGCATGATAGGACTTGACGGAGGGAATCTGCCGGAAAAAGTCCGCGCAAACTTTTTCAAATGTGCAGACAAGGCTGCACATCCGCATTTCCTGAGCTGGAATCCCATTGATGTTCCATCGCCGGATTTCCATCGTCCGGATTTCTTCGGAGAACTCCGATTCTGAGACAGGCACACCATATCACAGATTAAATTTCCATTGACAGCGCAATGATGTACACCGAAGCAGAACTTTTTGAAATAATTGCAGAATTTGACATTGAAGGCCGGGCTGAGACAATCAAGGCCCTGGGGCCGGGATTCATCAACGACACATTCATCGTGTCGACAAGGCCGGACATGACATCAGGCAAGTCCCCGAGATACATTCTCCAGCGGAAAAACCACAATGTATTCCCTGACATTCCCGGCATGATGTCCAACATCCGGATGGTAACGGACCACCTCAGGAAAAAAGTCATTGCAGCCGGAGGAGACCCGGACAGGGAAGTACTGAAAGTCATACGGAGAAAGGCGGCCAGCATGAATGAAGAGGAAAAGTCCATGGCAGCAGGTGACCTGTGCTACAGGGACAGCAACGGCAACTGGTGGGCTGTGTGCCTGTTCATCGAAGGGTCCGTGACCTATGAAAAGGCGGACAGTCCGGCTCTCGCATACAAGGGAGGCGAAGGAATCGGCAGATTCCAGTCGATGCTGGCTGACTTCACCACTCCGCTGAACGAGACAATCAAAGGCTTTCACGACATACGCCGGAGACTCGTCCAATGGGACGATGCGCTCAGGAGGGACTCCGCAGGAAGAGTACGGGAAGTGGCGGAGGAAATCAGCCGGATAGAATCACTCAGGGAAAAGATGCTGGACTTCTGGTCACTTGCAGAAGACGGTATCCTTCCGAAGAGAGTCACCCACAATGACACCAAGATAAGCAACATTCTCTTTGACAAAAGCGGGAATGTACTGTGCGTCATTGACCTTGACACCTGCATGAGCAGCACTTCCCTGAACGACTTCGGTGATGCCATCCGGTCATATGCCAATACCGGGGCAGAAGACGACAGGGACCTGGACAAGGTCTCGATGTCAATGGAAATGTTCAGGGGCTACACCGCAGGGTATCTGTCTCAGAGAAGAAACACTCTGACAGATGAAGAAGCTGCGCATCTTGCTTTCTCCGCCCTCTACATCACATACGAACAGGTACTCCGGTTCCTTATGGACTATATCGACGGGGACACCTACTACAAGACGGCATATCCTGAGCATAACCTTGTCAGGGCAAGGGCACAAAACAAACTGCTCCTCAGCATGGAGGAGCAGTACGATGGGATGAGGGCCGTTGTGGATGAACTGATGAAATAGCTTTCAGACCATCCCGCCGGCCGGGAATTACCAGACAAATTCAAAGCGTATGTCACGCGGTATGCCGTGGGCATTGACATTTGCAATGTCTGCGGCAAGGGCTTCTGGAATGACAGCATTCCTGGCGGCATATTCCTTTGCGAACTCATAGTTTCCTTCCGCCTGTACGGTAAGAATCAGGTCTGCCCAGGAATTGATTGCAGCAAGGGCCTTCTCATAATCAATATGATATAGGCCGTCCTTGTTGCGTGAAAACGCCCCGTTCTCTTTCAGATAGTTGTAGCACATCATATTCGCCCGTCCGTGCGAAGAAGCCGAGCCGAAACGCACTGAACGCACGAGTCCGGCGATGAATGTGGTAATCGCATCCTCTTTGGTAATGAGAGGGATTTCCTTCATGTCGACCAGCCGGCATACCATGAACAGACCGAGGATATCGGCCTTGGCTTCCTCCCAGGTAGTCTTTTCCGTACCGAGGGCCTCGTCGACGGTACCTTTCCCGTTCACAGTCTCCTTGACTCCAAGTCCATGCGCCACCTCATGGAAAGTCACATTCCAGAAGAAGGCCTCGTCACGGAGATGCCTGCGCTGCTCCGGCTCTATCAGAAGACGGCCGATAGGAAGAAGAATCTTGCCGAATTTGGCTGTGATGCTGTTGTGCAACTGAAGACGGCGCGTGCCCTTGGCTGCATGGACCCTCTCGTCATTCGGAAGATTGATGGCTATGGTCTTGCTGCCCGCATTGCAGTCTCCCGAATAATAAATGGCGTCATAGACATTCAGGTCGGAAGATGTGCCCGGCACAAAGGTCTTGTACTCAGGGCGGCAAGGAAGCATTTTCTGAAGCTCGGGAAGCATGGATACATATTTGGCAAGCTCCGCGCTCCTCTCCTCGTCTTTCAGCAGGATGAAGCATTCATATGAAGCCTTGGCTTCATTGAGCTTGTCATCATAGTTTTCAATCGGTCCGATGACAATGTCTATCTTGCTGTCCTTCATGTCCATCCACGCCAGATCGCTTTCAAGGTAATCGTCAGTGCGGAAAGCCTCTACCCTCTTGGTGAGATAGTTTCTGAGACCCTCATTTTCGGTGATTGATGCGGCCTCCTCAAGATAACGGCAGATTTCGTCAAGCTGGGCCCGGTACTCGTCCCTGTACCATACGCATTTCAGATTGCCGTCGGCGTCTCTCCTCAGGACAGTATACAGGCTGTTCTTGTCCGGGTCGTCAAATGCGGCAAATTCCTCTGCCGTGATATCCTGCGGATAATAATTCGCGCCAAGCGGCTTCGCACCGTAGCCTTCGATGAAAGGCTCGTTGTCGGCAAGACGGTCCCAAGGGCCGTAATTGATAAGCGCATAGTCCTTTGCCGCCGGGTCGGTAAGAGATTCAAGGAGCGAATCCCTGTCCCCGAATGTCTGCTGCCAGAAAAGTCCGTCAATGACCCTTCCTGCTGAACGGAAAAGATTGAGGACCTGCATGTCCTTGTCGGAAAGAGTCTTGATCATCGGGGAGGTCACCTCCACGACAGCATACTCATCCACCTTGGCCTGAAGACCGGAGTCATCAGTCTGTGAGCATGAAACAACATGTGCAGCCAACACTGCAGCTGCACATGCAAAAATATATGCTTTTCCCATCATCGGAACGACAGTATCTTAGAATGACTGTGCGATGGCGATAAAATCATCTGCCTTCAGTGCAGCACCGCCTATGAGGCCTCCGTCGATGTCCGGGCATGCGAAGAGTTCCTTGGCATTTGACGGCTTGCAGCTTCCGCCGTAGAGGATAGTGATTTCCTCTGCGAGTGCACCGAATTTCTCGGCAAGCACCTTGCGGATGCATGCGTGGATTTCCTGAGCCTGATCAGCGGTTGCAGTCTTGCCGGTTCCGATGGCCCATACAGGCTCGTATGCAACGATTACCTTTGCCATCTCCTCGGCAGAGAGGGTGTAGAGCACATTCTTCACCTGCTCTGACACAACATCAAAGTGGCGTCCTGCCTCGCGCTCGTCAAGGTTCTCCCCTACGCAGAAGATAGGAGAAAGTCCCTCGGCGATTGCAAGCTTCACCTTCTCCACGAGTGTGGCGTCGGTCTCCCCGTAATACTGCCTTCTCTCAGAATGTCCGAGGATTGTGTATTCGCATCCGGTTGAAGAAAGCATCTTCACTGAGACTTCTCCGGTGTATGCACCCTTCTCCTTGTCGGCGCAGTTCTGTGCTGAAAGGCCTACGACAGACCCCTTCACCACCTCAGCCACAGGATAGAGATGAGTGAAAGGAGGAGCAATGATGAGCTTTACTGAAGCAGGCACCTCGGATGCCTTTGCGACTACTGCCTTTGCGAGTTCAATTCCCTCCGGAACTGTAGTGTTCATCTTCCAGTTTCCGGCTACGATATTCTTTCTCATATTCATTGTTGTTAAAAGTTTTCTACTCCCTTTGCAATCCGCGCAAAGTTAAGAAGCCGTTTTGAATTTTTCAAAAATTCTTTTACAATGAGAAATGGTGTCCGACGGCCAACATGCTGCATTTGTGAGAATATTTTGACTATCTTTGCAGACCAAAAGTTTCATACGATGAAGAATTTTGTAGAAGAACTCAGATGGAGAGGCATGCTCCAGGACATCATGCCGGGAACAGAGGAAAAACTGATGGAAGGGCCGACTGCAGCTTATGTCGGCATTGACCCCACTGCCGATTCGCTGCACATAGGACATCTCGTCAGCATAATGATATTGAAACATTTCCAGAACTGCGGGCACAAGCCGTTCGCTCTTGTCGGAGGCGCGACGGGAATGATCGGCGACCCTTCGATGAAGTCCCAGGAAAGGAATCTCCTTGACGAGGAGACGCTCGCCCACAATGTGGCATGCATCAAGAAGCAGCTCTCAAGATTCCTTGACTTCGAGTCGGATGCCCCGAACAAGGCGGAGCTCGTGAACAACTACGACTGGATGAAGGACTACACATTCATCGACTTCACCCGCGACATCGGCAAGCACATCACGGTCAACTATATGATGGCGAAGGATTCGGTAAAGAAGAGGCTTTCGTCGGAATCCCGCGAGGGTATGTCCTTCACGGAATTCACATACCAGCTGCTCCAGGGATATGACTACCTCTGGCTCTATGAGCACAAGGGCTGCACCCTGCAGATGGGAGGAAGCGACCAGTGGGGCAACATCACCACCGGCAGCGAACTCATCAGAAGAATCCTCGGCAAGGAGGCGTATGCCCTCACCTGCCCTCTCATCACCAAGGCCGACGGAGGCAAATTCGGAAAGACCGAGAAAGGGAACATCTGGCTCGACCCGGAGAGGACTTCCCCATACCAGTTCTACCAGTTCTGGCTCAATGTTTCAGACGAGGATGCGGCAAGATACATAAAGATATTCACCATGCTCCCGAAGGAAGAGATTGAGGCTGCAGTCGCAGAACATGCGGAGGCCCCGCACCTGAGGAAGCTCCAGAAACTGCTTGCCAGGGAAATCACCGTCATGGTACACGGGGAGGAAGAATACAACAAGGCAGTCGCAGCATCTGAGATGCTTTTCGGGAATGCTACCTCCGAGTCCTTGAAGAAACTGGACGAAAAGACCTTCCTGCAGGTATTCGACGGAGTGCCGACATTCGAAATCGCCGCCGGGAAGCTTCCGTTGAACATCCTGGAACTCCTTGCAGTGGAGACATCCGTATTCCCCTCCAAGGGAGAATGCCGCAAGATGGTCCAGGCCTCAGGCGTGAGCATAGACAAGGAAAAGGTAACCGACATAAATGCCGTGATAGGACAGGAATCCGTGCTCAACGGCAAATACATCCTCGCCCAGAAAGGCAAGAAGAACTATTTCATCATCATACTGAAATAATCCGTTGGCATACGCCTGCAAAAGCCGGCATACACTTACAAAACAGAGAAACATGGAAGGAGAATCAACAAGACAGCTGAAGGTGGCGAAAGAACTCCAGAGGGACATGGCGGAAATCATCCGCAGCAAAGGGATGGCCATGTTCGGAGGTGCCCTCGTGTCCGTAAGCGGAGTAAAAGTAAGTCCGGACCTGTCCGTGGCAAAGATATATGTAAGCATCTTCCCTTCGGACAAGGCGGAAAGCGTCATGAACATCCTTGAAGAAAACTCCAGGGCACTCAGGGGGGAACTCGGCAACAGAGTCGGGAGGCAGCTCAGGATTGTGCCGGAGATTGCATTCTTCAGAGATGATTCGCTCGATTATGTGGAACATATCGAGGAACTTCTGAAAAAATGAATCTGCCGCTGTTCATAGCCTTCCGCTATCTTTTTGCCAAGAAATCGCACAATGTCATAAACATAATCTCGGCAATAAGCGCCATCGGCATGGCTATCGGAACGGCAGCCCTGATCATCATACTGTCTGTATACAACGGATTTGACTCCATTGTGAAGACCATGCTCGGTAATGTCGAGCCTGAATTGCTGATAACACCGGCGGAAGGCAAGACATTTGTCCCTGAAGGAGAGGTCTATGACTGGCTTTACGCACAGCAGTCCGTGACAAGCATCTGCACTGTGCTTCAGGAAAATGTATTCATCAATTATGAGGGCAAGCAGAGTATAGCAAAGGCCAAGGGCGTGGACAGCATCTACGAGGAAGAATCCCCGCTGAAGGATTATCTTCGCCGCGGGGAATTTTCCCTGCATCACGGAGACCTGCCGCTCGCAGTCACAGGTGCAGGACTGGCACACCGCCTGGGCATAGACCCCAGGTTTGTCGCCCCGATAGAAATGTATTTCCCGTCCAGAACCAGGAATATATCCCTCCTTAACCCTGCTGCATCGATTGAAAGCGTAAAGGTCTTTCCGTCCGGAATATTCTCCGTCAACAATGATATTGACAATTCATTGGTAATCCTACCGATAGAGACAATGCGCGAACTGCTTGGATATGACGGCAATGAAGTTTCCGCTGTTGAAATACGCATGACCGGAGCCTCTGCCAAAGAAATCAGAAAAGTACAGGAAACCGCAGAAAAAATGCTTGGATCCGGATTCCGGGTAAGCGACAGATTCGGACAGAATCCGGCACTCTACAAGATGATGAAATATGAGAAGGCATCCATATACCTCATACTCATGTTCATCATAATAATCATAGCTTTCAATATATTCGGCTCACTCTCCATGCTCATCATGGAAAAAAAGGATGACATGCTCACATTCATGAGCATGGGTGCATCAGACAACCTTATGAAAAGGGTGTTTATCCTGGAGGGATGGATGATTTCTCTTGCCGGTCTTGCCGCAGGGATAGTGACAGGTATCGGGTTTGCTCTTATCCAACAGTACTTCGGCATCATCAGGATGCCAGGCAACTTCATAATTGAGGCATACCCCGTCATAATTTCACTGCAGGACATTCTGCTCACTTCTGTCTGTATAGCTGCGGCCGGCTATCTGATAGCCCGTCTGCCGGTAGCCCTGTACTACAAAAAACATCACGGCCATACAGCCGCCTGAGTGTGACGCAGAGCATACGAAAAGAGTACCCTGATGATTCACAAACAAATAAAACGGGATGGCCGCGGCCATCCCGTTCATTAAATTATTCCGAAGCTGAGGACTTCTGACTACATCGCAGACTCTCCGCCCTCGCCGAAGAGCATCCTTTCCGGTTTTTCTGCAATGCCTTCCGGCCTCGGCTGTACTCCGAACCTTGCATTGAAGTCTTCTCTCGTGGCAGTCTTGTAGCCTTTCAGTTCAAACGGTCTTGGAGAGGAGACATTGTGCGGCGTCAAATCCGGAGAAGCTATCTCGAGAGGTCTGAATTCAAGAGGCACCGAATATGGAGACATGGCGCCATACGCTGCGACAATCTCGACTATCACCGGTTTTCCGCAGATGCCTTCGGCATCTTCAGGGACGGCCACGGCAACTCTGCTTGAGTTCCAGGACATCTTCACCAGAGCTTCAGTCTTTTTGTAGCTGCCGTATCGCTTGACTTCTTCAATGAGCTGGTCTGTCGGCATCAGATAAATCTCGCTGAAGCTGTTCCTGAATGTCACGAAGTACCATCCGGCAGTACCTTCTCCCGGAGTTATCGTAATCTTGGCTCCGGCATAGTCACTCCACTGTTCCGGAGGATAAGTATAAGGATCGTCTCTCACAAGATCATTCCCGTCAAGGATTTCATAGCTGATGTCCACAGAAGCGTCACTCACCGGGATATCAGAGCCAGGCGTGGTGAAGCGTACTTTGGTCAATCCGGTGGTAACAGCCCCCATGTAGCCGAACGCCATGACATAATAGTCGGTATTCGGCTTTATGCTGTTATAGAACAGGTCTATCTGGGTCGGAAGGTTCTTCTGGCCCGAATATGTCACATAATACATGCTGCTGTTGCTCCAATACTCGACCACAGCTGCAATCGCGGCTTCATCGGAACCATATTCCTCATATCTTTCCACAGGCATACAGCCCAGGACATACAGCTCGTCATCCCTGGATGGCTCGCAGGTAAGTGTCACTTCAGAAGTCTTGACATCTGTCACTCCAAGCCCGAATGTCATGTCCGACGGGACAAGGACACCCGTGCGGAACTGCTCATAATAGACATCCGTTGTCCTCCGTCCGTCGGCATCGACTCCGAAAAGGACAAGAGTATAATTGGTAGAAGGATCCAGAGGATTGATGCCCAAGTCCCTGTATGAATTGAGATGCTGCTCTCCGGAGAATGTGTACTCGCCGTTCATCCAGTCATATTCGTATGAATTGGCCTCATTGATGAGAATAGTCGCCAGATCAGATCTCGAATATGATGAAAAATATTCAGTGGTAAGACAAGTCACATAATACTTTGTGGACGGGTCGCTCGGCACAATGTCGAAATCCGCCATATATGATGTAGTCACTTCAGAGGAGATTTCAAATGTACAGTCATCCGTAATCTGATGCGCATTTGTAGTGAACGGAGCCTTCTGGAAATTTGTTGTAATCAGCCCCTGGTCCTCAAGTCCGAATGCATAGGCATAATAATCCGTATCGGAAAAAAGATTTTCGGCGGAAACAATATACTCGCCCAGCTGTGTGAAATCCGACCATTGCTTCCACACCTGGAACAACTGCGCTATCCAGATTTCCTCATCAATGTAGTCTACAATCTCATCCATTATGGCCTGGTCGCTTCCTGCAGTCTCGTAATCCGCCTTGGATATTATTCCTGTATAATATCTGACATTCTCATTCGACGGAATCACCCGCACGGACAGATCTGAATCCGTGCTGCTCTCAAGCCTGAACTCAAAGTCGCAGTCAAGCTGTTCAGGGGACTTTGTGGAAAAGCGTACAACAGTCATTCTGGTAAGAATGTCAGCATCCGTATCCAGCCCGTAGGCATACGCACAATATTCGGTGCCGGGGTCAAGGCTGCTCCATTTCACGCCCTTATCCCCTTTCTGGAGCACGCCCTCCAGATATACGGACAACTCCACACCAAGCCGGGAAGCCTCGGACTTGAGATAATCGATGTCATCGCGGATATACCTGTCATAGTCGCCTTCATATTCATCAAAGACAGACTTAGGGACAAGACCGTTGACATAAGTCATGTTCTTGTCATCAGGGAACCATGAGACCGTGGCCTCCACTTCCGTCACTCCGGTGACATTTATGACGAACCTGTCATCCACAGACTCCGCAGGCTTCTGAATCAGCTCGATGACAACAGGCTCGGCATTCGGATAACTCAACGTTATGTTTGCACTTCTGCCGGACTCGTAGAAATTGACTTCCGGGAAAATCTTGATTACGCCGTACTCAGGATATTCGAAATGATTTGCCCATTCTGCATCAGCCTCCGCAGTTATCTCCTGTCCGGTAACATAATTCTCCACTTCATATTCAATGAGCACCTCTGTGCCGTCAGGTTCCGCCTCAAGCGGAGTCTCCGATTCCACTATGATGGCTGCAGAACCGCTTTCCGCCACAGACAGCTGCTTGACGGTGACGATGACAGGCTCAACAGGACCGTATGTCACAGTCACCATGGCATTCCTTATGCCGCTTCCGTCATTGCGGTCAACGGCAAAGCGGATTTCCCCGTCACTGGAATAATCGAAATCATGAATCCAGTCCTGATCGGCTCTGGCGTCCACTGATATGCCTCTTTCCGCATTCTGCACTTCATATACTATGACACCTTCGGTACTGTTGAAGGCCAGCGGTGCGGGAGTCTCCACCACCAGGACCGGAGAAAGTTCTTCCTGCGCACAGCCGGACAGCACAAGGGCAGGAATCAGAAAAAGATATAGGAATTTTTTCATCAGTTTGCTATAATTAATATCTGTTTGCTATAATTAATATAAATCAATGTCTGTGTGTCAGTCCAGATATGCTGCAGAAGGAGGCACCTGCACCTCAACCAGCACAGGCCTGCCTTCATTGCCGGAGGTATCAATCCCGTAGCCGGCTCCGCAGAGGACAGAGTTCCACGCAACGGCATACCTCACCGTCGTCTTATTGTAATTTCCGCGGCCATTCGTATAGATAGAATAGAACAGTTCTTCCGTATCCATTGCCTGAAGATAGCTCAGGCTGTTGCCGAAGCCGGAAAAGAACCACGAATCAGCTCCGTCCGGCGCTATCGTAAAGACAACGGCAGCCTTGTTCTTGAAATCCTCGTTACGGACAGGATCCTCCTGATAGACATCATTCCCGTCAATTATCTCAGAGGAAATTACCAATGAAGCAGATGAGAATTGCCGCTGAGGCGTGGAAAAGCCGGCCTTGAACAAGGCGGTATTTACACCGCCGGAATATCCGAAAGCATAAGCGATATAATCAGTGCCGGCACTGAGTGTACTTCCGTCATAATACTCCGTATGCTGTCCGCTGACAGGAACAATGCCATATCCGAGGAGCTGTCCCGCCATTGCATCCATGAAGGCGGCATCCGAAGGATAACTTTCATATTCAGATTCGGAGACACAACCGTACAAGTAGTAATCCCCTGTGTCCGGTGTGTATGTGACTGTGGCATTCCCCGGCTTCAGGTCACTGACGGAAAGTGTTATCTTCATGTCAGAGACACCCACTTCCGCAGTCCTGCATGAGGCGTATGCCACCTTCGTGGTCCTTTCACCTTCATTGCTGACTCCGAATACAAAAACCGTATATTCCGTGTCAGCCTGAAGCTGCACCGTATTCAGGTCTTCCGCTGTATCAAGAGTCCTCTCCCCCGTCCATATATACAAGGTGCCGTCCCAGTTTATGCCGTTGTTGTCGGCCATATTGATGAGAAGGGCAGCGACATCCTCGGCAGAATTTGCATCAAGGATTTTGGACTCGGCCGCATAGACATAATATCTTGTGCCGGCGTCCGAAGGCACAACCGTAACATCAAATGACTGCGATGTTATGTCCGAGAATGTCAGCTCAAATGTACAGTCATCGGTAATCTCGACTTCATTTGCGGAAAATCTGGTTTTGGTCACCGGTGTCGTCGCGAAACCGGCCTCATCCAGCCCGAAGGCGAAGGCATAGTATTCTTCTGCCGGAATAAGCCCAGTGAACTTTTCACTATGCTGCCCTGTCTCCGTAAAGTTCGAGAAAGTCCATGTAATTCCGAATGAAGCATAATATTCTATGAGTGCAGAACATTCCTGCACCACGGATGCGACAAGAAGCTCGTCAGAGCCCATGGAATTCTCGTAGTCAGATACCGGGACCACACCCATATAGTACTGCAGCTGCGGAAAGTCCGGAGTGACCGTGACTTCGGCGGAATTCTGCCTGACAGACGAAATGGTTATATCAAAGCCGGCATCCGGATAATCATATCCTCCGCTGCGGAATTCCTCCACAGTCAGATTGTCTCCGAATGTGCCGTCTATGTCAAGGGAAAAGGCAAAGGCACAATAGTCGCTTTCGGGCTGGAGGCCGTCGAATCTTTGTGAAGACTCCCCGGTCACCACATATTTCCTTATCACGGCGTTCAGCCTCAGCCCGCTTGACTCGGCCTCCTGCCTCATCTGCTCCACCAGAGAATCCATGAAAGCCGCATCGGAACCGTACGAGTCAATGTCTGACTTAAGCGTACACCCCGTGTAATAAGTCTGCTCCGAGTCCAGAGGACTGAAGCTGGCCACAGCACTCCGGGCACCCTCAAGTTCCACGGATATGTCGATTTTCATGCCTCCCGTCTGGTCATAGGCATCCTGCGTCAGAGTAAGTACCATGTCCGGACATTCCGGATAAGTGACAGTCAGGTGTGCACTTCTGTGTTCAAGACCTGTATTTCTGTCCATGACAAAGACAATCCTGTCATCAAGGCATTCGATGTCATGCACCCACTCCTGGTCTGAACGGCACCTCATTATGGCATATTCAAACGGATTCTTTATTGAGAAGCATATGCTGAATTCTCCGCCGTCGGCAGAAAAAGCCGCTGTCTCTTCAAAAATCACTTCCGGCACAAAATCCTCCGACTCTCTGCAGCCTGCCAGGAAAAGCACCGGAAGAACAAGCATCCATACAAAACGATTCATCTCAAGAATTTCGGGAAAAATTATCAGAATTCATATGCAGCCCTGACTTCCCACACTCCCCAACCTTCGTCTCCGCCTTTAGGATATGTGTAGACAGAGTAGGTTCCGCTATAAGAAGTATAGTACAGGTACACATATTCTCCGGCGCTTCTTTCTGTCGAAGTATCCATTGAAGCAGGGTAAATCCCATTGCTGTTGAGCAATGACTTGAAGTTCGGGTCATTGCTCAGATTCTTGAAGAAGTCCGCTACCTCTTCCTGTGCAAGCATATACCAGTCCTGTCCGAAATTGTCGTCTATCCACTTGAATGCCGGATATGCGTCAGGATAATTAGACATTGACCTGACCTTCTCAGTATTGGCCCGGCCGTCGTCAAGGCTGGACGCTCCAACAAGTTCATTTTCAGTACTCCATACAACAGTTGTTCTCACGAACTCTGTTGACAGGACCTTTCCATGCCTGCCGTTGTCGGTAATCCAGAATACGAATCCGGTCTTGCCGTCCTCAGTCGTATATGTGTCACCAAGCTTGTATCTCGTACCTGTCATCTCTGTCACCGTCACATTACATGTGCCTGAAGCCTTTCCGCATGTTGCCGTCACTACGGCAGTTCCAGGAGATACCGCAGTCACTGTCCCGTCGGAGCTGACAGTCGCGACTTCGTCATCGGAGCTGCTCCAAGTCACAGTCTTGTCTGTTGTGTTCACCGGCCCTACAGTTGCAGTAAGCCTTTCGCTGTCAGAAACTTCAAGAGTAAGCTCCGACTTGTTCAGTGTGACAGATTCGGCCTCTATCGGCAGTACATTGACTGTACATTTCGCCGACACATCCCCGACAGACGCTGTAATGACGGCTTCGCCAACTCCGTTTCCGGTCACATGCCCGGACTGGGTCACATTGGCCACAGAAGCATTGGAACTGCTCCATACAATTGTCACGTCAGGTACATTTTCCGGCTTATAGGAAGCCGTGATATCAAATGATTCTCCTATGAGAATATTTTTTTCATTACAGTCCAGCGTAATTTCCGTGACCTCAGGCTTGATTACAGTCACATTGCACTGCGCCATCTGCCCGCCGGCCCGCGCCGTGATGACGGCGTCTCCGAGGCCGACAGCCGACACGAGACCGTCATCGTCTACAGTTGCCACAGATTCCGAACTGGAAATCCATTCCACTGAGTCATAGTCGGCATTTTCAGGCTCAACAACAACCTCAAGACGAACAGCAGCCCCGAGATCAAGGGTAAGTTCACGTTGGGAAAGCGAGACCTTTTGCACGGCAGTCTTTTCCTGCAGGTCATCGGTATTACATCCGGAAATTAATCCGGCAAGCACCAGCGCAAGCGCGGATGCAAAAAAAACTTTGGTTTTCATACTCGTCAGTTTTATGTCAATTTTACAATAGGATTATATCGGGAGAGGACATCAGATGCCGGCGGCTTCAGGCAAAGCTTCGCCTCTGGACTCAAGCATAGCCGCGACCGTTTCGCGCGCAATTTCTTTCAGAGAACGTATCTCACCAGCCGCTGCAGACCGTCCTGAAGTCACAGCTTCAACATCCTCCGGAGCAAGCAGATATCTTTTCGGCACATACTCCCTGATGACAGCATTTCCTCTTGCCTCACGGACTCTTTCTGCTGCCGTGAATGATGATGAGAGCGGCACTGAAGAAGCTGATGAAGAGCCGGAGAACAGTTCCGGTTCAAATTCCGCAATCTGTGATCTGTCTGCCTCAAGACTGACAATGACAGGGTCTCCGTCCTTGCCGTCAGCGTCCACCCCGAGAGCCAGTGCCGCACAGTTCGAATAATTCCACGGAACACCGAGGACAGACACTCCTGAAGATGTCCCCGGGAATCTGGAGCCGTTTGCCTTGATGGCGCCGAGCAGCACATCAAGATTCAGTCCCTGCATATATTCGGCGCTGCGCTCCTCTATCCATCCATACCAATGGTCTGTGCCGGAGGTCGGTATAAACTCTATGCGCAGAGCCGCAATGTCAGACCATGTCGAGGCCGGATATTTCTCCGGATCAAACTCTACCAGGTCATTCCCGTCATACACGGTCACATCAATTCTGACAGAGGCATCGCTGACTTCCCTTTCCGGCGTCTCGCATCTTACGAGCGTGACATCCGTCGTCTGGTTCCAGTAGCTGCATCCGAATACGAAGACATAATATACAGTACCGGGCCGTACGAAATCATAGTCATAGTCATAATAGATTCTCTGGCTCACTTCTCCCTGATTCTGATACAGGGCATGATCCGTATTGTTTCGGCATGCATCTTCAGCGACTGCATCCGGATCACTCCCCAGAGACTGGTATTGGGCCTCCGTAATGATTCCCATGACATAAGTCTCGTCCTGAGACGAAGGCGACACGTTCACGGTGATCGACGAATAATCGGCAGACTCCACAGACACTCTGAATGTCATGTCCGAACGGGGCACTTCCGCAGTGCTGAACTTGAAGATGCCGACATCAGTTGTTCTTTCTCCCTTTTCATCAACCCCGAAAGCCACAAATGTATATCCTGAATTCGGGACAAGGCCGTCAAAAGTCTCTTCACGGTATCCGGAAAACAGGGAGGAAACCCAGCCCGGCTCCGTCTGCATGCCGTTGATACAGGCATCGGCTATGACCTCCGGAGAAAGTCCCGCCACAGAAGCGTCTTCAAACACTGTGATGAAATACTTTGTGTCATCGGATGAAGGAGACACCGACAAGGTAGCCTCGTACGGTCCCGCCTCAACAAGCCCCATGTCAAAGGTACAGTCATCAGTCACTTCAACAGAAAGCGTCTTCTTGCGCGCCAGCGACAACGGAGTAGTCTGATAGCCGTTGTCAACACCGAACGCGTAATACACATATTCGCTGCCGGAATAGAGATTCGGGGAATCAATCTGTATCGGTCCGCTGTAAGTGAAGTCCGCCCAGGTCTTTTCAATGCCGAGGCCGGCATACATGTTTATCACATACTGGATTTCCGTAATCATTGTCGGGACAATCTTGCCATCGCCATAGGTATCGTATTCAGCAGCAGTAAGATTGCCGGCCAGGTACCTGAACGATGCGGAGCCCGGAGTAAAGACTGCCGAAATGTTTCTTGTCCCGACTTCCGGGAATGTGATTGCAATATCTTCATCGAACCATGGAACCGGAGCAGTTCTCAACGGCTCCTTGAAGACCGCAGTCACCGGCACTGCGTCCTTTCCCATCCCATACACATAGATATAATAGTCGGTATCCGGGAGGAAAGTATCCATTGTCGTCACAGTCTCCCCGCTGCGCAACAGCACATCTTCAAGGAGCATTTCAAGAGAATATCCGTAGGTTTCGGCAATTGAGGAGAACAGATCAAGATTGTATTGTATGAGTTCCTCGTCCGATTCGTATGCGTCAATTTCCTCCTTTGTACCTGTCAGGAGAAGATATGTCATCTCCGGATCTTCAGGAATCACCTTTATTGTTGCCTCAAATGCCGTTATATCCGTCACTTCTATGGCAAAGCCCTGAACCGCAGAGGAGCCGGAACGGCCCTCCTGCGACACGGACACGCTCACAGACTCGGCACCGGGTGCAGCAATGGACACGGATGCAGTTCTGGGATTCTCCGAGTCATTTTCCCCTATGCTGAATACTACGGACCCGGGCGAGGAAGCATCCACATCATAAATCCAGTCCGCCGAAGGAACGGCGTCGACAGCCAGACTGACTTCGGCTCCGGTATGCTTGTCAGTAATACTATAGGTGATTGTACCCCTCTGGGCTTCAGATGTAAACTCATCAGGAGCCTCAATGATGCTTATGACCGGGACGGTCGGGTCCTGCTCATTGACACAGGCAGCCAGCAGCAACGCTCCGGTCAGAATCGCCAAAATTCTTTTCATCTTCTGTTCTAATAAATGAATGGATATGCCCTGAAACATACATCCGGGCAAAATTATCGGGGATACCACGGATGCAACCAGTCAAAGCATAAATTATGCACAAACAATTTTTGTAAAATTAATCGGAAAAATTCATAATTCCAACTTTTTTCTGCCGGAATATGACAAGGCCGGAATATGACAATCAGAACAATGTGGGATGGCTGTCCGACAGACATGAGAGCACCTTCTCCATCACTGCTTCCCGGAAAAGAACCGACTTTGAGCTGACGCCGTATTGGCCGCAATAACGGTCAATCGCCTCCAGTTCCCTATCATTCAAATATATGACCTGCCGATGCCGCCGCACAAGCGCAGCCCTGTGCTTGTCCATGAATGCCGGATCAATACCTTTCCCTACAATCTTTTTACGCATTTCTTCTGAAATATTTTTAGGAATCATCACATCACGTCGGAATATGGATCTGCACCGGAATCTCCGGATACTTTTCTCATGGCTTTTTCCGAATCCGCCCTTGACTTGCTCCTGTTTACCATCAGCACTCCGGAAAAAACAAGGATGACTGCCACAACCTTTATTATATTGAACGAGTCCATTCCCCAAATGACTGCTATAAAAGCTGCAACTGCAGGCTGTAGATAATTGTACATTGCCACAAGAGTCGGACGCAGGGTCTTCTGCCCCAGCGGCACCAGAAAGTAACACAGGAATGTGCCGCAGAAAAGAATGAACCCGAGTCCGGCGAACTGTCCGGCAGGCACAGCTCCCCAGGGCTCCGAAAAGAACCTGCCGGATGACAGGGGAAGCATGACCGCCGAGGCGAAGGTAAACATCCATTTCATCAGGGTGACAGGAGAATACTTGACAATTATATCCTTGAAAATCACCAGATACGTGGCGTATGAGCATTGGGCGAAAAAGCAGAGGAGATCCCCCCATACATTAGATGAGGCCGATGAAGAGTCCGAAGCATGGAAACCTGGCATCAGACGGTTTCCGAAGGCCAGAAGAAGTGCGCCGCAGGCCCCGAGAAGCACACCGATGGCCTTGCGGGAAGTAATGGGCTCCTTGAGAATGACTGCGGCAAGCAGCATTGTGACAATAGGCAGGGATGTGGTGATGATGGATGCATCTACGGGCGAAGTCATGGACACGCCTGAAATATATACCCCCTGATTGAGCACTATGGCAAACATGGCAGCTCCGAAAATCTTGAGAAAATCCTTTCTCTCGACTTTCTCCCTTTTCATGAAAGGGGAAACAAGCCAGAACAGCAGGGCCGCCCCGAAAATCCGCACATCCGTCACCGTCACGGCATCCACAAGCCCTCCGTCCATGACAAATTTAGAAATCGGCGCCATCGCACCCCACATCACACTTGCGGAAAACATCGCAATATGTCCCGTTCTCTGATCTTTGGTCATACTCTGGAATCCATAAGATTGATTTGAGGTGGCAAAATTATAAAAAAAGGGGACTAGCTGTCAAGCCTGTCCCCTTTTTCAGTGTAGAATTCATTCTGCAGAACCGTAAAATCCGTGATTTCCACAAGCTTGATTTTACATTTGTACTTTGTCTTCCATTTTCCCAGAATAGAAGAGAACATTCCTTTGCTCAGATAGGCGCCCAGAATAGGACTGACCTTCAGAATAAAAGACCTGATGTTTTTCTCAGCGACATAATAGGCCAGACGGCGTTCTATGGCTTCGTCAATGACCACGCTGGAGGTTATTTTTCCTGTTCCGTGACATACCGGGCAGACCTCGGTCGTGTTGATTTCAGTGGCAGGCCTCACTCTCTGGCGGGTAATCTGCATAAGTCCGAACTTAGTGAGAGGAAGCACATTATGCTTGGCACGGTCAGACTGCATCAGTTCCTGCATGTGTTTGAAGAGAGCATTTCTGTGCTCGTTGCTCTCCATGTCTATGAAATCCACTATCACTATTCCGCCCATGTCCCGCAGCCTCAGCTGACGGGCAATCTCTTCTGCGGCATAGCAGTTGACATCGTATGTGTTCTGCTCCTGTTCCTTGTTCTTGGACCTCGTCCCGCTGTTCACGTCTATGACATGCAGAGCCTCCGTATGTTCTATGACCAGATATGCGCCCTGCTTGATAGGGACCACTTTACCGAACGAGCTCTTTATCTGCCGTGTAACTTCAAAATGGTCAAAAATAGGAGTGCTGTCCTTGTAAAGCCGGACAATCTTCTCCTGTTCAGGCGATATGAGCGATATGTATCTCTTCGTTTCTTCATACACAGACTCGTCATTCACATAAATATTTGAAAACGAATCATTGAGAAGATCCCGAAGAATCGTTGTGGTCTTGCTGTATTCGGTGAAAAGCAGCTGAACGGACTTGGATTTAGACAATTTTTTCCAGGCCCCCTCCCATTTTTCAATCAGAGCCATCAGCTCCGCATCAAGCACCGCAGCATTCTTGCCTTCTGCGGCAGTGCGGATAATGGCCCCGTAATTTTTCGGAAGGATATTCTTCACAAGCGACTCAAGTCTCCGTTTCTCTTCCTTGGAAGAGATTTTCTGGGATACGCTCACTTTCTCAGCGAAAGGGAGGAGTACAATGTTCCGTCCTGCCAATGAAATTTCCGCAGACAGTCGTGATCCTTTGGTTGAAATCGGCTCCTTCACAATCTGCACCACCAGCATCTGGCCAGGGGAAAGGACATTCTCTATACGGCCCTCCTTCTCCAGGACCGGGCCAATCTTTATTGATGAGAACAGCTCCTTCGGTGCGACATTGGGATTCAGCTTCCGCACAAACTCGTCAAAGGCCCGGAAATTGAGCCCGAGATCAAGATAATGTACAAAAGCCTCCTTTTCATCACCGATGTCAACAAAGGCAGCATTCAGGGCGGGAAGAATCTTCTTTACCCTGCCGAGGTATACATCCCCGACAGAAAAAGAGTGCCCGTGGCTGGACTCCTTGTTCAGTTCGATGAGCCTGTGGTTCTCCATCAGGGCTATCGATACCTCAGCCGAATTGACATCGACAATAAGATCCTTAACAGATTCCATCAAGAAAATTCATTTTCTGGAACAAAATAACAGCAGGGGCAAGCCCCTCTCAATCACAAAAGGGCGACCATTTTTCCGGTCACCCTTTTAATTCAGCAGACTGCTAAAATGGCAGACAAACGGAAGATTACTTTCTCTTCTTATGTCTATTCTTGCGCAAGCGTTTTTTACGCTTGTGCGTTGCCATCTTATGTCTCTTTCTTTTCTTACCGCTTGGCATAATTTTAAAGTTTTACAATTATTTCTTAACAACGTTCACAAATACCTTGGCTGGCTTGAATGCCGGAATATTGTGAGCCGGAATAGTCATGGTCGTGTTTTTTGTAATGTTCCTGGCAGCCTTTTCAGCCCTGTGCTTGATGATGAAGCTGCCGAAGCCACGGAGATAAACAGGATTGCCCTTTGCAAGAGAATCCTTAACATTCTCCATAAATGACACTACTACTTTCTGAACTGTAAGTTTCTCAATACCAGTTGCTTTCGCAATCTCGTTTACAATCTCTGCCTTTGTCATACACTATAGAAATTTAGATAATCAAATATTTTTTAAGTCATTAGGGTGCAAAAGTAGATTTTATTTTTTAATAATCAAAGCCGGACATGTATTTTATTGCGTTTTTTTGCATCTGTACATGCTGTGGCACAAAGATTGACAATAATGCGGGCCGTTCCATGAACAGAGGATATCCTGCCAAAATGGCAGGACCATATCGGTGTCTTCTGACACAAGGCACATGTCAAAAGTAAACGAACATTATTATATTATATTAAGTGAAAAGGAACCAGACTATGAAGGATGTCATCAAGGACATTCTGTCTCCTTCCGGGACAGAAGTCAACATAATACCTGTCATGCAGGGTGAAGGATTCATGAAGATAGACGAGTCCGAGCTTCCTGATTCCCTTCCGATTCTTGCGCTCAGGAACGCCGTGATGTTCCCGGGCACGGTCTACCCCATAACCATCGGAAGAGAGAAATCCATCCGTCTGATTGAAGATGCAGAGAAGAACAATCAATATATCGGGGCTGTCCCGCAGGTGGACATTTCCGTGGAAGACCCGAAGAAAGAGGACCTGTATAGATTCGGCGTCGTGTCCAAAATCATCAAGACACTTGAGATGCCGGACGGGACCATCACGGCCATTCTTCAGGGGTTCAAGAGATTTGAGATAGAGGCAATCACCGAATACGAGCCATACATGCTCGGGATGGTGCACTACCTCAATGACATTGTGCCTGACCAGAACGGAAAGGATGTGAAGATGATAGGGGAAGCCATCAAGGACAAGGCCGTGACAATGATAAAAATGTCAGCCTATATGCCACGGGAGGCTGCCTCCGCATTGAAATCCATAGACAACTTCGAGTTTCTCGTCAATTTTGTCGCCTCAACAATGGAGGCCGAGAACTTCACGGACAAGGTGGAACTTCTCCAGTACGGCGATGTCAAGGAAAGGGCGATGAAACTGCTCACTGTGCTCGACACGCAGATAGAACTTCTGAAAATCAAGCAGGACATAAACCAGAAGGTAAAGACGGAAATCGACCAGCAGCAGAGGGAATATTACCTCAACAGCCAGCTCCGCACCATACAGGAAGAGCTCGGAATGGACGAAATGGAAGATTTCGACAAGCTCCGCGCCCGTGCGGAGGAGAAACAGTGGCCGGATACGGTCAAGGAAATCTTCGAAAAGGAGATGGCCAAGCTTGAGAGATACAACCCGTCATCTCCGGAGTACAGCATCCAGTTCAACTACATCCAGTTCATGCTGGATCTGCCGTGGGGAGAGATGTCGAAGGACAACCTTGACCTCAAGCATGCGCAGAAGGTCCTTGACGAAGACCATTTCGGGCTTGAGACTGTCAAGGAGAGAATCATAGAATATCTTGCCGTACTGAAACTGAAAGGCAACATGAAGTCCCCCATACTGTGCCTGTACGGTCCTCCCGGGGTAGGAAAGACGAGTCTCGGCAAGTCCATTGCCAGGGCGCTCGGACGGAAATACATAAGGATAGCGCTCGGCGGCGTGCATGACGAGTCAGAGATAAGGGGCCACAGGAAGACATATGTCGGGGCCCTTCCCGGCCGGATTCTCAATGGGATCAACCGCGCAGGGACATCCAACCCGGTGATTGTGCTGGATGAAATCGACAAGATCAACAGCGACATCAAGGGAGACCCGTCTTCTGCCCTTCTTGAGGCACTTGACCCGGAACAGAACACCAGTTTCCACGACAACTACCTCGACATCGACTATGACCTGTCGCATGTGCTGTTCATCACGACAGCCAACAATACCGCAACAATTCAGCCGGCATTGAGGGACAGGATGGAAATGATACCGGTGAGCGGCTACCTCGCAGAGGAGAAAATGAGCATAGCCAAGGACTACCTGATACCTCGCCAGCTGGAGGAGCACGGGCTGGACAAGAAGCAGCTGAGAATAGACAAGGCCGCACTTGCCGCCATCATCGACCAGTACACAAGGGAGTCAGGAGTACGCGGGCTTGAAAAGCAGATAGCCAAGATAGCAAGGGTGACAGCCAAGAAGATAGCCCTCGAAGAGGACTATCCGAAGGTGATAAAGAAGGAGCACCTGAAGGAATACCTAGGCCTGCCGACCAATTTCCACGATGTGCAGAAAGGCAATGAAGCCCCTGGAGTGGTGACCGGCCTTGCATGGACAGAAATGGGAGGGGAAATCCTTTTCATCGAAAGCTCCATCAGCAACGGCAAGGGAGTCCAGACCATGACCGGAAACCTCGGCGACGTGATGAAGGAATCCGCCACCATTGCATACCAATATATAAAGGCACACCCGGAAATGGCCGGCATGACCTCAGAGGAGTTCGCCCAAAAGGACATCCATGTCCATGTGCCTGAAGGTGCCGTGCCGAAGGACGGCCCGTCCGCAGGAATCACGATGGTAAGCTCCATGGTGTCAGCCCTCCGCGGCCAGCAGGTCAGGAGAGGAATAGCCATGACCGGCGAAATGACCCTCAGGGGCCGAGTGCTGCCGGTGGGAGGCATAAAGGAGAAGATTCTTGCGGCCAAACGCTCCGGCATCCACACCATCATCATTTCCGAGGACAACCGCAAGGATGTCGAGGACATCAAGGAAATCTATGTCAAAGGCCTGTCATTCATCTATGTGAAGACCATCGACGATGTGATGAAGGCCATTTTCTGACAAGGTGAATCATACTGCAGCAACATGGATGTAAAGATTGAGGATAGCTGGAAAGAGGCCCTCAGGGACGAATTTGGAAAGCCGTATTTTGAAAAGCTGGTACGGTATCTCCATGAGGAAAAAGCCGCCGGGAAAACAATCTATCCTCCGGGAAAACAGATTTTCAAGGCATTCGAGCTCACACCGGTACCGCAGGTCAAGGCAGTAATCCTCGGACAGGACCCGTATCACGGCTACGGACAAGCCATGGGACTTTCATTCTCGGTGCCGGACAATATGCCGGCACCCCCGTCCCTGAAAAACATCTTCAGGGAAATCCATGACGACCTCGGCATCACAATGAGCGGATGCCCGAACCTTGAGAACTGGGCCAGGCAGGGAGTACTCCTGCTGAATGCAATCCTGACAGTCCGTGCCGGAGAGGCAGCCTCACACAGCCGGATAGGCTGGACGGAATTCACCGATGCCGTCATAAAGTATATCTCGGACAATCTTGACGGGATAGTGTTCATGCTCTGGGGCAATTTCGCCAGAAGCAAGAAAAGCCTCATAGACACCTCCCGACACCATGTGCTGGAGGCGGCCCACCCTTCTCCACTCGCCGGCGGGGCATTCTTCGGCTGCCGGCATTTTTCCAGAACAAATGAGATACTTGCCGCTGAAGGCAAGACCCCGATTGACTGGCAACTATAAAATGACATACATGATGAAGACCAAAGCATTGTTCCCCGGCTCATTCGACCCGTTCACGGCGGGCCATCTGAACATATTGAAACGGGCGCTGACCATGTTCGATGAAGTGACCGTGGCCATCGGCATCAACATCGACAAGCGCGGATTCTTCCCGACAGAAACAAAAATGGAAATCATCAGGCAGGCCACAAAAGGGCTTGCGGGGGTCAATGTGATATTCTATGACAATCTCACCGTGGACATCTGCCGCGAACTCGGCATAAGGCACATTGTCAGAGGAGTCAGGAACATGATTGACTTTGAGACAGAGCGCTCCATTGCCGATGCCAACAGAAAGCTTGCCCCTGAAATCGAGACAATAATCATCCCGACCGCACAGGAATATGCCCACATATCCTCCACTGCAGTCAGGGATCTGCTCAAGCACCACGGGGACATCTCGCTTTTCATACCGGAAGGCGTTGACATCAAAAGCCTTATGAACGGATGAAATCTTTCGGGATGCACATATTGGCGGCCGGCATAATCACCGCACTGGCAATACTGTCAGGGACCGAAGCCGACTGCAGGCCGACACTTGACGAAAAACTGGGTGAATATCTTCATGCCATCCGGAGAGAACCTGTCGAAGTCCAATGCTCCGAAGCAGATTTTCTGATAAGCGTATGTACGGACTCTGTCGTAAGACAGAATGTCGCAGAAAGGATTTTCCGACATTATATCAACTCCGGAATCATGGGGCTTGAAGCTGTCGCTGTCCATGTCTTTGACAAGTGGTTCAGCGACGGTCCCGTCAAAATGAGAAACAGGGAAGAATTTCTTGCAGCCAAAATATTCGCCGACTTCAACAGGCAGTCGCTCATAGGCCGGAAAGCCCCGGAACTGTCTCTGAGGGATACTTCCGGGAATGCCGTCACACTATTCCGGCAGAAAACCGGGGAGAGTGCGCAAAAGGGCGATGCCTCCTCCAACGGACGGTGGAGTATTCTTTATTTCTATGACACCGGATGTCCGAAATGCATCGCAGAGTCCATAATGCTGGAAAACATCCTTGAAAATGACAATTTTGACGCTGATTTCTATGCAATATACACTCAGGACAGCAGGGACAGATGGACCGAATGGATATCCGGGCATTTCAATCTCCCGGAAGGAAGCAATACACGCGTTTTCCATCTCTGGGACCCGGAGATGAGCTCCGATTTCCAGATAAAATACGGCATCCTCGAGACCCCGCGCATCTTCCTTGTGGGACCTGACGGAATCATCTGCGGAAGAGGACTTGACAGCGTTGCACTTGAGGAACTTATGACAAGGCTCCTCACGCCGCCGTCACCGGAATACGGCTCGGATGACTCGTATGCCTTCTATGAAAGGGTATTTTCGGCCGACGGAGACAGAATCAGCTGCGGGGAGATTGCCGGGATTGCGGACCACATAGCAGAACGCACCCTTGAAGACGCCCATGACACCCTGCTTTTCAAGCAGATGGCCGGGGACCTGCTGTATTATTTCCCGATGAAGAGGGGAAGCGAATACAAATGCGCAGAAGAATATCTCATCAGGAACCATATTTTCGGACATGAGGACATCTGGAACACGCCTGACGACACGCTCAAAGTCATAGGCTTCGCAGAGATCAGGGCAGACCTTCTCGGCAGGGCTGCAGCAGGCACAAGAATCCCTGACATCAAAATCAGGGGCATCCTGAAGAAAAACACCGGCAGAAGACTCTCGGAGACCGGCGGAAAAATGAATCTCAGAAAACTGCGCAACGACAGGACAGTCATAATCTTCTACACTGCCGGATGCGATGTCTGCAAAGGTGAGATTGCCGCAGCGGACTCGTTGCTTGCAGCCGAAGCACAGGCAGCCGGACGGAACAACAGGGACGTACTCCACACGGGAGTATTTATGATAAACATGGATGAAGTCTCCGCCGCTGACCCCGGGACAGCCTCACTGCTCCTTGACACATTCGACCTCACGGTCCTTCCTTATATAACAGAAATTGACCGCAAGGGAATCATAAGGGACAAATACATGAGCCTCCGCAGCCTGAGGGAGAACAGACCATGAGCGGCTTATTTGAATCTCAAAGAGATGAAAGCCCGGAATCCGGACATATCCGCAGGGGACACTGAGTTTCCGATGAAGTTCTTGTAGCGGCAGGTTCCGAAACGGTATTCCGCTCCGATTCCTATTATTCCCCACGAAACCATTCCTCCGGTAACGAACATCGTCGCATAATTGCCGGCCAGGGCAATGTCCTGCCCGCCGGAATACCTCAGAGAGAATGTCGGGGCATAGCGGAAATAGGCATTGATGTTCAGTTTGCCGACCGGATTGACGGCGATTGAAGGTCCGACATGCAGAGAATACTCCAGCTGATGCCAGGCAGCCCCGTAAGGGCCTTCCTCACCCAGCCTCACCGCCTTATACTTGGTATAGTCAAGATCAACCCAAGTCGCATCGATACCTATTTTCAGCATTCCGGCGATAGGCTTTCCGTGAAGGAAATATGTCCTTCCTGAAGTAAATGCAAAGCCGAGTTCCGACTTCTGTTTCTGCCCGTCATCAAATGTCATGGTGAGCTGAGACCAGTTGAAATTGCGGTATTTTCTGTGAAAATCCGTCCCCTGCGCGTCTGCGGCTGCAGCCGCAGACAGCAGGAAAATACAAATGCCCAATATCTTTTTCATCATTTCTGAATTTGGATTCATGAGTCAGTGCCGGCGGTAAAGGCATATCCTTATCACAAGAGCAGCCAGCAGAAGCAGAAAAAGGAAGGCAGACACCCTGCCGGCTATGTCGCCGTGCTCCACATAGAAAGTGACTTTGTCATTGAGGTTCACCTCCCCTCTGATGACAGCAGGCTCCCACCATCCGGTCCGCTCCACTATCTCCCCTTTCTGATTTATAATGGCAGAAATCCCGGTATTCGCACTTCTTGCTATATCCCTTCTGGTCTCTATAGCCCTCAATGAGGCGTACGAGAGATGCTGCCGGTAGCCGGGAGTATCTTTCCACCACGCGTCATTGGTAATGATGGTCATGACTTCCGCTCCCTTTCTGACATATCCGGTAAAATACTCCCCGTAGACAGACTCATAGCACACGGCACAGCCTACCGGAACAGCCCCTGTCTCCCCCGCCCCCGGAATGCCCGGACTGCAGTAAAGAAGGGAAATCTCATCCTGTCCCACGCAGCGCCCCATCACCCCGCCCAACAGGTCATCCACTTTGCAGAAAAATGCCGGATACGGTGTCATCTCGACTGCCGGGACGAGCTTGCTCTTATGGAATATGCCGTAACGGCCGGAGCCGTCCATTATCAGGGCGGAATTATGCGAATCATACCACCTGTCCCCGATTTTCCTGGCAGTGACTGTCGGCCGGGAGGGACCGTCATAATATGTATATGACGATGCCCCGAACAGCAGATTGACCCCGGGATAATCCTGAAGGAAGTTTCTGAATGTACGGAAAGTCCTTCCGTCCTGCACATATCCTGTCACCACATCATTGGTAAAGGTTTCAGGGGCCACGGCAAGAAGCGGAGACATGACAGCGCTGTCCGAGGACACCTTCCTGTCCTGCAGGGCAGCGGCGGCCTGTTCCAGAAGGATTTCATTCTGCCTGCTCTGCGACATTGCCTGAAACTTGTTGTAAGGATCTATGTTGGGCTGCATTATCAGCACTTCCAGCGGGTCGTCAGTCTCCTCATACCGTCCGAACATCACTTTTGAGAAAATCATCGGGACAGAAGGAAAGAGCACCAGAGCTGCAATATATGCAATCTTAGCCTTGGCATTCCATGCGGATGCCCATCTTCCGTCAGACAGAGACACAAGAAAGCCGAAAAGAAGCAGATTGACCGACCATATCCAGAGGGACCCGCCCAGATGCCCAGTAAACTCATACCACTGGACCAGCTGGATATTTCTTGCAAAGGCATTCCCGAGCACAAGCCATGGCCATGAAATCTGGGCGTCAAAATACCACCGCTCCCACGCAATCCACGCGACAGCCAGAAAAATATATGGCAGGACTCCGCTGAAGTATTTCTTGCTGAAACGGAACAATCCGAATATCAGAGACATCTGCAGTGCATTGGCAAAGATTGCAAAGAGGCCTCCTCCTATGGTGGCATTGCATACCCAGAATGTCGTGGCGGCATTCCAGAGCACGAATGCGCTGTAATGATAGACCCATCCCCGCCTCATGCCGGAAAGAGACACAATCCTCTCCATCATAAGGAGCGGCACTATGCCGAACAGGGCAAAGACCCCGCAGTGAGGGACAAGGAAAGGCATGGACATGAAACCGGCAAAAAGCAGAACCAGTCCCCATACAAGCAGGACCGGTTGTTTCCCGTCGGATTCATGGCATCGGCTGCCAATTTCAATTTTCCTTTTTCCCATCAGTCATCCTGTTCCCGTCAGTCATCCCTGACGAACATCCGTGCAAATTTATAATAATTATGGAAAATTTTTTTATGTTTGCATAGTTTAACCGGAATTCATGTTCATCAGTATATTAAAGGCATTCATCATCGGCATCTGCGCCTCAGCACCGATTGGCCCCATAGCAATACTTGTGATACAGAAATCCCTGAGCAAAGGACATAAGGCGGGATTCATCACGGGTATGGGAGCATGCCTCGTTGACACCGTATTTTCCGTAATAGCCATATTTTTTCTGGCCATAGCCCAGAAATTCATCAATGACAACAAGGAGCTGATTCTGATCGGAGGAGGACTGATTGTTGCAATAATCGGAGTCTTCATGGCAAAGTCCGACCCGTTCAGAAAACTCAAGTCAAGCAGCGGCTCGACCGCCATGATGAAAGATTTTCTTCAGGCAATTGCCATGGGCCTGTCAAACCCCGGGGCAATCCTGGTCATCTTCGCCCTCTTCGCATTCTTCGGGATAGGAAATTCGCAGGAGCCGCATCTTTGGAAAGTGACCCCAATCATAATATCCGTCAGCCTCGGGGCAGCGACATACTGGTTTCTGGTGACCTGGATGCTCAGCCATTTCAGAAAAAAATTCAAGATGTCCTCCCTGCTATGGATCAGCCGGCTTACAGGAGTTGCCGTGATTATCATAGGCATAGCCATGTCCGGCGAAGGTCTGTACAGAGTTGTTTTTATGGGTATGCCATTGTTTTGAACCCTCTTTTGCATAAATTTGCAGACACTTATATTCCATTCAGATGAAAGCGAGCAAAGTTTTTTTCACCGACCTCCGGACAACCCCGGGAAATGATCTGATGACCAAGCTCATAAGGCTTGTCAAAAGAGCCGGGATAGATGACATCGACTTTGAAGGAAAATTCACTGCGATAAAGATACATTTCGGAGAGCCGGGCAACCTTGCCTACATAAGGCCCAACTATGCGGCCCGGCTGGCCGACTATCTGAGAAGCCTCGGGGCAAAAGTATTCCTCACGGACAGCAACACCCTGTATTCCGGAGGCCGCTCAAATGCCGTCGACCACCTGCGCGCAGCCATGGACAACGGATTCAACCCGATTTCCGCACATGCCGACGTAATCATCGCCGACGGGCTTAAGGGTACTGAATACAAGGAAATTCCACTCGGAGGAGAATACTGTCCGGCGCCGAAAATCGGGGCAGCCATAGCGGACGCCGACATCATCATATCCATGAACCATTTCAAGGGACATGAGCAGACCGGATTCGGAGGAGCCCTCAAGAATCTTGGAATGGGCTCGGCAAGTGTCGGAGGGAAGCTTGAGCTTCACTCGTCATCCCAGCCTGTCATCAATGCCGAGAACTGCATAGGATGCAGAATATGTGAGAAATACTGCCGCCATGACGCCATAAGGGTTGTCGGCAGGACAGCAAGAATAGACTATGACAGATGCGTCGGCTGCGGGCAGTGCATCGCCGTATGCCAGCACGACGGGGCCTCCGTCAGCAGCTATGATTCATCTGAACTGCTCAACTGCAAGATAGCCGAATATGCCCTCGCCACAGTCAAGGACAAGCCGTCGTTCCACATCAGTTTCATAATGAATGTCTCCCCGAACTGCGACTGCTGGAACCACAATGATGCAGCCATCATCCCGGACATAGGCATCGCAGCCTCATTCGACCCGGTGGCTCTTGACTGCGCATGCGCAGATCTGGTGAAAGCATCACCGGCTCTCGGAAGAAACATCATTTCCGACATAGACGGCTCCGAATCTGAAAATGACGGGTGCGGCGGGCACGGCCGCCATGGGGACGACTGCCGCCATGCGGGAGAAGACAAGTTCCACATAGTCCATCCCGATACAAACTGGGAAGCCGGAGTGGAACATGGGGAAAAAATAGGACTCGGCTCAAGGAACTATGAGCTCATCCGTGTAAAATAAACAGAAAACATGAACATCAAGAAATTTCTCTGGAACTGGGTCACAAAGAATCTGCTGCTGGCGGTCGCCATAGCCGTCGTCCTTGTCACCGGAGCCAGCCTGCTTCTGAAGGCAGTGACAGCGCACAACAAGGAAATAACGGTGCCGGACCTTACTGGAATGAGCATTGCCCAGGCCGAAAAATACCTTTCCGACCATGGCATGAGAGCAGATGTCACCGATTCCGTATTCATAAAAAGAATGGAGCGGGGCACAGTATACAGACAGAACCCTTCTCCAGGGACAAAAGTTAAGGACGGCCGGCGCATCCTGCTCACAATCAACGCCGTAAACCCGAAAAAAGTCACAATGCCCAATCTCGTCGGATACTCGCTCCGTCAGGCCAAGGCAGAGCTTCTGTCCAGGGGACTGTATCTCGGGAACCTGATTTACACTGATGACATCGCCACCAACAATGTGCTGAAGCAACTCCTCGGGAACAAGGAAATCAAGCCGGGGACACCTGTCGAGAGTGAATCAAGGATTGACCTTGTCGTGGGGCTGAACAACACGGACAACATGACATACATCCCATATATCATCGGGATGAAATATCTTTCCGCAGTCAGCACCGTGCATGACAATTCGCTGAATGTAGACAACATCGTCTTTGACAATACAGTCGGAGACTATACCGACTCCCTTGATGCAGTCGTATACAGGCAATATCCGGAGATGTCGGAAGAGCCGCTCAGGATGGGGTCGCCGGTAACGCTTTATCTCACTCTGGACAAAAGCAAAGTACCAGAAAGACCGGAGAGCGCGGATTCCACCGGGATTCCGGGGATTCTCTGAGAAACAGTCCATTCCTGAAACAAGATGACATTCTCCACAATGAAAGAGATGACAAATCCCGCCCCTGGAACCATTCCGGAGTACAATGAGGAAGACGAGGAGCAGGAAATGTTCGAGCATTTCCGGTTTGAGCTTGACAAGGGACAGGCTCCCATGCGCGTGGACAAGTATCTTTCCACCCATATGGAAAACACATCCCGCCACCGCATCCAACTCGCCATCAAGGAAGACTATATACTGGTCAACGGCAAGGTGGCCAAGGCCAACTGCATAGTCCGCCCGGGGGATATCATCACTTTCGTGATGCCATACCAGCGGCGCGGCCTTGAGATACTGCCGGAAAACATACCGCTTGACATCGTATACGAAGACGACGAGCTGCTCGTGCTAAACAAGCCGGCAGGACTTGTGGTTCATCCGGGACACGGACATTTTTCCGGCACACTTGTCAATGCGCTTGCATATCATCTCGGCATTTCACAGGGTCCTGATGCCAAGGACGAAAGGATGGGAGTGCTCGTGCACCGCATCGACAAGGACACGTCAGGGCTGCTGGTAGTGGCCAAGACTGAAGAAGCCCAGCTTGACCTCGCGAAACAGTTTTTCGTGCACTCGATAGACAGACGCTATGTCGCGATTGTCTGGGGCAATCTCCCGGATGACGAGGGGACAATCTCCGGCAACATCGGCCGCGACCCTTCCGACAGGATGCGCTTCAAGGTATTTCCTGACGGAGACCACGGGAAGCATGCCGTGACTCATTACAAAGTGCTTGAGAGATTCGGCTATGTGACTGTCGTGGAATGCCGCCTCGAAACAGGCCGGACTCATCAGATCCGCGTACATTTCAACTGGATAGGCCATCCGCTTTTCAACGACGGGAGATATGACGGGGCTGAAATCCGCAAAGGGACAATCTACGCCAAATACCGCCAGTTCATCGAGAATTGCTTCCGGCTGCTGCCGAGACAGGCCCTGCATGCAAAGACCCTCGGATTCGTGCATCCGAAGACAAAGGAATACATGTCATTCGACTCTCCCCTGCCTGAGGACATGATGGCTCTCATTGAGAAATGGCGCAAATACGCGCAGAACCTCACTCCGGAACTGGATTGAGCATCCTGCAGGCTCTGAATCAATGGACACCGGGGCTATCTTCTGTGCGGAGGTCCTCCCATCGGCCCTCTTCCTCCCGACATGCCGCCGAAGTCGCCGAATCTCCATGTAAGAGAAACTATTATATAGCGGCCGAGCGTGTTGTTGCGGGTCTCCAGATGATAGTTGGACTCATCTGTCACAGAAAGATTCTTGGACTGGTTGAGAATGTCATATGCCTTGACTGCAAGGGTGAACTTGTTCTTGAAGAGCAGCTTTGTAATCTCGGCATTCAGCACGAACTCGTCATCCTGCGGTGTCGTATATCCCCGGTACCAGTTATAGTCGCAGTCGGCTATGAGATTGATGCCTCCCGGGATTGTCCAGTTCATGGATGCGTCAATCTTGTTGTTCCACGTCGCGCTCTGGTTGTATTGGGATATTGTGTACCACGACTTGGAAACACGAGTACGGCCACCGACATTGAACTCAAGAAACCTGTTCCTGTATGTAAAGCGGAGGCGCTGCGTGAAATTCAGCGTCTGCGTCCTGTTGGCAGAGAACATCTCATCCCTCATCGCATTGAAATCTTCGTGGAACAGGTCATAATTGAACTCTGCCGTATCCTCATTGTAATACGGACGGTCAGGATTGTCCATATTGAAGCTTGACTTGCCTATATACGAGCTTGACTCATTGTATCTTGCAAATGTCATGGAAAACATGGAGAATTTCGACTCCCTGCCGAACGGGGTATTTATCATGACCCTGCCGTCGACGGAGCCTGATGTCGGACCGTTGACCGGGATTGAGAACTGGGCTCCGGCAGCATTGTACCACTGGGCATTGACAATAGGATCCTGCACTATGCTCCCACCGAAGCGGCCGTGGATTGAAAAGAATGTCTCTTTGTCAGTATAGCCGAACATAGCCCTCACGTTGTGGTTGAAATAAGGTATGAGGTAAGGGTTTCCGAGCGAAATGTTCAGAGGGTCGGAATTGTCCGGCACAGGCATCAGCTGGGATGTGGACGGCTGTGACGAACGGCCGAAATAAAACATGCGGAAATTCGTATTGTCATTCGGGTCATAGCTCAGCATGGCCTGAGGAGACCAGTTGAGGACCTTGCTGTCATAATTCTCTCCGTTTGTCTCATTATGGGTATCGGTAGGCCTCAGTGAAGCACCGAGCTGGACACGGAACTTTTCCTTCTGATACATGAAATTAAGTCCGGCGCTCTGGTTGACATATCTGTTGAGGATATCATTCGAATATGTCCCGTCCCTGTATTCCCCGTCAGGGAGATAAGTCATGTGACCTCCGTCCATGTCGACAAGGGATGACAGGTCTCCCCCGCTGTTCCAGGTATTTTTCAGAGAACGGCTAATGTTCCAGCTGTATGAGTAGTTGGCTTCAAGGAAGAAATCATGGCCGAGGGGTTCGGTATATACGGCGCGGCCCGTAAGGGACGAGCTTCTGGAATTCTGGTCATATCTCTGGTTGACTATGTCATTCTCCTGTGCATCCTCATCAAATGTCCTCGTGATGGACTGATTGAACCCGTTGAGGTCGTTGTTGCTGAAATTATAATGCATCATTACCGACAGGGTACGTCCAGGCTTGCCGAGGCGCTGGCGGAAAAGCAGGAAGCCGCTTGCCGTCCAGTTCTTGTTCGAGCCTATATTCTCGTTGAACCCCTTGTTGGTAGTATCGCGGAGTGAATTCATTTCACTGAGTGTCGAGAACTTTGAGTACTCGGTATAGCTGCCGCTGCCGAAATTGAACTGCGGCTCAAACAATATCGAGGTATTTTCGCTGAATTTGTGGTCAAGCCGTATTCCGAAACGGTGACCGCCGCTTCTGGATATGTTGTAACCGTCATTGTCATATATGAGGAGGCTGCCGTCGTCCATATATGTCGTTCTGGAACTCTCTTCTTCAACATATCGGTTCGAGCCGCCGTACATGTAGTTTCCGTTAAGATCCATGTTCCCGTCAAGGAGGGTGAATGCCCCGTTGGCTCCGGCCAGCCAAGAAGTAGTGATGCCGTTGCGTCCCCATCCGCCCATTGCGCGGCCCATACCTCTGGCTCCCCTCATATTCTGCATCATTGTCCCGGCAATATCGCGGAATCCCCTGTTATTGGTATTGTTGCCGTTGGCGATGATGCTTATCTGGCTGTTCTTGGAAAAGCGGCCGGCCATTCCCGCAGCTTGATACCGCCAGTCGCCCGCATCCCCGGAATTTTTCTGCATGAGGTCATGTCCCCCTCCAGCCATGAGATTCCCGAACCATCCGTCCATCATGCCCGGCTTCACCGACAGGTCAATCACCGTCTCCTCGTCACCGTCATCAATGCCCGTAAACTGCGCCTGGTCGGACTTCTTCTCCACCACCCGGACTTTCTCGATTATTTTGGCGGGTATATTCTTCGTGGCAAGCTGAGGGTCATCAAGGAAAAACTCCTTGCCGTCAATCATGACCTTTGTGATAGTCTCCCCGTTGGCAGTGATTGAGCCGTCGCTCTCCACCTCGACTCCGGGAAGTTTCTTGAGCAACTCTTCAAGCATGGCATTGTCCGAAGTCTTGAAAGAAGATGCGCTGTACTCCACCGTATCCTTCTTTACGATAATCGGATTGCCGACGGCAGATACGGTGGCGGCATCCAGCATCTCGACATCGGGGGTCATCTTCACATTCCCGAGGTCTATGTATTTGTTTACAACAACCTCCTGCTCATACGGGAGATAGCCCATGAGTTCAGCCTTCATGATGTATGTCCCCCTGACTATGCCTTCGAAAACGACTCTTCCGTTCTCGTCGCTCATAGTATATTTCAGAGGGTCTTTTACTCCCTTCGTTGTCATGGACACGGTCGCAAACCCCACGGGCTCACCGCTTGACTTGTCGGTAAGAGTCATCACGACAGGGAATCCCACCTGGGCGTGAAGTCCGACACAGGCAAAGATGAGTATGAATACCGTCAGAAATTTCTGCAAAAACTTTCCAGCCCCAAACATAGCCAGATTCATTTACTCTAATTTTACGATTACACAGCAAATCCGTAATTGGACAAATGCCGGCATCTGAAGTTTAAAGTCCCGATGAAAAAAAATACTGCCGGAGACATGTCCGGCAATGGCACAAACTTGTCATTTCACCCGGTCGGGGTTTTCGGCTATGAATTTTTTCCAGTCTGATTTTTCTCCCGCCGCCGCAACAGGACCGGACGACTGGTAATAATGGCAGAGCGCTATGGCAAGCGCGTCTGTCGCATCAAAATGCTCCGGAGCGAGCCTGACGCCGAGAATTTTCTGGCTCATGATGCTCACCTGCTCTTTGGACGCCGCCCCATTGCCTGTAATGGCCACCTTCGCCTTGCGCGGAGCATATTCACAGACAGATATCCCGGCATTGACAGCAGCAGTCACGGCGGCCCCCTGTGCCCGTCCCAATTTCAGGATGACCTGCGGATTCTTGCCATAGAACGGGGACTCGATAGAGAGGACATCCGGAGAGTATTTTCCGACAAGCCTGGTGACTTCCCTGTATATGAATGCTATCTTTGAGAAATGCTCTTTGATTTTTCTCATGTCCAGCACACCCATATCCACGAACTCAGGCCCCCTTCTGCCTACACGAATGACCCCGTAACCTAAGATATAAGTTCCGGGGTCAATTCCCATTATGATCTGCGGCTTCTGTCCGTCCATAATCCGTACACGTCATGATGACGGTCAAAGCGGCTGTCAGCCGATACAGTCGAATCCGGTATAAGGCCTCAGGGCTTCAGGAATGTAAATCTTTCCGTCCCTGTAGTTGTCTTCAAGAAGAGCAGCCACTACACGAGGCAACGCAAGCGAACTTCCGTTCAGCGTATGGGCAAGCTGCATTTTCCCGGACTCATCCCTGTAACGGAGATGGAGGCGGTTGGCCTGATAAGACTCGAAGTTTGACACAGAACTGATCTCAAGCCATCTCCCCTGTGCCGCCGAATATACTTCAAAATCGTATGTGATGGCGGAAGTGAAGCTGAGGTCTCCTCCGCAGAGGCGAAGTATCCTGTACGGAAGCCCGAGACGGCTGACTATCCCCTCGACATGAGCAATCATCTCGTCAAGAGCCTTATATGAATTTTCCGGTTTCTCTATGCGGACAATTTCAACCTTGTCGAACTGGTGAAGCCTGTTCAGTCCGCGCACATCCTTGCCATACGAGCCGGCCTCACGGCGGAAACACGGAGTGTATGCCGTCATCTTCACCGGAAAGTCCCCGTCATTCAGAATCACATCCCTGTAGATATTCGTCACCGGAACTTCTGCAGTCGGAACAAGATAGAAATTGTCAAGATTGGCATGATACATCTGTCCCTCCTTGTCAGGAAGCTGGCCTGTACCGAAGCCTGATGCCTCGTTGACCATCACCGGAGGCTCGACCTCCAGATAACCTGCGGCAGTATTTATGTCCAGGAACATGTTGATAAGCGCACGCTGGAGCCTTGCCCCCTTGCCCTTGTACACAGGGAATCCGGCGCCCGTCAGCTTGACACCGAGGTCAAAGTCGATGATGTCGAACTTCTTGGCGAGTTCCCAGTGCGGAAGAGCATCCGGTCCGAGATCCGGAATCTTGTTCCCCATCTTCACGACCACATTGTCGTTCGAATCCTTCCCCTCCGGGACAAGGTCACAAGGAATGTTAGGAAGAAGGACAAGCAGGGAATTGAGTTCCGCATTGTTCTCCTCAGACTGCTTTTCAAGTTCCTTTGAATGCTCTTTCAGAGATGAGACCTCAGCCTTTACTGCATCAGCCTCGGCTTTCTTGCCCTCTTTCATAAGGCCGCCTATCTGCGCCGCCTTCTGTTTCTGCTGTGAAAGACAGCCGTCAAGCTCCGTCTGGAGACGACGCCTGTTCTCATCCAGCGATACGATTTTCCCGACAATTTCGCGAGCGTCAAAATTCTTGACGGCAAGTTTCCTGACAACATATTCAGGATCATCGCGAAGCAATTTGAGTGTCAGCATCTTTGTATAATTTTCAAATAAAAAAGAGGACTGAAACCCGCACGGAGTTGCCAATCCCCTTTAACCGATTCATCTGTCGCTCCGTTCTTAATTCTCAAAAGGAATCACCGAAACGTATGACTTGTTCTCTGCCTTCTTGCGGAAACTTACCGTTCCGTCAATGAGGGCATAAAGAGTATGGTCTCTTCCCATCCCCACATTCTCGCCGGGATAGTGCACTGTGCCCCTCTGGCGGACAAGGATGTTGCCGGCCTTTACTGCCTGGCTTCCGAACTTCTTGATACCAAGTCGTTTGCTCTCTGACTCACGACCGTTCTTTGAACTACCGACGCCTTTTTTATGTGCCATAATCTGTTTCCTCCTGTCTGATTAAGCGATCTCGTTGATCTGGATTTTAGTGAAATTCTGACGGTGACCGGTCTGCTTCTGATAGCCTTTGCGGCGTTTCTTCTTGAAGACAATCACCTTCTTGCCTCTGCATGTGTCGTCAAG
>CASEBV010000024.1 GCA_949286415.1 uncultured Bacteroidales bacterium
ATTTGCAAAATATTTTCCTTGTGAAAAAGGGAAAGGACAAGAAGAAGACTGAAGATACGGATGCCTGACAAACCATTTATTCAATTAAACTGCTGATATCATGAAAAGATTGTTGCTTTATTTCATTGCACTGACGTGTGCGGTCTGCATCCTGTCCGGATGCAGGAAAGAAGAAAGAAAAGAAGACCGGAAGCCTGGCATCGAAGGTGTGTACTGGTGTCCTGAAGGGATGAAAGATTCAGAACTGCCGGAACTCATCATGCTCCACGATGGCATATTAGACAGCTACAAATACGTCACGAGCGAGGAACAGGCTGATAAAATCACACAGGGCACAGGCGTGACCGTGAAGAAGGGGTACATGCTCCGGTATCCCTATTATGACATGAAATATACTGTCACCTTAAACGAAGACGGCATATCCGGCACCATTACGGTCACAGACAAGTCATTTGGGGATGAAGAAGTGCATACCTCTGTGTTCAGTGAACTTACGTCAGACAGTGTACTGATTGATTCTGAGAGGTATTACAGTGCAGAAAAATGCGGCTTTACCGTTACCGGAACCATAGATCTGGACTGGTAGTCTTGCCGTATGCGGCAATATTGACGGACATCCCGGATTCTTTCCGGACAAATATGAACCATTGTGAAAAGAACAGTTTCAGTCATCGCATTGCTGTCAGCGCTCCTGACGGCAAATGCCCAGGAAAAAGTGAAAGAGGTCGTTTCTGACGATTACGACCGCAGCGGACTCACGGTCATTGTCGTGAGCCGGGGAGACATGTATGATGAGAACTCCCTCGACTTTGTCAATACGCTCGTGATTGACAACAAGTTTGACGCGAACCCCATCGGCACCAGGAGCCTTTTCCTCAAGAAGGACAGGACACAGCCCCTGACTGCCGCCGAGGCGGATTCCCTGATAAGGAACTCGGGAGTTTCCAAAGAGATTCTCGGCTACATATACAACCGTAAGGAGGACGGCAGCATGGATGACGGGCTGCTCCGGTACCGTGGCCACTATAATGCCGATGACCAGGATGTCATCAATGCCGCTGCGGCAAAAGTCGGGGAACAGCATCTTGCCTGGGGGGAAGACCTTGTGAACTCAAGCTACATTCTGCTGCTTGATTTTTTCAATATCAGAAGGCCGGTTGATGAAAAGACAGGGGAAGTCTCCGATTCCTATGTGCTCGACGCCAATGCATTTGTCTACAAGATAGACTGCGGCAGCGACAAGCTGAATGAGTTCTATGTGACTTCCTGGGCATCAGCCACCGACACTCCGGAACGCAAGGCCGCGGCAAGGGAGGCTTTCGACAGTCTCCGTCTTGATGTGGTTCCTGTCGCTTCAGTCAGGGCATCTTCCACGAGTACATCAGGTCTCGCAGGCGGGTCTGATGCCTATGTTGATGTGCTTGCCGGTCTCCTCAGCAAGTCTTTGGATCAGGAAGAAGATAAGGAAGGGCAGGTGAAGGAGAAAACGTCAGCACCCGTACCGGAGGAAAATACTGTTGTAAAAGCGCAGAAGTATGCATTTGCCGATGCCATGTTCAAACTCGAAAAGCTGATTCCGGGATGGCAGGTCGGGGTCGCCGTCATCAGCGTAAAGCCTATAAAGGCCAAGGTCGGCAGGAAGGAGGGACTTTCCAACGGCTCCCGTTTCAGGGCATACTCCTACGAGGAGGACAGGGACGGCAATCTTTTGTCCAGAAAAAGGGGATATCTCCGCGCTGCCGAAGTTTCCGACAACAGGCAGTTCGCGACGGGCAGGACAGAGCCTTCAACATTCTATCAGATATCCGGCGTAAGGAACATTGAAGAGGGGTGGATTCTCAAGGAGAAAAAAGACATAAAGTTAGGAGTTTCAGCCAATATGAGAATAGGCGGCCTTTCCGCCCTGTCGGTAAACGCCACACTGGACTATCTCATTCATTTTTCAAAGCTCGGTTCGGCATATGCCATTGTCAGTGCCGGACTTGACCCTCTTGTCTATACCCAGAATCAGGTTTTCAAGGACAAAGAGGACAATCCTGTCGCCATCAGCAACTTCAATCTGGCTGTCGGCGCCGGATACGGCTTCCATGCGGGAAGATTCGTCGAGGTCATGCCTTATGTCGTGGCGGGAACCGATTACATGAAACTTGACGGTGATATGGTCTTTGAGGATTTCACGGATGAGGAGAATAAAAAGAATGCCGCGTTTTTCCTGGAGCCTGGCCTCAGGGCCTCATTTCAGGTGGCATACCCATTCTCAATCTGCCTGAAAGGCGGATATGACCTGCTGCTCAATGACATTGATGCCCGCACGCATTATGACTACATCAACAGGAATCTCGATCCGCGCTTGAGGCATAGCAGCGGTGTATTCGTAGAGGTTGGTTTCAGATATGCATTTTAACACATTCAGGATTATGAAAAAGACAGTTGCTTATATTTTAGTGCTGCTTATGGCCGCTACGGCAGTTTTCGCCCAGAACAAGGAACGCAGAAAGTCTATCAAAAGCTGGGAGAACTACGAGATCACTACCGAGAAAGTCGGTACCGAAGGAACCAAATTCGTGAAGGTTTGGGGATTCGGGAAGACAGTGGACAAGGCCGTCATGGCCGCGAAACGGAATGCTGTCCATGCATGCCTTTTCAGGGGCCTCCCTGCCGGTCCGAATGCCAATGCGACTCCCGCCATCTGCAGGGATCCCAACACTTTCAGAAACAACGAGGCGTATTTCGAGGAATTCTTCGCACCCGGCGGAGCCTACCTGAGGTTTGTGAATATGACGACTGACGGCACCCCTGCCGGCCAGGACAGGCGTAAGATAAAAGGCGGATACAAGTGCGCCCTTTATATCCAGGTCATGTATGACAACCTTAAACGGCAGATGGAAGCAGACGGGATAGCCAAGAAGCTCAGCAGCGGCTTCTGACATGTCCGTGGGTTTTATTTATTAATGCAAGTTTGAATTTTATTTGGTATGAAACGATTTATTTCCATATTGATTGTTCTGTCGGCCTTTTCGGTACTGGCCTTCCCGCAGGCAAAAAAACCTGTAATCATGGTTGTTCCGAGTGACTCATGGTGTATCCGCAACGGCTTTGTGACAGAATTCCAGAATTTAGGACAGACCCAGCAGATTCCGGACTACGGCACAGCCTTCCGTCAGAATGACGAGATCCGGACGGTCATTTCGGCGATGTCCGAATTCATGGCTGCCAATGAATTCCCGCTGCAGTCGCTCGAAGCCGAGCTGAACAGGATCAACAACGAATCTGTGGAAATGTCCCTGATGCAGGGAAAATCAGGCAGTGTCATTGAAGAGTCTCCTGTCGAAGCGTTGAGAAGGACGGCCAAGGCGGATATCATACTTAACCTCGACTACAAGGTCACGATGGTAGGGCCTCGCAGACAGATCGAATTCAATCTGCAGGCAATAGACGCATACTCTTCCAAAATCATATCGGGCAATACCGGTACAAGTTCACCGGTGTCATCGGCGACTCCGATGACGACCATCCTGGAAGAGGCAGTCCTGAGTTTCAAGGATAATTTCCTGGCCGGACTGCAGCGCCATTTCGATGACCTCTTTGCAAACGGGCGTGAAATCTCGGTGACTCTCCTCAGGTATGACAGCTCCCCTGTCGATTTTGATTCCGAATTCGAATTCGAAGGCGACATGTACGAACTGGCGGAGCACATTGACCTCTGGTTCTCGAACAACACTGTGGAAGGACGCTACAGCCTGAACGACAAATCTGCCAACAGGATGCGGTTCAGTCAGGTCAGGATTCCGCTGTATGACACTGTAATGGGCAAAGAACGGGCTGCAGATGCACAGAGTTTCGGGAACAAGCTTGCCCGCATGCTGAGAAAAGAGCCCTACAATCTCGTCGTCGGCGTCACTCCGAAAGGACTGGGCGAGGTCTGGATAACAATCGGGGACAAATAGAAGGATATATATGAAAAGATTTTCCATATTGGCTGCCATAGTCCTTTGCAGCATCAGCTCGGCAGCACAGACACCGGAAAGCAGGATTGCGCTGACTCCGTATGTCGAATTCTCACGGGAACGTATTCCGGAAGTCGCCTTGAGGTCCCTGGAACGCAAACTGGCAAGCATGGCTACAGCCAACGGCTTCGCATCGGTATCAGGTGAATTCATCATTACCGCAGTGACAGATGTGCTGAACACATCTGTCACTGCGACGGCCCCTCCGAAATTTGTATCGGAAGTGGAAGTGGCCGTGTATGTCCTGAACAATCCGGAGCAACTGATAGTTGACCAGAAAGTCTACAGTCTGAAAGGCCTCGGGACAAGCGAGCAGAGTGCGGTCATGAATGCGATCAATCAGTTGAATGTCAGAAGTACCGATACTAAGCGGTTTATGGAGAATGTCAGGACAAGGATGCTTGACTACTATGCGGCACGGCTCCCGGCAATCATCGCCAAGGCACAGTCACTTGCTGCCATGTCCAGGTATGAAGAGGCTCTGGCAGCATTGGTTGCGGTGCCTGAGAGTCTGGCTGAATATCCGCAGGTGGCAGACCTGATGGTTGACATCTACACCGGATACATCGACCGCGAGGCCAAGGCTATCATTGCGGACGCAAAGACAAAAATAGCGCAGCATGATTATGCTGCTGCCTTCAGGGAGCTTGTGAAGGTCGATCCGAACAGCACCCTGTTTGCTGAGTCCGACGCCATGATATCCGAGATAAGCCCCAAAATAGAGACGGAAAGACAGGAGGAACTTGAGCGTGAGAAAGAATACTACGAGCAGCAGCGTGCCCAGGCCATGAAAGAGTACGAAGACAGCGTTGAACTGGAAAAGCAGAAGATTGCAGCCTCCAGGGAGATTGCATCCAAAGTCCTGTCTGCGGGGCTCAATGCCTCCGAAGGAAACAATGCCGGTACCGGCAATTCGGGAATCGGCTGGCTCTACGACAAAATATAAGTTCCTGACAAACATTCTGAAATCTGAAACATCATGAAACCTGTCATATACCTGCTGTTGCCTCTGGCAGCCTTATTTGCATCATCCGTATCATTGTCCGCAAAGGACAGGCTCGTTGAGAAATCCGGAAGGACTCCGGACTGGATAATGTCTGCCGGAAAGGACCGTTTCTCCGTCTTTGCACAGGCGGACGACATGAATCTGGCCCGTGACAAATGTCTGGAAGACATAAAGCAGTACATTGTCAACTCGATAGCGGCCAATGTCGTTTCTGTCGAGCACAGTACGGTGGATTCCAGGAACTATGACGGTCTGGAGGAAATCTATACCACCTACAGTTCCGACCTCAGGACGGCTGCGGCAAAACTCCCGTTCCTGACGGGAATATCCCTGTCGAATGCGGAGGAAATCTACTGGGAGAAATACAGGCGCAGTTCGGACAGGAGCCATTATTACATATATTATGTGCTGTATCCGTTTTCAAGGTTTGAGAGGGACAGGCTTATCAGGAAATTCCTCGATTACGACATGGAGAAGTACAACACCTTCCTCGCCGCTAAGGATATGTACGGCAGGATTTCGGACGTTTCACAGATTGATGCGGGGATAAGGCAGCTTGAGCCCCTGCTCCAGTACTTCTTCGACGGTGTCAGGAAAAAAGAGACGGAAACCCTCCTGGCAGCATACAGGAAGGCATACTCAAAGATATCCCTGGTTCCGGGCAGGCACGAACTTGGCCGGTTCACATACGGGCTCATGCTTGAAGGGAGGGACATTACCTGTTCGGTGATGCCTTCTTTACGGTCAGAGACAGCGGTAGCCTTAGTGGTGGCCCCATCGGACGCGGGCTATGAACTTACTTATGACTACAGCCTCTGCTATCCGTCCGAGGACAACTATGTGCTGATCACATACCGCTTCCCGGGCGTGGACCTGACATACCGCTACGAGTTCGATGTCAGGGAGAAGGAGCAGAAGGCCATGCTGACCGGAGTCCTTGACATTCTGGCTTACCGGCGGGACAGCACGTGGAGAGCGGACGTGTCCGTCAATGTGCGTTCAAAGACAGACGGAGACTTCGGCATCGGCGACGTGAATTTCTCCCTGGGACCGTCCATGAGATTCAATTATGGGGATACCGCCCCATTCTCGGGAAGGTCGTCACAGATATTGAGATTTACTGTGGACCTGGAGGGGGCCGACGCATCTGTCCCTTCCAGGGGGATGGTGTCCGGTACGGCAGATGTGAAAACGGTGAAAGGGACGGAACGCATCACATTTACTCTTCCATACAGACTTGAATACAGGGAATTATAACCAATTTAAAGATCATAAGACATGAAAAGAGTTGTTTCATTTATCATCATGGCTGCAATGGCGGTCTCTCTCGTCTCCTGCGGCAGTTCCAGAAAAGCAGTGGCGATTACTGAAGGCGAGAAGGAAGTCGACCTCATATTCAGCGGCAAGGAATACAGGACAGACAAGAAATATTTCAGGGACAACGGCTTCGGCGTGAGCAAGGACCTGGCCAACGCAAAGAAAATAGCTGTCCAGAACTCAAGGCAGTCCATCGCCGCCATGGTGCATGCCGCCGTAAAGCTGCTGGTGGACAACTATGCCGCTACCCAGAATGCCGATGCGACTTCTGTCATAGACGGGAACGACCTGCAGGAACTGGGACGGACCGTGGTTGACACACAGCTTTCCGGACTGGAGGTTGTCGAGGAGAAGGCATTCAGACAGCCGGACGGCACATACCGCTATCACGTGTGCATGCAGCTTGACAAGGACAACCTGAGCAAGGCCATGTCAAAGGCTCTTGACAAGGATGTCAACACCAGACTGAGGGCTGACAAGGACAAGTTCAGGGCATATTTCGACGAGATGATACGGCAGTAAAGGATGTGCTGTATAATGGGAATGTCTGTTTTCAGTTTACTTTGTGAGCGGCAATAATATGAATCCCTAAAAACCGAATATCATGAGAAAGTATCTGTTTTACATTTTTATGGCACTGGTATGTGCCGCATGTATCCTGGACGGATGCAAGAAAGACGAGCTGCAGGAAGAACCAGGACCACCGCCGGAGATATACGTGAGGACGCCGAAAGTCTATCCTGGTAAAGGCGGTGCGTTCAGCCTGCTGTACAGCATAGAGAATCCGCGGGAAGGCGTCAAACCAGAACTGTCCAGCGGGGAAAGCTGGATAAGGGATCTCGCCGCCGGTGAGGGCAGGATTACATTCACTCTGGCCCAGAACCCTTCCTCCACCGAGTCAAGGAAAGGGAACATCGGCATCTCATACAAAGGGGCGGAACCGGTCAGCGTGGAAATCACCCAGGCCGGCATGGACCAGGCTGTAATCACAGTCAAGGAGCCGGAAGTTTTTGGCTGTGAAGGGGGCAGCGGGACCATAATGTACAGCATAGAGAATCCGCGGGAAGGCGTCGGGCCTGAAGTATCCTGCAAGGAAAGCTGGATAAGCGGACTCTCCGCAGGTGAGGGCAGGATTACATTCACCCTGTCCGTCAACGAGTCCGTCAAGTCAAGGAAAGGGACAATCATCATCTCATACATGGAAGCGGAGCCGGTCAGCGTGGAAATCACACAGGCCGGTCAGGAGCAGTCTGTAATCAAAGTAGAGAATCCGGAAGCGGAATTCGATTACAACGGAGGCAGCGGCTCTGTAAAGTACAGCATAGAGAAGCCTCGGGACGGAGACAAGCTGCAGGCGACATGCAGCGATTCATGGATTACCGGCATCACTGTCGGAAGCGGCAGCATCTCATTCAAGGTGTCGAAGAATACGGACGAGGCTGAAAGGACAGGCGAAATCGAACTGACCTACGGGAATGCCGAGCCGGCAAAAATCGTTGTCAAACAGCAGGAATTCATCCCGGCCGTGATTGAGGTCCCGGAAACCGTTACTCTGGATGCATTTGACTTGAAAGGTTCTTTCACGTACAGCATCCGGAATCCGAGGGAAGGAGCACAGCTGAAAGCGACAAGCACTGCAAGAATCTCGGATGTCACGGTCACCGGCAACGAAATCACATTCTCTATACTGTTTAACGCCAACAGTTCAACAATGAGCTCACGCATATTTCTTGAATATGAAGACGCGCAGAGCGTGACCGTGACCGTGAAACAGGCTGCGTCCAATCCGGTCGCATTGGATATTCCCCAAGCCGCCAACTGCTACATCGTCACCGAGCCGGGAGTGTACAGTTTCCCTGCCGTAAAGGGCAACGACAGAAGTTTGGTCGTGGAGAACATCGCTTCGGTAGAGCTCCTTTGGGGTTCCTCATGTTTATTTGCTGATCATTTAGACGTAACAAATTTTATTGATACTGCCGTATATTACCGCGTCAGCACCAGCCGCACCGGTAAGATTTTTTTCAGGGTCCCTGATTGGTTTTCAAAAGGCAATGCCGCCATTGCGGCGAAAGACGCAAGCGGTAAGATACTGTGGAGCTGGCATATATGGTTGCCGGACGACAAACCGGCAGACCAGGTATATGTCGAGGGATCCGGCACCGTGATGGACCGCAATCTCGGAGCGCGTGTCGCAGGGAAGATCGAGGATTCTGAAACCTGGCATAAGAGCGAGGGCTTGCTATACCAGTGGGGAAGGAAAGATCCGTTTCCCACCGTTCATAATGACAAATATCGGTTCAGAGAGGTTGATTACTCATCGACCACCAATACCATGGCATATACGGTTGCCAATCCTATGTATTTTGTCAAATATCTGAGTTTGCCGGATGGCAGTTGGCAGGATGGCACCAAAAGCGTGTATGATCCATGCCCTCCGGGTTATAAGGTTGCTGATGCCAGCGTGTGGAAGAAAGTTCCGGAGGTCGAACTGTCAGGCTCTTATGTTACAAATGCCCTACATCATGAATTTTGTATAAGCCTGAGCGGCGTACTGACGGGTGATCCGTGCTGGTATGCTTTAACCACTTGCAATGCAGAGGATGGGTCACGCATTTTCTGCAATGAGGGGATATATTATTGGAGCACTACGAAGTATGGGTCCAGCGACGATTATGTGAAAACATTGTTTCTGCATCATTATAGGGAGTACTACGTTTGGTATTACCGCATACAGTCCAGTTGTCCGTCCAGTAAAGGCCGTGGCCTGCCGGTCCGCTGCCAGAGAATCTCCTATTGACGGGCAGGATGCACTGTCACCCGGTACGGGCAGATGAAATGACAATGAAAACATTAACGGACAATTCACCGAATATCATGAAAAGGTCACTGTTTTACATTTTTATGGCAC
>CASEBV010000025.1 GCA_949286415.1 uncultured Bacteroidales bacterium
CAAGGCTTGAAATTGTCGGACAATACCTAATTATTGGGATTTAATAATACTCGGATAACAAGATATCTATAAGCTATGTAATGGTGCAAATTATTAATATGATTTCGTTTTAGACGGGAACTTTGCGGTATCAAATTACAATGAGTATAGAATGTATAATTTGATAATCAGAAAGATATGGAATGTTATCCGGTTCAAGCGTGGAGTTAATCGTTTATCTATTAGGTGGCTCTGGTAAGCCATAGGACAAATAAACAATACCTCCACACTCGTATATGAAAGCGTGGTAGATTTCTTTGCAGCTTGTTCCGAGCATGGTGTGGTATCGGCACCAAAGTGCTTTGTATTGAAGGGGTTGATGTAAATTTATGGTGCGGACTTACTTTCGGAATGTCATTCTGACCTGGAAGCTGTTCGGAATATTCGGAAATTTCCTGTTGCTCAGACCCGGTTCCGGAAGACATTGATTAATGGAAACATCGCGGCCGTAGGCGATAAAAAATCTTGCCACCGGCCGCGATTTTTCAAGATTCTCTAAATTCGGCTGAATTTAGAGAATACAACCGCTAAATTCGGTCGAATTTGGCGGTTGTATTTCTGTTTTTTGTTTATCTTTGCAAAAAAAGGGATGATAAAACGTATAATCAAAGGCTCTATTCTGGCTGATTACAAGCGTAAGAAAGTAATTGTTTTATTAGGCGCGAGACAGGTGGGCAAAACCACATTATTGTCTGAATTGCAAGAGGGAAAAGAAAAAATATTATCGTTGAATTGCGACAATGCGGATGATGTCCTGTTATTGGAAGGCAAGACAACCACAGACCTGAAATACCTGTTATCGCCTTATGAACTTGTATTCATTGATGAAGCCCAAAGAGTCAAGAATATCGGATTGACATTGAAAATGATTGGAGATCTGAAACTGGAAACACAGGTCGTAGTAACAGGTTCTTCATCACTTGACATGGCAGACGAGATAAACGAGCCGGCAACAGGGCGGTTAATCGAGTACAACCTTTTCCCGTTTTCTTTGCCGGAATTAGCTGGAAGCAGCTCCGAAAGAGAAGAACAAAGACTGCTGGAAAACCGTATGATTTACGGATTGTACCCGGAAGTAGTAACAGAGCCTGGAGATGCGAAGCGCACGTTAATGACACTGACCAACAATTATCTTTATAAGGATTTGTACACATACAAGGGCATCAAGAAGCCTGAACTTATCCAGAAATTAGTGCGGGCATTAGCCTTACAGTTGGGCAGCGAGGTTTCCTATAATGAATTGAGCAATCTTTTGGGTGTTGATAAGAGTACAGTTGAAAACTATATCAATTTACTGGAGAAATGCTTTGTCGTGTTTCGGCTGGATTCATTTAGCCGGAATCTACGGAATGAAATCAAGAAAGGAAAGAAAATCTACTTTTATGACAATGGGGTAAGAAATGCTGTCCTTTCCAATTTTGCGCCATTGGAGTTACGAAACGATGTCGGGGCTTTATGGGAAAATCTTATGGTCAGTGAAAGAGTGAAGCGCAATTCATATTCCGGCAATTTCGCACAGATTTTCTTTTGGCGTACCCATGAGCAGCAGGAAATAGACTTGATTGAAGAACAAGACGGTGTCCTGCATACTTTTGAGTTCAAATGGAACGGTAAGGCAAAGAGCAACCCGCCGAAAGCATTCACCAATACTTATCCCAATTCAACTTATGAGGTTATTACACCTGATAATTATTGGTCGTTTGTAAAATGACGGTAACTCTGTTCAAATTACCGACGGCCGCGTTTTTGTGAGGAAAGCGCGGCCGGTGGATATGCGAAATGGTTGCCACCGGCCGCTCTGTGTATGTCATTCTTCACTGTAGATTACAGTCATCCTGTCCCCCCGGAGTATCTTCCTGACAAGTTTCCTTATGTCTCCGGCGCTGACTTTTCCGACAGCGGAGCCATAGTCAAAGTTCGGGTCGAAGCCGCTTTCCGCAAGGGTCATCCTGTCGCGGTTCTTGGAGGAAAGTGAATTTTCCCGGGCCTTGGCCCTTTCGGCGCGGGCCTTGACGAGGTATTTCCCGGCGTTGTCCATCTCTTCGGCTGTCGGACCGGAGGCTGCCATGGACTCGAGTTCGGTCAGAATGTCGGAGATGAGCATTTCGGAGAGTTCTGGCCGGGTCTCGAACGCCACAGAAGATTCATATCTGCCGCGGTCTTCAGGTTCGAATTCCGTATTGAACGATATGGAGTAGGTCCCTCCGCGCTCTTCCCTTACTTTGTCAAGACAACGGGCGGACATTATGTAGTCAATGATGTCAAATGCCGCCATGTTTTCAGGGGACATTGCTGCTTTGCCGCGGAAAGAGATTTCAACAGAAGACTTTGGTACGGTCTTGAGCGAATATGTGCTGTCAATGACGACATTGCCTTTGTAGCAAGCTTCTGCCGGACGGATTCTGGACTGCGGGCTGCTGCTTCCGTTGCCCAGTGAGGCCAGGTAGCGGCAGACGAGTTTCATTATTGTCTCCTTGTCCAGGTCGCTGGCAATATAAGCCGTCATGTTGCTGAAGTCCGTGTATTCCCTGCGGAATGTCTCCTCTATGAAAGCCATGTCAAGCGCCCTGAAGTCACCGGAATCAGCCGTATCCATCCACGGATGTCCCCCGTATCGGGCTTCCCGCGTGGCCCGGTTGAACCTTCTTTTGTCAGGGTCAGCCTTTCTGAGGTTGTCTATGCTGCCGTCCTTGAAGTCCTCGAGCTTCGCGCAGTCGGAAAAGTACGGCTCGGTGAGATGCAGATACAGTTGGCGGAAACCGTTCTCAACATGGGCGCTGTCCGAATTCATCAGCACATATCCGTGTTCCTGGGATGCCCTGAATGAAACATTTGCACCGAAGCAGGCGGGACTGTTGCGGACATCGGCGAAGTCCGAATCTCTGAATCCCGCATTCCGGGAAATATATGACAGGGCTATCTTTGACATCTTTTCCTGCCCGGCAGGGAATACCCCGTATCCTGTCCCGAAATCCAGCACGGCATCAAGATGCCTGTAAGCCTTGACCGGTGCCGACGGAGTCCAGCATACTTTTGCCCCGTTGCTGAGGGTCCATGTCTCTCCGTCCTTTTTCCGGGAGACTTTCACTATGGTCCCCGGGGTTACGGATGCCGAAGTGTCTATGTCGTCAAAGTCAAGGAAATGCGGTTCCGGCGCCGAAGGCAGTGGGCCGAGCAGGAGTTCCTCCATCCTTTCCACGGCAGGAAGCATGTTCTCTTTCCCTGTTTCGGAATTGCAGAAATATATCTTTTCGCTCTCGGCGAACATCCTGCCGATATAAGCAGGGATTTCCCGGTATGAGATGCCTGAAAGGATGTCTCCGGTGAGTTCCTGCATTTCGGCAGGATGCACATACGGCATTCCTGTCAGGAAATTGGCCACATAAGAGGCGACGAGCTGCCTGTGGGTGACATTCTGGTCAAATACCGGCATTCCCAGATGTTCCTTTTTGAATACCTTGAACCTCGCATTCTCGAACTCCTCTTCCGAAATGCCGTATCTGAGGAATCGTTCCGTCTCATTGCGGTAGAATCCGATGACTTCATCTATCCCGTCTTCTTCTTTCGGAAGTAGGGTGAACTGTGAGACATAGAAGTCGGTCCCGGACGGATAGGTGACAAGCACCGCCCGCTTTACCGGACAGCCGGCAGCCTTGGTCGCCTCACTGAGCCTTGCGGAAAATGCCTCGGTTATAATGGACCTGATGAGCCTGTCCTTTATGAATCCTTCCGTGCGGCGGACCTCAACGGCTGGATAAGGCTGCCTGTGCATCGCCTTGAAGGCGAGGAAGCGGATGTCCGGGTCGGTGACATGAGTGAATATCGGATTGTCCAGTGCCGGAATGTGGCACTCTTCTTTCGGAACGGGATTTATTGCCGCCGGAATGTCTGAGAATCGGCTGATTACTTTCTTTTCCATTTCCGCGGCATCGAAGTCTCCGACGATGATTACGGCCTGCAGGTCAGGACGGTACCATTTGTGGTAGAAGTCGAGGATTTCATGCCTTTCAAAACCGTTGATTACCTCAAGGGTGCCTATCACATTCCTTTCAGCCTGTTTTGCCCCGCTGTAGATAAGGGCGGACTGGCTTTCGAACATCCGGGTCTTGGAATTGTCCCGCCTTCTCCATTCTTCCCGGATGACACCTCTTTCCGCATCAATGGCATCCTGGTCGCAGGAGATGTCTCCCGACCAGTCGTGCAGAACGAGCAGCACGGAGTCCACGAAGCTCTCCCGGACCAGAGGTACGCTTGAGAGGTTGTACACCGTCTCTGTTCGGGTAGTGTACGCGTTCACATTGTATCCGAACCGCACACCCTCGCGGGCGAGAAATTCAAGAATCCCCTTGTCCGGGAAATGTTTCGTGCCGTTGAAGGCCATGTGTTCGAGGAAATGCGCCAGTCCGTTCTGAGAATCCTCTTCCTGAAGGGCTCCCACATTGTGCACAATGTAGAAATCCGCACATCCTGCCGGATTGGCGTTGTGTCTGATATAGTATGTCAGCCCGTTGTCAAGCCGGCCCTTTATGACCTGGGGGTCGCAGGCTATGGAGTCTGCCGTGCAGATTTTCCCGGCTTCCTCCGTCTGCAGATATCTTGCCTGCGTCCGGCTCTCCGCCGCCAGGCTTGTTATTCCCATTGTCAGCAGGACAATGCTTGTCCGATAAATTCTTCTTAAATGATTTTTCATATATTTGGTCTATATTGTTATAATGTTCAGAATGTACATCCCGCCGAGATTTCCAGCACATTCCGGAATCCGGACTGCAGGGCTGCGGCAGGTGCCAGCGTATGGTCCAGCCTGTCCCTGATGCCGGCGTAGATTCCGAGGTTGTCCCTCAGAATCCGTGTGTATCTGAGCGAAAGCCCGCCTCCGAGCCTTGCGGCCGTGCGGAATTCAAAGTCCCGCAAGAGATAAGAGTCTCCGGACCACGGGGAAGCGGATGTGCTGGACACATATTCCCCGTCTTCTGCCGCTGTGCCGAAGCCTTTCATAAATCCGGCTTCTGCTCCTGCGGAGATGATGTTTTTTCCTTTGAGGAAATTCTTTTTGATGAAAATCCCGCATCTGAAGGCTGTCACATCCTGTCTGCGGAAGAACGGGTAGGATGAAGCCGTAAAGTATCGGCCTTCGGCATGTATTCCGGCCCCGGCCTCCCATTCAGGATAATTGTCCCTGACGCCGAAGTATCCCCGGTAGATGGCCTCTGCCGAGAAGTCCGACCTGTCAAGAGTCCTGGTACGGCCGTGATAGACTACCTCTGTGCTTTCTCCCGGCACTGTGGATTCGGAATAGTTGTTCCGGAAATTGTCGAGGGTGCTGAAGTCTCCCGAGAGAGTGAGCCTGTGCATGGCGGCGTTGTCTCCGAACAGGATGATGCCTCTCCAGGAGACTGTATTGCCGGAATGCTCCGTACGCACTACGCTCCCGCTGCCTCTGTTGCCATAGTAGCCGCTTCTTCGGAGGTATGTGAATTCATTGAAGAACCTCAGGCCGCCCCTGCCTTTGAAATCCAGCTGGAGCGAACCTCCCATGAATGAATTGAACATCGGCCTGGCGCTTGATGTCGACACCATCCCGTTGTCACCGTCAAACTGTTCCCTGTATCCGAAATATCCCCCGTAGTCCACAAGGATGTAATACATGTTGTTGCTTGTCCCGTAGATGTCTCCGTAGACGGATTCCACGGTTTTCCTGTATTCGAGGTCAAGTCCCGCTGAAAATCTGTCTGAAGGAGCGAACCGGACGCCTGCCGAGACATCCATGTCCATCCAAGAATTCAGGAACCGCGGGTCCTTGCGCTTTGCATAGTTCCCGGCTTCGTAGCTTATGCCTGCTCCGATGCTCCATTTCTCAGAGAATGAATATGATATCCCGCCCCGAAGCAGATACAGTTCCTTTGTTTTCATTCCGGCGGTAGTATCCGTGCTTTCAAGGAAATTGACGGGATTGTATGAAGGGTCCATCAGCACCGGTCCTCCCATGTCCTTCCCCCTGAAATTGGTGTATGAAAGTTTGCCGCAGAAGGCAATCCTGTCGGAAATCCTGACATTGGATTCTGTGTACGCCCCGGCCTGCCAGGAGTCGCCGGATTCCTCGATTCCCGCAAGGCCGCCGTCGGATTTGTTGAAGAACACTTCGGCTGCAGCAATCCTGTCTGTCGGGAGAGTCCCGAGTCCGGCATAGTTCCCGGATGTGAGCCATGGCGAAATGTCCCTGACAAAGCTGAAGTCATACACGCGCATTTCCTGTCCCGATGCAGAGTGCTGGAGCAGCATCAGAATCAGGACAGGAAAGATCAGATAAATTTTAGCCGGAACCCTCATTTTCTCAGCGAGGCCGTCCTTCTCTGGTGGAAGTCGTTAGAAGAATTGTTGGTGTCCTTGTAGATGATGTGCGCCCCGTTGGCGATGGATGCCTCGGCGTCGATTCCGGACGGGTCGGTAGACCCTTCTGCCTCGCTTTCGGTGCCTCCTGCATAGTTGTATACGAGAAGACCTTCATTTTCAGGCAGAGCCTCGGTGGCCTCCTTGTCTACATTCCGGTACAGGGTGTATCCGAGCTGTGAGGTGAATGTAGCATGGCCGGCGTCCACGGAAGGCAGAAGCCTCTTCTGGTTCTGGGCGTCGTATGTGGCGCGGAACACTTCGATGCCGTCGATTACCCACTCGACAGGGACCATCGCGTCAGTTGCCGCAGCATTGACCTCCGACATTACGTTCGGGTCCTGGGAGAAATCGGCCGGAGTCCTGCCCTCGGTCGAGAACACGAAGAATGCAGGCGATGAGTTGGACAGTACCCAGGCATTTCCGTAAGTATTGTATTTGTATGTCTGGAGATAGTGGGATGCCGGAATGCCTGCTGACGGAGCCGGATGATAGTTGACATTGGTGTAGATTTCCGGAGCATAAGTCACATAATATTCCGGGCTGGACAGGTCGACCGACTGACTGTAGGTCTGTGTGTGGTTGATGGCCCCGTTGAGGGCTACGACTATCTGTGAATAAGGGGCGATTGCCACTGGCTCCTGGAACCACCATACCGAGCAGTATGCCGGAATCCAGTCCGTATAGGTGAGGACTCCTCCCTCATAGTATTTGTTTGTGGCATTTGAGTTGGCAGGACTGCACATTCCGATGCAGAAGTCTGTTGTCAGAGTTGCTTCTTCGGCTGAATTGTTATAGAGAATGACATACTTGTCATAGTGATAATATCCGCTGCCGTCGTCCTTTGGGCATCCTCCGATGTAGAGTTCCTTGATGACAATCTGGTTTGACTCCGATTTCACAAGGTTGAGTTCAAATGAGTTCTCCCCTGTTGCGGATACCGCTACATTTGAATTGACTCCGTTGTAGACAAAAAGGTCCGAGCCTTCGCTGACAGAATATGTCGCCGATGCCGAATAGATGCCCGGGAGCACTGAAAATAAGGCTGTGCCGCAGGCGTCGGTCTGTGCCTGGTAGCTTGCGCTTCCGTTGAGGTCTGCAAGACTTACGGTAATGCCTTCGGTCGCAAACGCCTCGTTTTCGTAAACAAGACTTACCGATACCTGTACCGGCCGGTCCTGAGTCGGTGTCTTTTCGCATGCGGCGGCAAAGGCGGCCGCAAGCGCGATGATGATGAATTTTTTCATGATATCACTGTTTTTATCCGTTATAATTTCATTCCTTTCTCTTTTGTGCCGTCCCTTCAGAATTTCAGCCTGACTGTCAGCCCGTAGAAGAAGGACGGGATGAAGCCCCGTACTGAAGAATACTGTCCTGTCCTCGTCGAATATACTTGTCCGTAATTGTTGAAGAAATTGTTGACATAGACCGACAGGGAAGCTATGTCCCCGATTTCCTTCGTGACGCTGAAGTTTGCGGAAAAATGCGGTGAAATGTAGTCCTTGGCGAAGAAATACAGGAGGTTGGAGCGGACCACAAGCCTGGACAGGTCCGTGTACATCTGCGGGTCGTTTTCTGCCGCCCACCTGAAATCCGCAAGGAAATCCCGCGGCTCCGGATTGTCAAAGCTGACATAATATTTGGGGTACATCACCGTGTAGTACCTTCCTGAATAGATGTCGCCTGCCCCTTTGAGCGGGAAATAGTCCTGCTGCCCTTCCCTGACATACGAGCGGACCATTCCGTCTGAATCGCTCAGATACCTGCTGTAGTCGTGCAGGGTGGCTTCAAGCCTCAGGGAGAGGATAAGCCTGATTTTCGGGATGTGCGTGGTGACAGTGAGGTTGGTGTTCACTGTCCGGGTCTCGCGCCCGTTGGATATATTGTCCCCTCCGATGTAATATCCCACATATTTGAACGGGCTGCCGTCTGCCGACAGTGTGTTCGAAGGATATGATGGCATGAGATTCATGTCCGTTGCTTTGTATCCGTAGAAATTTCCGTCAATGCGCACGGTCGTGTTTATTGCCCGGATTTTCTTGAAGTCCAGGACCCATTCCACTCCGTATCTTGTAACAGGGGAGATGCTGTTGGCTGCGTAATAGCTTGTGATGAATGAGTTCCGGACACTGTGCCCGAGCTCCTGCGCCTCCATCGTGCCGGTCGCATCATGTACGGTGACAACACCTGTCACCCTGTCAATCGAGAACACCCTGTCTTCTTCGGGAATAGTGCAGGATGCGAGATCTTTCTGGTCGGTATAGTTGTAGCTGAACCGTTCATAATCCGAGGCAGTGTAGTACGAGTCAAGAATCCTGCTGTAATATCCGGACAGCGAGACCTTGACGATGCCGAGGTCTGCGTCGATGCCTATTTCCGCCTGCCTGCTTTTCTGCCAGCGGAGGTCTGAGTTGTATTCAATGATTCTCGGCTTGATATAATATGCATAATATGCCTCTCCGTCGGAGGAAGTCGTCGGGTTGAATACCCTGATGTCCCTGTAGGAGGGGGTCGGATAAAGGATTGAGAAGGACGGGAGCTTGACTGCCGTTCCCCATCCGGCGCGCACCGACAGTCTTCTGAGGAACGAATCCCCGGCATTCTCTTCCCGGATGATGTCGTATTTGGCATTGAAGCGCGGAGACCAGCTTGAAGTGTTTCCGTAGGCAGACCCTTTTATGAAGGTGGCTTCTCCTCTGATTCCGGCCCTGAGGTTGAGCAGAGTGCCGCCGATAGGGATATGGATGTTCTCTTCAAGATATACGGCAAGATTGTTCATGAACGGGATTCGGCTGTAGTCCCATTCCCTGAAATCCGGAGCCGTGGACATGTCTTCTGAATACTGGCCTTTCCCGAAATTTTTGTCCCCGGTCCATTCTGCCCCGAGCTTTACCTTGTTGTTGACATTCCCGAATGTCCTGTTCCATCCGGCCTTGACGGAAAGGCTGTAGTTCATGGGCCTGTCGTCCACGCACATTGTATTGTACCTGTATCCTGCCGGTATCAGGATTGCCTCCGCATCTGGATTCGTGTCGTATTTCTGCGCCACGAAATACCCTTCCTCTCTTCCGTGGAGGGCCACTGTGGCGGCTGCGCTGGAGTAGTTTTTCCTTTCCTCCGTCTGCCTGTCATTGTATACTGCAGAGCCTTTTATTTCCAGATTGGTTATCCATGCCTTGTTCAGCAGCCAGTCCAGGGTGAAATTTCCCCGGAGCATGTTGTCATGCCGTTTTGTGTATGTGCCGATGAATGCATCCGGGTCGGCCTTGGAGTCATAGCCTCCGAGATTGCCGGCAGCCGAGACTGAAACCCTCAGCGGGTTTGCCGCCAGTGCTCCGGATGAAAATGTGTTGCTCCATGTCAGCGACAGCTGTTTCCTGTCATATGAAGTATATGGGGACATCTGGTCGGAGATGGCCCTTGTATATTCGATGTTTGCGTTTACGGTTCCTCTTGTCCTTCCCCGTCTGTCTGTCCCGAGCGAAAATCCTTTGCTTGCGGAAATCTGTTTTGTCCTGGGATTGCTCGCGAGAGTCACCATATATGGCGTGACTCCTTTGCGGGTATTGATTTTCACTATACCGGAATTGATGTCCCCGTATTCTGCCGAGGGTACTCCCGAAATGACTTCCACGGATTCTATGTCGCTGGATGATATATTGTTGGTGGCGACTCCGGCGGGGTCGTCGAAACTGCCGTTGTTGGACAGTCTGACCCCGTCCACTTCCACGGCAGTCCCGAAGGTCGGGTTGCCTGCTTCAGCCTCGCCCCCTGTCCTGATGCTGAATCTCTGCTCTGACACCAGTGACGGATTGGTCGTGACTCCTCCGGGCAGAAGGGCGGAAATGTCGGCCACATTCATGGCCTGAACATGGTCGAGGGCGGTCCTGTCTATTATCCGGCTCGTGGTTGCGCTGTTCTCGTTTGACTGTGCCGTGACGACGACGCTTTCAAGGGCGAGATTGTCTTCGTCAAGATATGCGGTGTAGCCGCTGATGTCTTTTGTAAGGGAGATTTCCTCCGCGGACTCCGCATAGCCGAGACATGATATAGACACGATATTTTTTCCCTCAGGGATATTGCTGATGCTGAACCTGCCGTCTTCTCCGGCTACAGCCCATTGTCCGGAAGCCTTCAGCACCACAGTGGCGAACTCCACCGGTTTTCCGCTTTTCCGGTCAATGACTCTGCCCGAGAAAGTGTATGGGCGGGCGAGTACGGAAAGAGGCAGAAGAAATGCGGCCATATATGTCAGTATCATTTTTTTCATCGCTGCAAAGGTATTCCGCAAACTCTCCCCTGTCCATAGCAATATGTTGGCATTATTTTCATCTGCATAGCCATATTTAGGTATTTTTCTCGGCGCGGAGGCCGTCTCATGCCGGCAGATGATGCTTGCATCTTGAGAAAATTGTCTACTTTTGTGGTTCAATCAAGTATTATTCAACAGAAATATGATTAAAAGAACATTTCTGGGCCTTGCCCTTATTCCGGCGGCTCTCATGATGTCTCCGGTTGAGTCCGGGGCCTGTACTAATGTGCTTGTGACGAAAGGTGCGAGTGCCGACGGCTCATGTATGGTGTCTTATGCGGCTGATTCACACCAGCTTTACGGAGAGTTGTATTACCGTCCCGCCGCGGACTGGAAGAAAGGGGAGATGCTCAGGATATATGAGTGGGACACAGGAAAATACCTCGGAGAAATCCCGCAGGTGCGCCATACTTTCCAGACAGTGGGGAACATGAATGAGCATCAGCTCATCATCGCCGAAACCACATACGGCGGCCGTGCGGAGCTCTACGACAGCACCGGCATAATGGACTACGGGTCTCTCATATATGTGGCTCTGCAGCGTGCAAAGACAGCAAGGGAAGCCATAGAGGTCATTGTTGACCTGGCAAATACATACGGCTATTGTTCAAGCGGAGAGTCATTCTCGATTGCCGACAAGGACGAGGTCTGGGTCATGGATCTCATCGGCAAGGGAATGAAGATGAAAAATGGAAAGAATGTCAACAAAGGGATTGTCTGGGTGGCAAGGCGTGTGCCGGACGGCTACATCTGTGCCCACGCCAATCAGGCGCGCATCAGTACTTTTCCACTCAAGGACCGCAAGAACTGCATGTATGCTCCGGATGTGATTTCCTTCGCGCGTGAAATGGGCTGGTACGACGGCCCTGATGAGGAATTCAGTTTCTGTGACACATACAATCCTTTGAATTTCAGTGGGATGAGGGGGTGTGAGTCCAGGGCGTGGTCGGCATTCAATATTCTCTGCGACGGCCGGTTTGTGTTTGAGGATGAGGATGGAAATCTTGTGGAGCGCGATGCGTATGATTACATTGACTATGCAATGGGATATGACAAGGCCAAGAGATTTCCTCTTTTTGTGAAGCCGTCCCGAAAGATAACAATGAAGGATGTCGCCGATGTGATGCGCGACCATTTTGAAGGAACACCTATGGATATGACACAGGACATAGGAGCAGGCGGCAATGCCCTTCCTTACAGATGGAGACCGATGGATTTCGAATACGGGGGGAAGACCTATACCAACGAAAGGGCAATCGCCACACAGCAGACCGGGTTCTGGTTTGTCGGACAGTCCAGAGGCTGGCTGCCGGATATGGTCGGAGGCATAATATGGTTCGGCACCGATGATGCGGCCACATCATGGCTTACCCCTATATATACGAGCATAACAGAAGTGCCGGAATGTTTTGCCGAAGACAACGGCAGCATGCTTGAGTATTCGTCCACTTCGGCATTCTGGATGTGCAACAGAGTGGCCAATGCCTGCTACCGCATGTACAATGTCATGGCTCCTGTAGTCAGGGCAAAGGCAGATGCATTCGAACTTGCCCAGATGGAGGCTGTCAAGGAAGTTGACCGCCGGGCTCTTGAAATGCTTGCTTCCGGGTCTGCTGATGCTGTACGCGGCATCCTGACTGAATATTCGGTGGAGACAGCCCAGAAGATGTTCCGGGACTGGACAGACCTGGAGATTTTCCTGCTTCTGAAATATATGGACGGCAATGTGAAGGGGCAGAATCCCGACGGGTCCTTCATCACAAACGGTTATGACGACGGCATACCGGGCGACATCACCAATCCCGGCTATACCGACAAATGGAAAGAATCTGTTGTCAGGGAGCACGGCAAAGTCATAGAGGCTGTAGAGTAAAAATGCATTGGACATTTCCCATATATTTGATAAATTTGCAGTTTGCGAATTGAAAGAGAAATGAATAAAGTATTTTTGATATTGTCACTGGCATTTATTTCTGCCTCCGTATCATTCCGGGCTGCAGCGCAGGAGATTGAGGAGCCGGATATTGAAGCTATCGCCGAGCGGGAGGCCGACAGGCTTCAGTCATTGCTTGAACTGGACGGGGGCCAGGTATTCTATGTGGATTCCACGCTCAAGCATGATTATCAGTCAATGGATGCGGAGATGAGGTCTCTGAGAGATTCCAAAGTGTCCAATTCATCAATGTACATTGCCGTACAGGACAAATGGATGGAGGCAATCGACAGGTCGTACAAAAAGATTTTCACTCAGGAGCAGTGGGCTGAATATCTCAAGAGCGGTGCCGCGAAGCTGCAGAAAGCCCGGGACAAGCGCAGGGCAAAGGCCGAGGCTGCCGAAGCGAAGCTCAGAAAGGCTCTGGAGTAATCATTGTTGACTTTGCCGGCAATTTGCACAGTCATTTCATTTGAACAAAACATTTAATAATCTGCAGGTCATGGATTTTTTTGAAGTTATAGCCAAGAGGCACAGCGTACGGAAGTATGACTCCCGACCTGTCGGACGGGAAGTGCTTGACGCTCTCATACATGCAGCACAGACAGCCCCGTCATCCAGAAATTGCAAAAGTTCTGCTTTCATGGTGATTGAAGACAAGGACACCCTTGCTGCAATATCTGAGATGAGAGATTTCGGCTCTGCATTTGTCAAAGATGCCCCCTCCGCCATCGTAGTGATGGGCGATGAGTCAAAGACGGACCTGTGGGTGGACAACTGCGCGATTTCCGCCACCTTCATCCAGCTTGCAGCCACGGCAATGGACCTCGGAAGCTGCTGGGTGCATGTCAACGGCCGTCCGCGCAGCAAGTCGGATGCTTCTGCCGGAGATGCGGAGACATATCTGAAGAATCTTCTCGGAATAAAGGACAATATGCGAGTACTCTGCGTGATAGCCGTCGGATATACGGAAGCGCAGAATGAAAAATAATGGAAATTCAGGAGTTAGAATATGAAAGAGAAAATAGAGGAACTTCTTGCGGCCATTGATGCGCTTGCGTGTAAGACCGACAAAGAGATAGAGGAGGCCAGAGTCCGTCTGCTCGGCAAGAAAGGTGAAGTTACGCGGCTCTTTGAGGAGTTCAGGACTGTCGCGCCGGAACTCAAGAGGGAATACGGACAGAAGCTCAATCAGCTCAAGAACGCTGCCGCTTCCAAGATAGAGGCTCTCAGGAATGCTGTTTCTGAAAATGCCTCAAGTGCTTCGGCATCGTTTGATCTCACGAAGCCGGGAGAGCCTTTCCCTCTCGGCTCCAGGCATCCGGTGTCAATTGTCAGAGAGGAAATCATAGAGATATTCCGCAAGTTCGGCTACAATGTGGCTGAAGGCCCTGAAATCGAAGATGACTGGCATGTGTTCGAGGCCTTGAATTTTCCTCCGGAGCATCCTGCCAGAGACATGCAGGACACTTTCTTTGTCACATCCGGACATGATCCCATATTGCTCAGGACACATACTTCATCGGTGCAGGTAAGGGCAATGGAGACGCTTCCTCTCCCGATCCGCATCGTATGTCCGGGACGCGTGTTCAGAAACGAGGCTATTTCCGCCCGCGCCCATTGTATATTCCATCAGGTCGAAGGCCTGTATATTGACGAGAATGTCACATTCGCTGATCTGAAGCAGGCTATTCTGCTCTTTGCCCGCGAAATGTTCGGCCCTGACGCCAAGATAAGGATGCGCCCGTCATATTTCCCGTTCACCGAACCGTCCGCAGAAGTCGATGTGAGCTGCAACATCTGTCACGGCAAAGGCTGCAACATCTGCAAGGGGACAGGCTGGCTCGAGATTCTCGGCTGCGGCATGGTAGACCCCAATGTCCTTGAAGCTTCAGGCATTGACAGCAAGAGATACAGCGGATTCGCATTCGGTATGGGCGTCGAGCGGATCGCCATGCTCAAATGGCAGGTCAAGGACCTCCGCAACTATTTTGAGAACGACATGCGTTTCCTGAAGGAATTCGAGACATCAATATAGTGTCCGGACATCCGGTCAACAATACAGTGTCCGACACCCCATAGTGTATCAACTCCATCAGTTCATGAACATAGACTTTGACAAGACGGAACTGTCCGTCATTCCCAATTTCAAGGGTGGGGAGAAAGAACTCCGCGCCCGAATGTTCTTTGACGGGACCAACCGCATCATGAAGGCGACCCTGATTCCAGGCGCCTCCATCGGAATGCACACCCATGAGGACAGCTGCGAAGTCATATTCATCACTTCCGGCCACGGCTCTGTGATTATGGACGGAGAGAAATCCCCTGTCCATGCCGGCCTCTGCCACTATTGCCCCAAGGGTCACACCCACAGCCTCATCAACGACTCTGATGCCGACCTGGACTTCATCGCCGTCGTCCCGAAGCAATAGGAGCCTGGAGCAATAAACAATCTTCCGGCGATAAGCCTTACTTCACTATGATTTCAATGTCGGGATACCAGTTCTTAACATCATCCATCCACGAATCATTTATCTGACTTCCAGAGATTGTGATGGACTGTAGAGAATTGCCGTAGCAACTCAAAGTTGTTAAAGCAGTATTGTTGCTGACATCAAGTGTTGTCAGCTGATTGTCATTGCAATACAACTCTTTCAGAGTGGTATTGTTGCTGATATCAAGTATTGTCAGCTGATTGTCGTAGCAACGCAAATATTCCAGAGCAGTATTGTCGTTTACATCAAGTGCGGACAGCTGATTATCATTGCAATACAACTCTTTCAGAGTGGTATTGTTGCTGATATCAAGTATTGTCAGCTGATTGTCGTAGCAATGCAACGTTGTCAGGGAGGTGTTATTGCTAACATCAAGGAATGTCAGCTGATTATATCTGCAGGACAAATCTTCCAGAGCTGCATTGTTGCTGATATCAAGTATTGTCAGTTGATTGCTGCTGCAATCCAAATTTACCAGAGCAGTATTGTTGCTGATATCAAGAGTCGTCAGCCGATTGTAGCCGCAAGTCAACCATGTCAGAGCGGTATTGTTGCAGACATCAAGGGTCGTCAGCTGATTGTTGGAGCACCTTAACTGTGTCAGAGCAGTATTGTATCTTACATCAAGTATTGTCAGCTGATTGTCGTAGCAATGCAACGTTGTCAGGGAGGTGTTATTGCTAACATCAAGGGATGTCAACTGATTGTAGCCGCAATCCAACTGTGTCAGGGCGGTATTGTTGCTGATGTCCAGTGTTGTCAACGGATTGCCGCCGCAATACAACCGTGTCAGGGCGGTATTGTTGCAGACATCAAGGGATGTCAACTGATTGTTATAGCAATCCAAATCTTTCAGAGCGGTATTGTTGCTGATGTCCAGTGTTGTCAACGGATTGCCGCCGCAATACAACCGTGTCAGGGCGGTATTGTTGCTGACATCAAGTGTCGTCAGCTGATTGTTTTGGCAATTCAAATATATAATAGCGGTATTGTTGCTGACATCAAGTGCTGTCAGTTGATTGTGGTTGCACCACAACTCTGCCAGAGCGGTAAAATATCGTATCTCTGACATTTCCTTTATATCGCTATCGCTTACATTCAAAGATTTAACAGCCTTGGCCTCATTGACGGTTATCTGTCCGTCTCCGTCGGCATCAACATTCTCAGCAAGCAGTGCCTGCAGAAAATTCGGGTCTTTGAATGGGATGACATCATCCCCGGAAAGTTCTGGCCATTCCCCATTGTTTCGGTCATTGTCGGCGGTTTCTTTCTTGCACGATACGAAGCATATCGTGAGCAAAGGCAGCATCAATAGGATTTTTTTCATGGCAATTAATTTTATGGTAATTCATTTAATTTGTTTGAGTTGTCACATCCTGTCGGACCCGCAACAAAAATATAGAAAAAAGACAGGGGGGGGCAAATTTTTCTTTAGTGTACTGCTGGAAATCATGTCGGAGCCGCAATCCGAGGCGCGGCCGATGGAGACCCAAAATACTGTCCATAGGGCGCGGAATTGCGGCATTATCGCGGCCGTCGGCATTTTGAAAATGCCATCGGGCACACTTTCGCGGGAAAATCGCGCCCGGTGGACACCTGTTCATATATCCACCTGGCGCGGCATCTTACAGCGTAGAATCCTTACTTCACTATGATTTCAATGTCGGGATACCAGTACTTAACATTATCCATCCACGAAGCATTTATCTGACTTTCAGAGATTGTGATGGACTGTAGAGGATTGCCGCTGCAATTCAAATTTTTCAGATCGGTATTGTTGCTTACATCAAGAGTTGTCAGCAGATTGCCGCTGCAATACAAAGATGTCAGATCGGTATTGTTGCTTACATCAAGTGAGGTTAGATTATTTTCTCCGCAATCCAACCTTGTCAGAGCGGTATTGTTGCTTACATCAAGAGTTGTCAGCAGATTGTTGCTGCATGTCAAACTTGTCAGAGCGGTATTGCTTACATCAAGTGTTGTCAGTTGATTGTCTTCGCAATTCAACAATGTCAGAGCGGTATTGTTGCTTACATCAAGTGTCGTCAGCTGATTGGTGTGGCACACCAACCATGTCAGAGCGGTATTGTTGCTGACATCAAGTGTCGTCAGCTGATTGTTGGTGCAATACAAAGTTCCCAGAGCGGTAAAATATCGTATTTCTGGCATTTCCTTTATGCTACCCATTACAACATGCAAAAATGTGACAGCCTTGGCCTCATCAAATGAGATCTGTCCGTCTCCGTCGGTATCAACATTCTCAGCAATCAATTCCTTCAGGAAATTCGGGTCTTTGAACTGTATTGCCTGGTCGCCGTCAATTTCCTGGCTTACCTTCAGGACGGCGGTCTTGTTGCCGCATGTAAATATGATTTCCCCGGATTTGATGTCCGCTGATGTGTTATGGTCGGCCGAGATCTCCACAAGACTGCCGGATTCCCCCTCGTCGGCGGAAGTCGTTATCCAGTCTGAGTCATTTGTCAAGGTCCATTTGTGTGAACTTGTGACTTCCACAGTCTGTTTCCCTCCCTCCGCATTGAACTTCAATTCCTTTGGCTCAATGCTTACGGAGTACTCCGTCTTTCCCTGTGTCACGGTCAATGTGGCTTTCCTGTCCCCGCTGACGAAAGTGAAAGTCGCGCTCCTGCCGGCTTCA
>CASEBV010000026.1 GCA_949286415.1 uncultured Bacteroidales bacterium
ACCCTGAATACCGGCATCCTCCTGTCTTCGGGCTGGACAGCTGCACTGCTTTTTCCCAGCATACCGGACGAGGCAGCATCAGCCAGCATTTCCGCCGCCTGGTTACGCTTTCCGGGAGAATACAGCAGGATATATCTTTTCTTTTCAGGCAGACTTCCGTCTGTATTTTTGAGACTGACTGCATTGCTGTCTGACGGAGATTTCAGAGCCCCCCGCATCACGGACCTGTAGAAATCCGCATCATGAAGCAGCACGGGATCCGGAAGGACGGGGACATCCCCGAGAGAAAGGAAATCAGCCGTGGCCTTCTCCCTGACAGAAATGGCCTCATAGCAGGACAAAAGAGTCGGAATCCCGGACATGGAGCCGGAGACATGCGGATGCGGGCCGGCGGACGGGGCATAGGCCACTTTTCTCACCCTGTCTGTAAAATTCAGAAAATATGCCTCAGAAAAGTCTATTGCGGAAGGGTTCCATATCTGGTCGCTGCCGGATACAATCATATCAAAACAGGTCCAGTCGTATGACTTGAGTGCGGATTCAGTCCTGAAACACTTGTCCGTCAGCGTCAGATGACAGGAAGCAAAGGCACGGAAAGCCGCCTGCTTCCGGGCCATGAACCGGACTTCCTTCCAGTCATAAAGAAGGCGGCGGACTGTCCGCTTGGCATTGTAAAGGCTGTCGAAAGATATCGGTCCTGGATACAGCCTCCGTTGGGAGGTACTGCGGAAGTCTATTATGCTGACATCATTTCCGCGGCTGCGGAGATATTCCTGCAGGGCGAATGCCTGCAGGACAGAGCCATAATTCATGGCCGCATGGAATGTAATAATGCCTATCTTCATTGCTGCCTGCTGATTTTCATTGTTGGATGTTGATTTTCATCGCACCCTTTGTCTTTTACTGATGGCCTTCCTTGTGTCCTCCCTTGTTATGCTTCAGGCGCCGGCGCAGCATCAGGTCAAAGACCAGGGCATAATATACCGACGGGCCGAATATCTTCTCCAGCCTGCGGAACAGCCTTATCCTTATGCTCCTGTGCCTCGGGGACCGCAGCTGGTCATTGCCGGCCTCCGCTTCACGGGCAGGCCTTGGGACAAGGGTCATCATGCAGGCCAGTCTTCCGGCCATCCTCTTTCCTTTGTCAGTCACCGGGAGAATCAGGGAAACACCATGGCCGGGCGCCGGCACACTCTTGTCCAGCCCCCAGAAATCCCCTATGGTCATGTCAGACACCCTTCTCATCCCGGCATATGGACATCTGTAGCACGAGTCCCGGTAAGTGAAGCCGTCCATGAAAAGATTGTAATACAGGTCTTCCGTCCTGAGTCCGGACAAAGGTCTGTGGGAATATAAGACCCTGCCGTCTTCTCCCTTTACGGTCATCCGGAATTCATCCCCGTCACGGAATGTCACCGACGATACTGAAGACAGGCCGATTTTCAAATTCTTCCGGAGATATTCAAGAAAAAACGACTCTGACGGAACCCCATGGCACACAAGATCCACAATCAGAAGATTTTCCGGCTCATCCGGAAACATCCTGCGTACGGCGGCAGCCTGACAAGGCAGGCCTGTGAAAAGCACCGGCCTGCCGCCCCGGACATCATCCCTGAGCTGAGGCAGAATCTCCGCAATGCTGCTGTGGACATACTTGGAGCCCTTCAGCTGCCACAGGTCGTCCTCCCCGTCCACTCTGATATGGCGGATGCCGAAACTGTCGGCTCCGTCAGGTCCGGCAGTACTGCCGTAGACAACGCCTCCGTCAGAGAGGACAAGCCGCGAAAGCACGGCAGCCGCACCTCCGGATGCACTCGAGAGATATTCCGCATCGTCATTGGCCCATGCTGCGAAAGCGGTCTCCGGGACAGCCGACGGGACTCCCGGGAAAGGCGCAACAGAGCCAGCAGACGCTGCGGGAGCAACAGAGGCAGCAGACGGGCAGGCACGGACGCAGGCCCCGCAGTCAATGCATCCGGAAGCATCTATATGCGGATACAGATGCCCAAGGGGGCCGGGCAGCATTGTTATGCAGGCCTTCGGGCATACGAAAGCACAGAGGGCACAGCCGGTACAGTCATTATGTGGACAGATATTCTTCATCTACCTGATCTTTCGCAGCCAGTCGGCAATCATTTTCCCTGTCGAGTCCCGCTCGGACCTGTCAAGGCCTGCAAACCACGCAGAGGCAGCCACGCAGATGACAGACGCGGCGCACAAGGCAAGGAAAGTCCATACATTGTCCTCATGGAACACCATCAGTCTCAGCACGAGAGGCACAGGCAGGGAGAGCACGAGAACGGCAGCCGTCCTCAGGAGCACCTCCCGGACATAATTCCGCAGGGAAAAGCCTATCTGATGCCTTGCGAACAGGAAGCGGGCTGCACCCGACAGGGCAGAGAAACAGATCATCACCCAGTACACCGTCTCAGGAGCCATTCCGGAGCGGAACAGAAAATATGAGACCGGGAGAGTCATCATGACGAGAAGACTCACAGCCACCTGATAATTCCGTATTCTGCCGGTAGCGGCAAGAGATGTCATCAGAGGACTCCCTGAAAGGCTGCAGACAAGGGCATCACACATTATCAGGATGATGAATATGTCCGCATACTCCGGCACTTCCTTAAGCCAGACATCAAGTATAAACCCCACATTCAGCAGAAGCGGCAGGGCAAGAAAATACAGCAGCAGAAAAGAAAACTTGAGCCCGCGCAGGGCAAGCCGCTCCATCTCCTTCACTTCCCCGGCAGCATAGTTCTTGGTAATCTGCGGGTTGAACGCCACCTGAAAATTGTTCACGAAACTGTTCACCGAATAGGACACCTGGGCGGCAATGCCCCTTGCAGCATTGACCGCAGTGCCGAAAAAGAGATTGAGAAGAATATTGACACCCTGGTCCTTCATTATCCAGGCCAGGCTGCCGAGTACATTCCATCCCGCAAAAGAAGACATCTCCCTGTACAGGGCACGGTCATGCACGGGCACGGACCGGCATTCGGCATAACGGCTCCTGCACCACAGCTGATAAAATACCCTCACCCCGACCTGCACAAGAAGCATGAGCAGAGCGTAGAGCACGAGCTTGTCATACGGGAGCACCTTCAGAAGGTACACCAGAAGCAGTTTTGCCATCACTTCCGCAATGCTGACATAGGCATATATGCTCATTTTCTCATGCGCAATGATGGCGGCATTGTACGGGACCTGGAGGACATTGACAAAAAATGTGATTACGGAAAAATGAAAGACCCACCTCGCCGCAGACATCCTTTCCGGGTCAATCACAAGCTTTTCATTCAGGAACCACAGTCCTATGGTCTCGGCCAGGACCACTATCACGGCACCGAGCACCAGATGTATCCTGAGGGCAGCGGAAAAGACAGTCCTCAACCTTGCGGCATCTCCCCGCCCCAGTTCATAAGTAAGATAGCGCTGTGTCGCCGAAGCCATGCTGTTGCTCAGGAAGGCGAACATCGCCACCACTCCCCCGACGACATTGTAGATACCGTAGTCATTGACGCCGAGCACATCAAGAACAATCCTGGAGGTGTACAGCGTCACCCCCAGGATGAGAATCATTCTTACATACAGAAAGACTGTATTTCTCGCAACTCTCCTGTTGTCTGTAATCTTTGTCTCCGGCATCAGCTGTTATTGTCCGCTCTCTATATCAAGCTTTTCAATAATTGCATTGATAAGCGCATTGACACCTGATATTTCCGTATCAGCACCTGATTTCGCGCTGACAGCCCAGTATGTCACATCCGTGAAGCTGGTAACTGCGGTATACAGGAATTTGCCGAGCCCCATCTCATTCTCAATAAAGTTCTTGAGAGCTTCCGGACTTGAAGAATCCGTATCCTTCAGATAACCGGTATCCGCCTTTGTCAGCACGAGGAGCAACGGAATATTCTTGATGTCAGACTTGCGTTTCCTATGCTTTTCTATTGTATTTTTCAGAATATCAAGGGCGAGTTCAAGGTCTATTTTCCCTGACACGTCAGACTGCTTCCCCACATTCTTTGAATACCATTCCTCAAATTCAGCTCCGAATGTCAAGTCGGACGCCCGCATTGTCTCAGGATCAATGATAAAGAGAATGAGATCGGTATTTCTGAAGAACGGGGCATCATCAGAGCGATTGCTCTCTGCCGTAAACATTTCTCCGGCAAGGTCATTCAGATAAACTTTATATGGGACTGACGCACCCTTGTGGGAGAGCATCAGCTGAATGGACCTGTGCCTCATTTCAGTGGTTTTCTGAGGATATTCCGTCATCTCGTTTCCGGACTTTATGCCATCCACAAATTTGGATATCACAGTGTGGTTCACTCCCATATTGTCAGTAATCTGAGCCGAATATTTTCGCTGGAGTTCCGCTATAATCCTGTAGAGCAATGTCGTCTTTCCAGACTGCGCCACTCCTGCCACTGCAATATGCTTCTCCTGCCCCATATCTGCATGAATGACGGTATTGCAGTGCGGACAGATTCTTTCCAGCTTGTCTTTCCCGTTGAGGAAAAGTGTCGGCAACTTGACATATTTTCCTTGTCCCAGCGGAGCAACAATTGAAAATATACCGTACATTCCCGGCTGAAGATGGACAGGAAGCGTAATCGGAGTCCCGTCTTCCGTCCTTCCGGCAATATATTTCGCCGGCTCGGAAGGGTAGCCGCAGTTCGGGCACGGATGTTTCACATTGTACCTGCGCATGACAATCTTCTCATAAAGGGAAACAACTCCCGCCACCAGAAGCCACAGAAGCGCGACTGCAAGGAACAGAGCCAGCGGAGCCGCCGCCGCAATCAGGACCACTTTCCAGTATGTAATCACGATGTCAACACACAAATCCCATGGATTGAGAGCGGAGAACATTGCCACCCCGGCATCGAACAGATATGCGGCAGTGTCCTTGAACCAGTCGCCGTTGACAACAACCGGAAGGCCGATAAGTCCCACAAGAATGCCCCAGAACTGGCCGCAGACGACCATAAGGATTCCGCCGACAAGCAGAATCCAGCCGATAATAAGCACTATCCACAGCAGGATTCCGCCAATATAGGACAGGCACAGCATTATGAAGGCAATCATCAGGATAATGAAGAATGTCGTGATGAAGCTTCCCAAGACTGTCCCCGTGATGCCCAAGAATGTCATATAGGCATTCGGATTGAACACCATCATTTTCCTGAGCCCGGTCTTGTCCGACCAGCCGAGCAGGAAATATTTCATATAGCCGCCATACGGGCACAAGGACCTTGCAATGATGATCAAAGCGACTATTGTAATTGCCGCGAACAGGGACAGAAAGACAATATACAGCCAGCCGTAACTCCTCTGCTGAGGCTGCACGCCCTGCGCAGACCCGGAATCGTCAGTATTGGTATTCGGATTGCTTTCCTTTGTCAGATAAGAATATGCTATATATCTGTATCCTTCACCGTCCTGATAGAATTTAAGCCATTCAATGCCGCTCCCGGTCACGACTTCGGGGTAACTGCAATAGATATAGTCTCCGTCGTAGGCTATGCCGGCCTTGGTCCCGTATTTTGACGGGGATTCCCGCATGAATACCGAACTTGAGGTATTTACTCTGAATCTGTACAGAGACTTGTCAACCGAGCCTCCGTACGAGGCGCCTGCCAATGGCAGCAGGCAGAAAAACAATGCGCTGAAAAATAAAATGAGTTTCTTCACTGTTCGTCTCCTTCTTTATTTCCCTTCCGGGAAAAAACATTTGTAATCTTCTGGAAAAAAGCCTTGGTCTTCATGGCCCTGTACTCTTTCTTGAAATATGTCTCATAAAAAGATGTCTTCTCGTCAAGGCGCAGTTTCTCGGCCAGATCCATCACTTTGGCAAACTCCAGCCCCTCATTTCTGGCGACTGCGGCAAGATAATATCCCCTCTGATGGGAAGACTTCAGCTTTGAGGCCGCCTCAAGAACAGTCCTTGCCTTGCATATTTCCAAATCCTTCATCAGACGGACAAAGGCAAAGACATCCTCTTCGGACTTGAAATTCTCATAGCATTTGTCAAGAGTAGCCCCGATATAGGCAGCATTGCCGACTGAGGCAGCAAGGGAATAATGCTCTCTGCTCCATGTCTCCGGAGGGACGGGCGCAAATATATCCTTCAGCAGCTTCCACTTGCGCTGTGCAGTGCTGCCGGCCTGCACATAAGGCAGGACGGTCTCTCCGATGAAAGAGTCCAGTTCCTTCGGAGTATTGCCCTTGAGCTTTTCCACAAGGTTACCGAAGAGAGTCTCATACAGGGACTTGTCATTCTTCAGCAGAGTCATGAATGCCGGGTTGACAGAAGCAATGTCTTTACAAAGGATCAATGTCTTTTTTATTTCCGGGGTATTTTTTCTTCTGACGATGCTTGCATAGAACAGATCCGCATACGCTTCATCAGAATACCTGTCACTGAATTCCTGTGTATAATCGACTTTGTCCGACTCGTTCTTGTCCCATTTCAGCAAAGGCTTGAGCATTCCGATTTCGTCCGGATGACTTTTCAGCCGCTTCATATACAGGCCGACACGCTCTGCAGAAGACGGGCATATCTCTGAAAGCGCGGCCTTCATCTGGACTTCAGGGAGATTCTTTTCTACCATTATATCAAGCATTTCCCCTCCCGGATACGGCGTCCTGTAGAATATCGGATAGACTTTTTCCCATACCGGAGCGACAAGACTGTCTGACAGGAAATCCTTGTGACGCGAAGTTTCATTCAGGTCCAGATACTTTTTCAGCAGACTGACAGGATACTTCGCCAAGACGGCCATCAGATTTGCCGGAGACCCCATGACAAAACCTGTCACCTTCGGCTTGGCCCGCTCATAGACGCCGGGGAGAGCGATTCCTGCCCCCGCTACATCCTCTGAAATCTTGATCAGCCTGATATAATCGGCCGCTTCCGAGGCATCCTGGAACTCACGGTCAAGCAGAGACTCAAGCAATGAAGCCTTCGATGCATCCGCATTAATCATCTTGGAAAGCACGGGAAGAAGCCCTTCGGCATCCGCCACATCTCCCAAAGTAAATTCATCCGGGATATAGAGATACCTGAGCAGAGCCATATTGAGGTCTTCCGGTTTATCGGCAAATCTTGATGACAGCTTGTTGAACAGCCACAGTCCGACAGTCCCGAGCCTTTCAGTATCGTGCCGGGCCACACAATCTTCAAGATTCTTGCGCCACATCTTCTCAAGCGCAGACCGTGTATGCGAACCATTGATATAATCCACAATCTTCACCTGTCCGGCCGGTGTCTGATACTGGTAATATTCATTTATGAAAGTTATCTTCGTATCGGCATTCAGGCCTTCTTCCTGATGATTTATAGAAAATGTCATCTCCTGGGAATACTTTGCAGGAAGAAGCCTCATAAGGCCTGCACACGCGGCCGGAGCATCCCCGGCACGCATTCTGACAACAAGCCTTTTCCCCTCTGTCAATGCGGAAATCAAGTCAAACAGCAAGTCAAACGACACGGGAGCAATGTTGTCCACCGAACTGCGGAATGATTTTTCTTCAGCCGGAAGCGGCACGGAAGGTCCGAGCATAAGTACCTTCATCTCCTGATTGTCGGAAGAAGGGGTATAATCCACCGGGCTGAAGACTGCGCTGCCGGAAGAAGGGCAGCCGTACAGAAGATCAAATATTTCCGGGTCAGGTGCAGAGTCGAACATGTAAACATGCGAGACATAGTTTCCTGTCCTCGTCGACGGATTGCTTGACTTGAAATACGGATAATCAAACCCGGTATAGACCACCCTTCCCAGAAGATACACTTTCTCTCCGGTCTCTTTCTTGGATTGCAGATAAAAATAAGTCTGCGGATATGTCCTGACAAGTTCCGGGTTTTCCGCAAGCTTGGCTCCGGACACCCCCGGGAATGACCCGCAGGCATAGGTCGTAGCCCTGTGGTCAAGCATGTTGAGCAATTTGTCAGGAATGCTTTCTGTCGCAGTTCGGATGCCGAAACCCGGCTGGCCGCTGCGCCCTGTCTCCGATGCAGTATAGATTATCTGATAATATTTCATGCCCGTTGTCTTTATTTGTCTGTTAAAGCGTCTCTATTTCAAAGCCGTCAAGCTGGCTGAGCAGCCAAATCAACGGATCCAGCACCCTGTATGGTCTGATTTTGTCTATCTTGCTGATATCTCCGCCAAGAGAGGACACCCCGAAGAAATGGGCATTGTCAAATGTCATGTTGATGTCAGACACAAGGCCTGCGAGTTCCCATCTTTCCCTGCAGACATTCACGATTCCTTCACTTATCTGGTCTGTAACATTCATGTCAAGGACACCTGTCTTCAGGAACGAACTGTTGGTCCTCAGGTCAATCCCCTGTATGCCATATTCACTGCCGGCCTCATCCAGTCCGTTGACGACCGCATCAATCTTACTGAAAGTAACGGCTATCGGCTTTTTCTTAAGGCTGGCAAGCCTCTTCGGGTCACTCTTGGCATAGGCGAGGAGAGAAGAAACCACCTGGGCCGGATTGCTCTTCATGTCATCTTCCGAATAGCCCGCGTCAATTATATCCTGCCTCAACGCTTTGACAGAGAACGGGTCAAGCAGCAGAATGACAGCAGACGATTCCTGAAGATATGTTGCAGTGCGCAGGATTTCCTCCTGATTCTCAAAACTTTCACCGGCAGTATCATAGAACACGAGATAAATATGCTTGTCTCCCTTGCTCGGCTTGTTTATGTCCTTTGACTGCACAAGTTCAAAGATAAGCGGTATCGGCTTCTCCCCTACCGGAGTCTTTTCAACCTGCTCGTGTTCATCGAAAAGCCGCGTCTTCAGCTTCTGTATTTTGACCGTCGTCCTGTAGTCATCCCGCGGAGACTCGTCCTTGGGAGTGATATTCAGACGCATCTTGTATCCGTACTTCCGCAGCTCGTCATACAGGGCGGTGATATATGTGGTTTTTCCGCTGCTCTGGGCCCCGATTACGGAAATTATCTGCGACCCGTTGGCTATCATCTCCGTAGGAAGCCAGTTATGGCAATACGGGCAGACAAATCTTGTCGACGGCGTGCCGCACCTGTCACATTTGGCGCTGTTCGGAGGTCCTCCGAAGCCCATGAAGCCGGAATGAGAAAAGATATGGTTTATCTTTACGATTCCTGACTGCCAGTGATTGATGTATTTCGCATCCTCATCCTTGGAGCATACACGGACCCACCCGCTTTCTTCTTCCTGACGTGCCTGCGAACCGGCATCAAGATCCGCCTCAAGGGAAGAGAAGTCAAGGTCATCGTCCGCAGGCTTAGGCTCAGAGGCCCGGGATGAATCAGGCTTCACATATTTTTTCTCCTCATTGATACATTGGTACTGTGCTTCTTTAGTGGAAAACTTATGAAAACAGTACGGGCACAATACATTTGCCATAGATTATTGTTTAATATATTTGAAATCAGCAGTAACAGCCTTCTTGTCCAGTACATCCTCCGCCGGGAAAAGATATAGATTTATCGTTTTCTTCGGCTCGATGTATCGCTGTGGCAGTTCCACTTCTCCGGACACCCGGCCTTCAGTACCTTTCGGGATTTCATAAATGTAACACATCCTGTCTTCCGCCGAGGTAAGTGCTCTTGTGGCAATATGAAGCTCGGCATCACAAGGAAGCTCCCTGTTTTTCTCTATTGTCACCGTAAATTTCAGCACGGACTTTTTCTTGAAGAAACCGCCTCTTTTCTCAAGTTCGGCATCTATCGTCGCCCTGACATGCTCAAGTTCAAGCTCAGGAAGTTCTTCCATAGTATAGTCAAGCAACTTCAGCCGCAGTTCCCGCTTCTCGCGGAGAGTCCCGGCAAGGTCAAATTCCCGTCTGAGTTTCTTGTACTCAGGATATTTGGCTTCAAAGTCATTGACTTTTGCAAGCTTCTCCGACAATTCGGAGACATTCCTGTCAGACTCCGCTGCCAGAGCCCGGACTTCATCCTCAAGCCGACGGATGGAAGAAATCTTTTCCTTGGCCCGGCCGACAGTCTCAACTCTCTCATATACAGGAGCCATTCCGACCGAGTTACGCAAAACAGCCGCAGCGTCGTTGATGCAGGACGATGCCGAAGACGACGGTATCGCGTAACGGGAGAGAGCAGTCCTTGCATCTGCGAACTTGCTGCGTTTCAAGTATTCGTCACACGCCCTTAGCATCTCGTCGACCTGACTGCGGTCCGTCCTGACAGCCTCTTCAAGAAACCTTCCGGCATCCTTGAGGTCATCTTCCATGCGGTTGATTTTTCCTGCATAGCTGACCCAGTCAGAAACACCGGCATTCTCCTTCTTCACCCTGGATGCAATTGCATTGAATTCACCAAGGCTCTCGTTCATATCCGGACAAATCCGGAAAAACTCAAACAAGGCATCAGCAAGAAGAGTCGGAGTAAGAATTATATAATTCTTTATTTCAAGACGGGACAATATTTTCGGCGTAAAATCGTCCTCCTCAAAAGTTTCGCCGCAGAATATGATGAAGGACGGATTCTTGCCGAGAGTATCATTGATATATGACTTAATCTGGGCGAGGGCACCCCTTACGGCATTTTCCTGTTCTGTCTCAAGGAAATGTGCCTTGACAGTACAGGTATATGGTATTGACCTGTCCTGGGCGAACGAATACCTGAAATCCTCTATGTCAAAGTCTCCTGCCCGTTTTCTGCTCAGGCTGAACCATTTGTCCGCATTGGAAAGCTGGAACAGATACTCGGCATCCCGTTTCTCCGGTGTCGTCAGATAACCTGTCCCTGAGTCAACGGTATCCACAATGTATTTCACGAGGGCGGTCTTCAAAGGGGAATCCCCGAAACCTTCCACCCTCCGGCTCTGGCCGTCAGAGAGGAACTGCTCCCCGTCATATACCGGGGAACTGAAACGGAGTGCCTCGGAAACAGCATTCATAATCAGAACATTGTCTCCGAAAACAGGCTTGAACGAAGGGGCGGTCCTCAGGATATAGCTGCAGAGTGGGGCGGCAGGATTGACCGAAAATGAACAACATTCAAAATCATTGGTCTGCATCTCCTCCATGAATCTCTTCCTTGCATCGGAAGATATGGAGTCCGCAAAAAGATAGTGGACGGGAATCACCGGCTCCTGCAGCCCGGTCGAATCAATCCAGAACTTTTTCAGGTCTGAAAGCATGGAAGAGCGGCGCAGCAGTTCAAAAAACCCATACTCCGACCTTTCCACGCGAATCTTCCGGCCGTTCTCCAACGCGTTCCACAGCCCGCAACAATAATCCTCAAGCCCGGCAAGCGCCTTGCTCTTGAAAATTTTTCCGTAGTTGATTCCGCTTGTCGAGACATTGAAATACAGCCAAAGACGGCTCACAGTCCCGTCGGAAGCCGAATAACGGCACAACCTGCCTCCCCCGTCGATTACCAGGGGAAACAGGAAGTCCTCTTCAGCGTAAATCAGGAGTTGTGCCTTTGCAATCATCTTGTAGTCTCCGGTATAAGCACATCGTTCAGATACTTGAGAGCAGCAGCAATGATTATAGGCATTCTGTAGACAGGCACATCCTCTTCTTCTTTCTCACACTCTTTTCTGTACTTGACATATTCCCGGTCATTCCTGATGAAAGCCTCCACATCAAGATTGTCCTTGCCCCTGGACAGGCCGCCAAGCTCGTCCACGAATCCGGCATCCTTGATGAACTTGAGAAAAATGGTCATGAAGGCGTTGAAATTCTCAAATGTATCCGGGAAGAGAATGTTGATTCCGTTTTCAAACAGAGTATCAGGGATAAGGTCGGTATCCTTGAATTCCTCCTTGGTCTTTGACTGGACGATTCCCTTTTCTCCGATGACATCATAGTTCTCAATGACTCTCTCCTCGTCTTCATCCCGGACAATCTTGAGATTGACAAAATTGTCATTGGCAAGGCCAATCGCCACTTCGCTCTTGTTCTCCCTGCGGCTTTGCTGCTTGGAGTCATCGTCACCCTGATTGTCAATGACTACTTTGATATCCTGGGAGCCGAATCCGGCCTGGAAACACTTGCGGTAATATCTTGCCGCATCATCAGACATGGTCTCGAACAGCCATTCGAACAGACGGCCTCCCTTTCCGTAATACCTTACATGGAAAGTCTCCACCGCAGAGAGGTCTTCGGCATTGTTGCGGATGACATTGCTGGAAAGAAGGCCGGAGTAGAACATCAGCATGCCGGTGACATAAGCAGGCATGGAGAATATCTTCGGCACATTCTTGAGAAGTGTCTCATAGAAATTATAGAAATCATTGTCTGTCTTGAGAGCATCGAAGATATTGCCGAGGTAATACGGAGCCCTGGAGTAAAGCTGGGAATCCGGACTCTCGACATCTTCAATATTGAGGACATTTATGCTCTTGTTGGACTTGACGAACTTGGCGATGCAGTCCCTGAATTCCTTTGAAGACTGGATTGCCTTGAAGAAGAAGCCTCCGGCCATTCTCACGGAACTCTGGGTCAGAAGCCGGATTTCGCCTTCTTTCTTTCCCATTATCAGGATATCGCTCGTCGAGCCGCCGACATCAATTCCCACAGCAACATGCTTGCTGTCAAGCCTCGTCTGTTTTGACAATGCGTAGGCGCATACGGCCTCTGACTCGGTATACTCACGGCGCTTCACATTGCTGAAACCGTCGGCGACATTCATTCTGACCGCATGCTCATATATCCTGCCGAGATCCCTGCGGTCTCTTGCACCCATTGATGAAGGGAATGACCAGTGCAGGACATCCGGTCTTGCTCCGGTTTCAAACAGGTCGGCACAAATCTGGAGCCACAGGGTAGAGATGAATGAGGTCTTGCTGTTCTTGGCATCGGAAAGCCATTTCATATTGTAATGAAGTTCTCCAGCCTGAGTAATGATTGTGTGCTCATTCATTGACCTGATGGCAATATTGGCCTCATTTACAGGCACACCCCCGGCGATTTCACGGTCTTTGCCTATATTTTCCGGAATATACTGCCTGTCGTGGTCATGAATCCACGATTTCACCTGCCCGTTATTGAGCACCGGAGATTCATTTGAAATAAAGTACAGCTCATCAGGAAGAGCAAGCCCTCCGTCCTCGTTGTCAAACCCGACCAGAGCAAGTCTTCTGTTCTTGAACGGGACAGGATGAGGGACAGACTCATTCTCCAACTTGTAATATGCACATGTGTTGGTACTTCCGAAGTCTATGCCGACAACTGCCTTGCTGAAAGCATCAGCCGGCAGATCTTCCCGATACTGCGTACCCCTGTCATTGCCTTCGCTCTTTATCAGAAGCAGTCCGGCCTCAGCCTCGCGCTCATTTACATTGATTATTATTGAAATGGACTTGAGAGGCTTGTCGGACTCACAGATTTCATAACGGTGTTTGTTGGTCGTGACCTTGTTGACAGGATACTCTATCAGCTTGTCGATATCAGCTCCATCCTCAAATGTAGGCATCATCCTGATTCCCGAAACATTTGTAGGAAATTCGCTGTAATAGTAATACCTGTGCCATTTGTCAGAGCGGAAATCCGGCCATGTGAATACCTTGCCGTCCCTTTCCTCTATCCTGCGCATCTGGAATGTCTTCTGGCAGATGGATATCGGCGATGACTCCCCATTCAGTTTTGCGAGCAGCTTCACATCGACCTTTCCGTCATTCCCGACCGAGGCATGCAGGCTTATGTCTCCCTTGCCTTCCATTATTGCGGATATGGACTTCTCGAGATTCATCTGCTCCATGGCCTTCTTTGAGAAAGGAAGTGCCAGCCACCAGATATCGCCCTGTTTTTCGTCCACTGCCTTCAGGTAATATGCCGGAGACAAATCATAGTCGCGGCCAGGAGTCTGCTTCCATGCGCAGATATACTCGCTGTCAATGAATATTTCGGTATCATTGATTTTAAACGAGCTGTCCTGCTCTTTGGTATAAAGGGTGCCGGACTTATACCAGAATGTGAACTCGGTGTTGAGCAGCTTTGCAATCGGCCCCTCCGGCATGGAGACGGATGTCGGAATCTGAGTATTCACCTTATCCGACAGCTTGATGCGCAATGCGTCAGACCAGCGGCTGAGTTCAGTCTGGAACTTGTAGATGTCTTCCCGCAGAGCCTCAAGATTCACATTGTATTTCTCGCGGACATCAGTATTTGTGCAGATTGCCTGAAGTTCCTCAAGATAGGTGTCAATCTGATTCTTGGCATTGTATATGAACGCATGCAGTCTCTGCAATTCAGCTGTCGACACTTCAGGATTGTCCGTAGGGTCAGTGAATTTGCCGTTGGCATTGACCCAAGGAATATCTTCCCTTATTGTCCTCTCGCTCAGATTATAGTTGATGGACGGGAAAAGGATGGTATATGGGGATGTCGCCCCCACAGGAATATATTTGAATTTCCCGTCATCATTTTTCTTATAATACAGAATCTGGATTTTCGGAGGATTCTCGCTGTCTATCGCCTTATTGTGATAAACCCACAACGGAGTATCATCAAACAGCATCGATCCATAGATATTCAGGATATTGAATGAACCGTGGTTCTGCCTTATGTCTTTGCCGAGCAGCTCTATAGGGGAGGAAAACTCAAAACTGTCCTTTCTCAGGGCGTATGCGGCAATGAGCCCTCTCCATTCATCCTTGAATGCCTTGTAGCAGTTGTCAAGAGTATTGGTGCCGAGTTCGTCTCTGTTTGCACAGACGGCAAGCCTTGTGATCATCACTCTCGCCCATGGTGTCGGCACACCTGAAATCAGGGTCTTGAAAACCTCCCTGTCATCTGCCTTGGACTCCGAAGTCTTTATATTCTTGATAAAATTGGTAACATTGGCCGGATCTGTCCCCATCCACTTGTTGACCTCGGTAACAGGAATCGGATTGGCCGAATCTATCAGCAACAATTCGTTTGTATTATTGTCTGCCATAATCTTACTCATTAAAATAAAGATTCAACAATGTCGCGTATGTCCTGGCCATCAGGTCATCAAATGATGTCATACGGTCCGTCTTCACCTCATTGAAACGGCTCTTGACCTTGTCTATGATGCTTGACATCAGACCGACCTTGAATGTCTGGGGATTGTCTCCCGCAAAAAGATTCTCATTGATCTTGTATTTCCTGTAGCTCTTAAGGTCGGAACAAGTGAACAGATTGTCATTGAAAAGAATCCCATGACCGCCCCTTGACTCATTCATCTGAGGCAGCCATCCCTTTACCAATTCATCCCTGTCATTCACGGCCACATTGAACAGGCCGAAATATTTCTGGAGACTCTTGAACTGCGCTCCGTCGACATCCACGGTCGGGAAGAGACGCTTGGCAGTGCTGAAGAAGAAATCATTTCCCTTGATGTCAAGCCATGAAGCGACAAGCAGCAGACCGAACTTTTTCTTAAGAGTATCTGCGGCCCCCTGGGCAAACAAAGGGAAATCAAGCTTGCGGGATTCATAATTATGTGCGATGCACAGGAATTTCTTGTTGCCGTCCCTGTCAAAGGCCTCCTTGCCTCTGCTGCATTCCTCAAAGAAATCAAAAGCGGCGAATGCAGCAATCAATTCGATATAGTCCGCCGGATTTTTCTGGGAATCGCCTCCGGTCACACCCTTTGCCCCGCCCTTGATGACATCCCGGCTCTCGTTGGTAGTCCTTCCGAGAAGGTACAGCCTTCTGTATGCCTCCCTGACCGTCTTGTCGCTGTTGTAGAACATGAGGGCCGCCTGGGAATTGATGGCGAAATTCTCGCTTCTTGCAATCACCTCATCCGGGTTTGATGAGCTGACGTCAAACCTGAAATATGATGTAAGGACAATGGAGCCGAAGAAATTGTTGGCAATGATATCCTTGGACTCCCCGCCTATCAGCTTGCATGCCTCCCGGAAAGCCAGAGGAATAATCGGAATGGAAGATGCCCCGGTACCTCCGAACACAGATCCGAATACAAAGACAGGCTGATTGTCGGCACTGAGCAGAGCCTTGAGAAAATCCCGGAGCTGGCTGGCCCTGTCGGCGGACTTATAGGCCTCTTTGATGATGGCATGGTACATCAGCATTGAGCCGAGCTGAGTCTGGGCCCTGTAGCCATGCTTGAGATTCATCCTCCTGACAGGATCATCCAGGAAAATATCCACCAGGTCAGATACATGTGTCTCTTCATTATGAGCCTTCTCATTGGAATAATTTGAAATGCTCTCATAAGAGCTCTCGTCAGTATATCCCGGAGTAAATTCGTAATAGTTGATTGATGCCGAGAAGAAAGTCTCGGACTTGGCCTTGTCGCCGTTCACCTTTTTATAGGCGTCCACAGTGGAGCGCAATCTCTCAAAATTGCCGTTGTTGCTGTCTGTGTCAAGAGCCAGGATATGAACATCCGTATTGTCATACATGCCCATCGCACATGTATGCACGAAACTTTCAAGGCAGCGCATTCCAGTGCCGCCTATGCCAATCAAAAAGACATTTCTCATGTTCAGGCTTTCTTAGGGAAAATAGATTCAAGCTTTGTTCCTACTCTTGCCATCTTGACTATTGCAAATCCGGCGAGGAAGTAGACAACCGCAGCCACAAAGGCACCGAGAATCATGTGGGTCATATACTTGTTTGCAAATGCGTCAACTGTTATCCTCTGACTGAACATAAGCCAGTTCAGGACAAAAGCCACGATGAAGGACAGGAAACAGAAAACGAAGAACCATACCCGCCTGACAGCACCAGACTTGTCGTTCTTGCCGGACTGCCATTTAATCATGTTGGCAACCAGAATCATCAGTGCAAGAAATACGACAGCAAGTGCGACATCAAAAAGATAGGTGGAAAGAATTGCATTGGCCAAATCCGGGGCCGTCTTAATCGGTGCGTTCATAGTCAAATCATTAATATTTGTTAATAGTTAAATTCTTCAAAAAGGGAATCACAGGCTGTATGTGCTGAGATATAAAGTATACAATACGGCGGAATCCTTGCCGACAGGATTCATCCCCGGATCCATCAGCACCTGAGAAATGCTCTGGAATATCGACGTGTTCATTGCTCCGCCCTGGGCGGCAGAGATGCTGCGCCACTGATAGGCGGAATTGAGGTCCTGATTCTGGGTGAAATTGTCAGAAACCTTTGTCACGACGAAATCAACTTTGAGAAGATTCGGCCACTCGTATGACAATGAATTGCCGACCCCGTCAAAATCCTCATCAAGAACCAGCACCAGCTCCCCTGTCTCGTCAAAAGCAGCCTTGTCTATGGCAAATACATCCTTTACCTCTGTGATATGGGATGCCTTCGGCTTCACCGGAGCTTCCAGATATGTACTGTCAAGAAATTCCTGATAATCCTCAGCCACAAGATATACGACCGGGGCAACCTCATCGATTCTATATCCGTCAAAAGCAGATTTGTCGACAAAAAGGCCTCTGGTGACATATCTCTGCTCAAGTTCTCCCTCTGAAAGATAGCTGCGCATGTCTTTCCATGAAACTCCGTACTCCTGCACATCAAATCTGCCGTCTGTCCGGCAATTGTCAGCAACAGGCGACACACTCGGATTGATATCAGGGTAGGATTCTGCGCGAAGCACGGCAGGGACTCCGTTATTCAGGTGCAGGAGCTTGACATTGGATGCTCCGGCAGGAGCACTCCTTGAAAATCTGTCGTAAATATTGTTTTCAAGTTCAGCGTCAGTGAAAAGCATGTAATATCTGAACTTGTTGTATCTCCCGCTCTCAACATAAGGCTCGCTGATGATATATATGTCGCGGCCCTTGCTCAGCCAGAGGCGGAACTCATCGGCAAGATAAGGATTGTTGAGATTGTCTCTTGTGGAATTTTTCAGAAAATATTCTCCGTCAGTAATCAGCACGGCCTGATTGTCCTTGTTCACGATGTCGGAAACCGCCTGCTTGATGTCAGCATTGTTGACTTCATGGATATTGCTCAGAAGCTGATATACCATCTGCGGATCTTCCGTCTCCCTGGTGATCCGGCTTCCCTTGATGGACCAGAATACAGGGCTGCAGTCCACAATCGACGGATGTGTGGCCCGATAATAATCGGAATACTTCGCTTCTGCCACACAGGTTGAATAATCGACATACAGGTCGACATCACTGTTGATGGTGACACCCCGGGAAGGGAAGTTATATTCATCGAATTCTTCAAGATGGGACAAATCCCCGGTAATGTTTCCGGAACATCCGGCAAGGGAGAAAACGACCGCTGCCGCAGACACAACAAGTCCCGATACCGGCAAATTTTTGGTCAGAAAATTGGCTGAAAACATATTCTAGTGCTTTTAATTATAGGATTGCAAATTTACTATTTAAAATTGTTTTTTCCTTATTATAAGATATAAAATTTCTCTCCAGGGAAAAAATCATTTAAAACAGCCGGTCCTATCACTTAAAAGCATGATGAAACCTTATGTCATGGAGCCGCTCACTATATCAAGCAGTTCATCCGTGATGGACTGCTGGCGCTGCCTGTTGTACTGCCGGGTCAGGTCCTGCAGAAGCTGGTTGCCGTTGTCAGTGGCTTCCTGCATAGCGACCATTCTTGAAGCATGTTCCGCCGCACTCGCATCCAGAAGCATTGTATATATCTTCAGGACAAGGACTTTCGGCAGCAGGGCCCGCAATACGGTCTCGGCGTCCGGCTCAATTATATAGTCCATACCGCTGTTTTCTGAATCAGGCTGCCGTAAGCCCTTATCTTGCCCGGAGCCAGAAGCCCGTACATCCCGGGAAGATGCCGCAGAAAAAGGGAGATAAGTCTCCCTGACCGGCTCTTGGGAGGAGGACGACTTGTAATGGCTGTAGACGAGCGCCACCTCATCCACCTCCTTCCGGAGGAATTTGTCCGTGAGGCTTTCCGCAAAAGCTTTCACCTCGCCGAAGACATGCTTGTCGGCAAGACTGTTGAAATCGCCCGGGGAGGCAAAGCCGGCCTTGGAAGCCGCTTCCGCCATCTTGCGCCCGACAGGAAAAACAAGGATGTCATCACGGGTAAGGCCTGAAGCAAGATAGCTTTCGGCAGTCTCATTGAAAAGCCGGATGACATTGGCGTTGAATGCCCCGCACAGAGAACTGTTGGACGCCACGGCCACTATCGCGACTTTTCTGACCTGACGCGGAGCCACGAATTCCTCACATGACGGCGCGGACTCGTCCGAGAGAAGCCGATAAAGGATGCCGTGCATCTGACGCTCGTACGGAATCATGTTTGCCATGGCATCCTGCGCCTTGTGCAGCTTGGCCGAGGCCACCATCTTCATCGCCGAAGTGATCTTCAGCGTCCCGTTGACCGTATTTATCCTACCCTTTATTTCTTTCAGTGTTGCCATATGGCATCTTGCGGTATTGTGCAGAAACGAGTTCTGCGGTCTCAATGATTATTTTCTCTATGTCAGCGTCAATTTTCCCGGCGGCCAGCGGCTCCAGCACATCCTTTTCATGAGAGCCGTGCATCCTGTCCAGAAACGCGGACTGGAAGTCAAGCACCTTGTCAAGCGGCACATCTTTCATGAGAGCGTGCGTGCCGCAATACAGGATGGCGACCTGCTCCCCGACAGGCATCGGAGAATACTGAGGCTGGATGAGCAGTTCATTGTTCTTTCTTCCCTTGTCAAGGGCCATGGCCGTCACCGGATCCATGTCGCTGCTGAACTTGGAGAAAGACTCCAGCTCCCTGTACTGGGCCTGGTCAATCTTCAGGGTTCCGGCAACCTTCTTCATGCTCCTGACCTGCGCGCTTCCCCCCACACGGGACACGGAAATGCCGACATTGATGGCCGGGCGGAAACCACGGTTGAAAAGGTCGGTCTCCAGAAATATCTGCCCGTCGGTTATGGAAATCACATTGGTCGGGATGTAGGCGGACACATCTCCCGCCTGAGTCTCTATTATAGGCAGGGCTGTGAGAGAGCCTCCGCATCTGACCTTGCCACGAAGACTCTCGGGAAGGTCATTCATCTGTTCGGCCACTTCTTGCTGGTCAATGATTTTCGCAGCCCTCTCAAGGAGTCTGGAATGGAGATAGAAGATGTCTCCCGGATATGCCTCACGGCCTGACGGACGGCGCAGGATGAGAGACACTTCGCGATAGGCCACGGCCTGCTTGGAAAGGTCATCGTATACCACAAGCGCATGACGCCCGGTATCCCTGAAGTACTCCCCTATGGCGGCTCCGGCAAACGGGGCGTAATACTGCAGTGCCGCCGGATCCGCAGCTGTCGCCGCCACCACGACGGTATAGTCCATGGCGCCTTTCTGCCTGAGAATATTGACTATATTGGCGACAGTGGAAGCCTTCTGGCCCACAGCCACATAGATACAGTAGACCGGATTACCGGCGAGATATCCCTCCCTCTGGTTGATGATGGTGTCTATCGCGATTGCCGTCTTTCCGGTCTGGCGGTCGCCGATGATGAGTTCCCTCTGCCCGCGGCCAATCGGAATCATGGCATCGATTGCCTTCAGCCCGGTCTGCAGCGGTTCAGTCACCGGCTGACGGAATATCACACCCGGGGCTTTCCTGTCCAGAGGCATCTCCGTCAGTTCCCCCTCTATCGGGCCACGGCCGTCAAGAGGGACTCCAAGAGGGTCGACGACCCTGCCGAGCATGCTCTCCCCGACATCTATGGATGCAATATGCCTTGTCCGTCTGACTGTCATGCCCTCCTTGACCTGGTCAGTGGGCCCGAGCAGCACGGCTCCGACATTGTCTTCCTCAAGATTCATGACAACGGCCCTTATGCCGTTGTCGAACTCGAGCAACTCTCCGGCTTCAGCATTTATAAGCCCGAAAATCCTTACAACGCCGTCGCTGACCTGAAGGACTTCGCCGACTTCCTCATATTTGAATTCCGCCCTGATATCCTTGAGCTGCTTCAGCAGCACATCAGAAATTTCGCTTGCCTTTATATTTTGAGCCATAATCTCTTATACTATTCTTCTGTTCTTTTCGACAAACTGCCGGCGCACTGCCCGCAGCTGAGACGCCACGCTCGCGTCAAGTCTCTCCCAGCCCATGTCCAGGACAAAACCTCCTATTATGGACGGGTCCACCTTTGTCTCCAGTTCCAGCGACCCTCCTGTCTCATCATGTACTATATCCGTCAGGCGGCGCTGAAGCTGTTCTGACGGAACGGCCACCACAAGCCTGCCGAAGCTGATATTGTTCGCCTTCCTGTAAAGATCCATGAATATCAGGAGCATGAGGCGGACATACATTATGCGCCTGTTCTTCATCACGAGATTCAGAAAGCGCACGAGCTCCGGAGCCGCCTCCGTCTCTCCTCCGAGGGCAGTGACGAATACCCTGAGCTTATACCGGTCGGATGTGGCCTTCGGATGCCGCACGAGCAGCCTCAACCCTTCAAGCGAAGAAAAACACCCTTCCAGATGCTTGGCCTGCTCATAGACCTTCTTCCCGTTTCCGGTTTCGGTGGCATATTTCAGCAGAGCCTTCGCATACCTTTCTGATATGATTCCTACATTCATGACATCTTAATTGATGAAGACACCTCATCGAGCATCTTGTTCACAAGGTCCATCTGCGCCTTGTCGGTGGACAGGTTCTGCCTGATGACCTTCTCAGCCACTTTGACGGAAAGCAGCGCCACCTGACTGCGTATTTCCCTCAGGGCACTCTCCTTTTCAGCCTCAATCCGCACCCTTGCTTCCTCAAGGATTTTCCGTGCCTCGTCCTGAGCCTGTTCCTTCGCCTTGCTGACAATATTGTCCCGCGCCTGCGCGGCCTCCCTGAGTATCCGGTTCTGCTCTTCCCGCGCCTGCGCTATCATCCGGGCCTGCTCTTCCGTCATCCTGGCCAGTTTCTCATCGGCCTCCCTTGCAAGACGCAGGGAATTGTCGATGTAGTCGCGCCGCTTCTCAAGCATCTTCGTGATGACAGGAAAGCCGTATCTGGCAAGTATCACGAAGACAATCGCGAAGATGATGACCATCCAGAACAGCAGACCGCTGTCCGGCAACAACAGAGACATGGCTTATTTCATCAGAAGCACCAGCATGCAGACAATCACGGCAAACAGGGCCACGCCCTCTATGAGAGCCGCGATAATAAGCATGCTCGTACGGATATTGCCTGCCATCTCCGGCTGGCGGGCGATGCCTTCCATGGCTGAAGAGCCTATTTTTCCGATTCCGATTCCGGCGCCTATGGCTGCTATGCCTGCACCTATTGCCGCACCGAGTTTTCCGATTGAAGCTCCGGCCAGTGCCTGGAGCACTACTGTAGAAAGTAACATGATATCCGAATTTAAATTGTTTTTAACTTATATTATCCTCTCAAGCCTTGTCTTTCTCCGGACGCTGACGGGACAGGCCGATGAACACCGCCGAAAGCATCGTGAACACATAGGCCTGGATGAAAGCCACCAGGAGTTCAAGACAATCCATGAAAATTCCGAAAAACACCGACACCACTGTCATGGCCCCGCCTATCGCAGCCCCGAGCTTCGCAGTGATGAATATTATCACGACCACGCACAGGATGAGACAATGTCCCGCCATGATGTTGGCAAAGAGCCGGAGCATCAGGGCAAAGGGCTTCGTGAACATCCCGAACACCTCTATCACGACCATTATCGGCTTCAGCCACACGGGCACTTCCGGACAGAAAATGTCTTTCCAATAATATTTGTTTGTCGTGAGATTGGTAAGGAGGAAGGTGACGAAGGCCAAGGCAAATGTAATGGTGATGTTGCCGGTGATATTGGCTCCGCCCGGGAAGAACGGCACGATTCCCATGAGATTGTTGATGAGGATGAAAAAGAACACCGTCAGCAGATACGGGGCGAATTTCGCATATCCCGGGCCGATGGCATCCTTTATCACATCATCATTTATCATCGCAATGACCGGCTCAAGAAGGGCTGCCACCCCGCGCGGAGCCTCCCTGAGCACATCGTGCTTCCGGTACCACCTCGAGCAGCACAGTATCAGAGTCACGAGAATCACGCTGCTTATCATCAGCGCCAGCACATTCTTCGTGACGGATATGTCCAGCGGACGCACCTCATTGCCGGAAGCGTCAAGCTCGACAACCTTGCCCTCATATTTTCCGGCCCGGGAAATGAAAAGCCCCTCATGGACAGCCCCGTCCCCGAGTCTGGAGGAAAGGAAGCAATGCCAGCCGGTGCTGCTCCTCACAATGACCGGAAGCGGGATTGTCAGGCTCCTGTCCCCGATGTCGGTGATATGCCACTCGTATGAATCACCTATGTGCCCGAAGATGATGTCCTGCACATCGATATCGGAATCCTCGGCATCCGGAGAAGCGGACACACGGACAGAATCCGCTCCCGCAGACAGTCCGGACCCGGTCTCCGCAAAGGCTGCCGCCGCGGTGAAGAGCATCATGACCAGCACTGATATATGTTTCAAGAACCTTTTCATTTCTCCATCTCCCGATTCATCTCTTCTCTGCCCCTGACTAAACTTCAACACAGGCAGTTACCTTGTTGTCGCACACCTCCACAAAACCGGAGCGGACATGCATTGAGGACGACTTGCCGCCCGAGGAATAGATGATGTCCCCCTCCCCGAGGGCTGCAATCAGCGGCGCATGCCCCGAAAGCACAGTAAAGCGCCCGTCAAGCCCCGGGAAAGACACCTCCCTGACCATCAGACCGGTGAGGGACTTCTCCGGAGAAGTTATGTTGAGATATATGTCAGCCGTCCTCATAAGCCGCTACTTTTTCACCGCGGCAAGGATAGCCTCGCCTTTCTTTATGGCATCCTCTATGGTGCCGACATTGAGGAAAGCCTGCTCCGGCAGATAGTCCGTCTCCCCGTCCAGAATCATGTTGAAGCCCTTGATTGTATCCTCTATCGAGACCATGACTCCCGGCACCCCGGTGAACTGCTCGGCCACGGCGAAAGGCTGCGAAAGGAACCTCTGCACACGACGGGCCCTGTTCACTGTCAATTTGTCCTCTTCTGACAATTCGTCCATGCCGAGGATGGATATGATGTCCTGCAGCTCCTTGTTCTTCTGCAGAATCTGCTTGACCCTCTGGGCGGTCTCATAATGCTCCTGCCCCACTATGTTCGGGTCAAGGATACGCGAAGTGGACTCCAGCGGATCGACCGCCGGATATATTCCCAGCTCGGTAATCTTCCTGCTGAGCACCGTCGTCGCGTCAAGATGGGAAAAGGTAGTCGCCGGAGCCGGGTCAGTGAGGTCATCGGCAGGCACATAGACAGCCTGCACGGAAGTGATGGACCCGTCCTTGGTAGATGTGATTCTTTCCTGCATGGCACCCATTTCAGTGGCAAGGGTCGGCTGATAGCCTACCGCCGACGGCATACGGCCGAGCAGCGCGGACACTTCCGAGCCCGCCTGTGTGAAACGGAATATGTTGTCTATGAAGAAAAGTATGTCCTTCGGACCGTCCGTCCCCTTGCTGTCCCTGAACGACTCCGCGAGAGTAAGCCCCGAAAGGGCCACGGAAGAACGCGCTCCCGGCGGCTCGTTCATCTGCCCGAACACCATGGACACCTGGGACTTGGGAAGCTCGTTGAAATCCACCTTCGAGAGGTCCCAATGTCCTTCCTCCATGCTCTTGAGAAACTCGTCCCCGTACTTGATGACACCGGATTCTATCATCTCCCGCAGGAGGTCATTGCCTTCCCTCGTCCTCTCGCCGACTCCGGCAAACACGGAGAATCCGTTGTGTTTCTTGGCGATATTATTGATGAGTTCCTTGATGAGGACCGTCTTGCCGACGCCTGCGCCCCCGAAAAGACCGATTTTCCCGCCCTTCAGATAAGGCTCGAGCAGGTCTATCACCTTGATGCCCGTGAAGAGAACTTCCTGTGAAGTCTTCAGGTCCTCGAATTTCGGCGGGTCGCGGTGAATAGGGAAAGCCCCCTTGCGGTCAAGCTCCTTCATGCCGTCCACAGCATCGCCCGTCACATTCATCACCCTGCCCCTTATCTGGGCTCCTACCGGCATCGTAATCGGGGCTCCTGTATTGAGCACCTCCATACCCCTCTGCAGGCCGTCGGTACTGTCCATCGCGACCGTACGCACCGTATCTTCTCCAATATGCTGCTGGACCTCCACCGTGAGCTCCCTTCCGTCCTTTCTTTTTATCAGAAGGGCGTCATGGATACGCGGCAGGTCCCTTGCCACATCCTCACCCGAAAGGTCGAACCAGACATCGACCACCGGACCTATTATCTGTGATATCCTTCCTGTTGAATTTGACATCTTCTATATTTTTTGCCGACGCCCAATATAGAAAAAAACATGCCAAATCCGGACACCCTGGCACAAAAAATTTGTCCGTAATTCTGAAAAATTTGTCATTCCGGTGCAGTCCACTTTTTCATGCCGGTGCATTCGCAAAAGGATACCGTCACAAAAATTCAAAACAAAATTATACCATTAGCTTGCTTGAAAGAGTAAAAAAATAATTATCATCCATTTTCCGGATTGTATCCCAAAGTCCTTCTCCCGCATAAGTGAATCCGTTGAATAAATTAAAAATCCTTTTCCATTCCCGAAATATAACGAAACAAACATCGTGTCAATGGTTTATACATTGCTATTTTCTCTCCTCGGAATGTAAACGGCTTGAAATGGCTCTTCGCAATTTTCCGTGCTGCCTTCATTACAGAACTGTCAATCCGTCTGTCTCCACTTTTCTCTTCAAAGCCTATGATCCGCATTTTTCCATTTCTCTTTATTTTAACCAATATGTCCACTTTGGAGAGTGCATCTATTATAGACGGAGAAGTAAGGTCACATATACCTGTTTCCCCAATATATGAAAGCATCAGTTCAGCCAACTTCATTTCCCCATTTAATATTTCCGGATCGTGAAAATTGAATGTCTCAAATTCAGAATATGTATGTCTGAGATCGAACCTCTTGACTGAGTAGCCCTTATAATCCAGTGAAAGATCTATCATATCATCTATATCCTCACCAGGATTGACTTTCCAGGTAAGCATCTTACATAATGATCCGTCTTTGTGAAAAACCATTTTCCAAGGGATAGGATCGTATCCGACAGGTATTGTTGCATTTTCATAGTCAATTCTTTTGGAAATTTTTCCTTGAAACAAGAATGGTATATTCGTCCCGACAAATTTCACCGGATGTCCACAGCAAATTGTTCCGGACAGATCGACTTTATCATAATAAGTTTTCCCTTCATATATGTACATATAATAGTGATGCATATCTTCTGTACAGGAAACGATAATGGTTCCCGGTGACTCTTCATGACACGACTCATACTCGAAAATGTAATCAGAAATCACCCTGATGGTCCAATCATCCAACTCTACTGTCTTTGCATTAATAGTAGAGCAGACAATTAATACCAATATGGAAAATAAATATTTCATTTTATTTGCTCTTTAAAAACAGAAGAAAACGGTTTTGCAGATTTATTTATAATATCTTTATTATATTGTATAAGAACACCATATTTCGGAGCATAAATATAATGGTTTATCTGTTTACCTTGCGAGGTATCAAATAGCCAGGCAACAGATCTATCCCCGGTATACCTTTTCTCACCCTCGTTAAAACCACTAGGAATAGTATTGCCCGGATGACTATGCACAAACGACTGCAAAATATCCCCGTTGTTTTTAATATCTTTAGCAACTGTCTTCATATTTATAGAACCCTCATTATTATCTGAAAACACCACTGAATATGAATCGGTGGATATCATCCCCATTTCTACTGAGGTATTATCTGCTAAAAACTTAAAAAGATCAGCACTGGCTTCTGTATTACCTTCAAAATATGTTTTTTCCGAGTCGTTCTTAAAAGTTCCATATTCAAAACTTATTGATTCTTCCGTCCGCTCCCACTCCCCGTCAGAATTCTTGTCAACAATATAGAAACTATCCTGTTCTTTGTCTTCTATCCTGTTCACTACATATCCCGTGCTGTTGATTTCCCATATATCCATCCCCTCCGGATCCACAAAGTCCACCGGATTCCCAGCACAGTATGCATACGGACTCATCCAATAGTACTCTTCTCCCAGAGGGTCCTGCGACAGCCACCGCCCCGTCTCCGCGGAGTAAAGCCGCGCCCCGTAGTCCAGGGCCGGAACTCCCGCAAACCCCTGGTCCTCCTTCCCGTTGTACCGGTACGGCTGCTCCGCCGCCTCATCGCTGCCTGTCTCCAGTCCTGCGTCTTGACCCGTTCCCGAGCCGGAAGTTCCTCCCGTTTCATATCCGTACTCCGACCCGTACGGGTAGTAGTGCGTCCGGAAAAGCAGGTGCCCGTCCGAATCCGATACGCCCCTCACGCTTCCGAGATGATCAGTCACGAAGAAACGGTACTCTCCGTCCTTGATATAGCCCCCATCAACAAGAAGACGCGAAAGCCTCCCATCCCTCCATACCGCATTCCCGGTGTAGTCCGTATCCGTCGTGTCCCCAGCATGGCCGATGCTCCTCACTCGAAGCTTCTGTCCGTTCCCGTCATACAGGTACTCCGCACTGATTGTTCCGCCATCGGCCGCTGACTTGACCTCGAACCGCTCCGGAAGGTTCAGCATGTTCCATTCGGCACTGACTATCCCCGTGCTCATGTCCGAGGTCACATTCCCGTTCGCATCACAGGTGATGCCCGACTCGCCGTTCACGCTGTGTAGGAGGTTCCCCGAATATTCCATCCCGATGGTGTCTGCCACGACTTCCACATCAGATTCACGCCGGTGCCTGACAAGCTCAGTCATGTTCCCGTGCCAGTCATAGGAATATGCTGTCCCGTAGCCGTCCGCCCGGATGCCAGCCTCCAGATACTCCGCCCCAGTCAGACGGTCAAGCCCGTCATAGAAATAGTCATAGCCCCGGACCTTCTCCCCGGACACCCGCCAGTCACTTCCCGAGATGCCTCCCGCGTAACGGGGTGTGTTCGTCCCGCATTCCCTGCAGCCCTCCCGGTAAAGCACCTCAGTGAAAAGAGGGCTCTCAATCCCAGTCTGCCATGAACGGATGTTGTAGCCGTATCCCGTCACAAGCGAATCGCTCCCGTTCCGCCGGTCCTCGATGACCCTTCCGAGCGGGTCGTACGACAGGTCCGCCAGCACGACTTCAGCTCCCCCGTCAAGCGAATGACGCGTCTGAAGCGGTCTGTCCATGCTGTCCCATGTATAGGTGTACCTCTCCACCGTCACGCTGTCGTTCTGCCCGACGCTGTGGGTAAGTGTACGCTTTACCGGCATACCAGTGAACGAGTATTCTGCCGTCTCCGTCTCCCAGCCTCCCAGATGGTTCATGCTCCGTGTCTGAACCGTGCGGCCCCGGTCGTCGTAGTACCATGCGGTGAAGAGCGGGCAGGTCTCCTCTGCCCCTGCATCGGACCCGAGCGACCACACCGCCTCTCCCGTCATGCGGCCGGACCCGTACCGGTCGTACTCATGTGTCTTCTCATAAATGTCGGGGACCGGCACAGGCGTCGGAAGAAGGGTATCGGGAAGAATTATTGCCTGTCCCGGCATAGCTGATGCCGGCTGGTGGGAGTCCTCCCGGGCTGAACCCGGGGAACGAAGAAGGCAGTCTCCTCCGATTTCTATTATGAATGGACGGAAAGCATGCGCCGTCAGGCTGTCCCTCGCCCGCTCCGGAGATTGTTCTATGAACCCGTAACCGTCGTACCATGTTATCTTCAGTATCCTGCACCCCTCCGGAAGCGCCGGTTCCAGTCGGTATCCCAATGCATCCCCCTCTCCGTCGTATGTAGCCCGGAAATGGACCTCCCCCGCGGATGACGCATCCGGGAACACTCCCTCGCCCGTCACCGCAGGACGGCCCTGTCCGTCATGGTAGCAGAAGCTCCAGACGCCTCGTTCCCGCTGGTTCCCGTCACGGCTCAATGCAAGATGATGCCCGGCATCGTACACCATCTCCACGGCCTCCGCTCCCGGAAGTTTCTTCCACACGCAGTCCCCGTGTCCGTCATACCGGTAAGACCATGCGTACGCCGCCATCAGGCTGTCGCCCGCCGCAATGCCGTCCCTGCCCTCCAGCGCTCCGGACAGAAGCGGGGGAAGCACATGACGCAGGCGGCCAAGCCCGTCATACACTCGGTAGGTGTCGAGTGCCTTGTCCGTGCCCCCCTCCTCCAGCCATCTCCGCTCAAGCACGACACGGCCGACCATGTCCGTGTAGACATCCACGGTCCCGATGCGGCCCGATTCCCAGTCCGGGCTCTTCTCCGTGCGGCGCACCAGGCGGCCCGGAAGGTAGTTCCCCGGGGACATGATGCCGCCATCCGTGACCTTCCAGATGCGCACGGCGTCCGCCCCCGATGCGGTGCATGTGCCCCACTCCGTCACCGTTGTCCTCCCCGTGCTGTCTGTCCTGCTCCCGGACGGCTGCCACACCTTCCCCGGATAGCCCTGCTCCAGTACCCTGCCGAGAAGGCTCCCCTCGTACACCGTCTCCGAATACGGGTGAGTGTCCCCAGCCATCCCGGTCAGACCCGCTGCATAGAACCGCTCCGTGGCGGCACGCGCGTCAGTCCGGAACCCGGCGCCGGACGGGCCCGGGTCGGCGTACGGAAGCCACATCCTGCTCTCTCGCATGTACTCGTCGTATTCCCTGTGGAGGACCAGGTCGTGACCGCCGCCCGGGACAGCCCCCACCTGAATGGTCTGCTCGGGATAGCCCAGGCCGTCATGGTAGGTCACAGTCCGCATTGCGTCCCGGACCCCCAACGCATTCACGCCCGCCGTGTCTGTAACTCCGGACTTCCGCACTACCGTCTCCATGACATAGTTGCGGCTCCGGTCAGGAGACTGGCCTAATGCAGTGACATAAACTGCAGTCAGGCATATCGATACCACCGTTACCTTTATAATATTGCGTCCCATAATTTTAAATTTAGTTTTCTCGTATTATATAAGTGTCTTTGTAGCCGTCATAATATCCGGGAGCATAGAAAAAATCGGAATTATAACCGGATTCTGTAATATACGGGATCCGGTTGCCTTGACTGTCTCTGACGACGGCACTCCTGTAATTATACCGTGGAACGAGCATTATTGTAGGTTTGAAATCTACCGTCACATCACCCGTATCGCCTGTCCTTTCTCCTGCTGCTATTTCATAAGTCCTGTATTGTATGCTTCCTTGGACTCCCCATGAATATTCAATATGCAACGGTTCAGGCAACGGATTATATATTGTCACTATAATGTGAGGATTACATGTGCCGCATCTGTCTGCGTAAGCCTGACCGTTCACAATTATATCGTCAAATGCCATTCTGTTGGCATCCTCCACCGAAATTTCCGAACTATACTTATTTGCCGGAACAGTATATGTTATCGGATTCGGAATCTGGCCTTTGGTTTCATCACACAGCCGACTGCTGAACGACATGCTCAATTCAGCGTTATGATATAAAGGGGAATATATCTGAACCGGATTCCCCGCATAATTATAGTCATACTGCGTAACGATATTTCCGGTATTGTCTGCCACTGTCTGCAATCTTCCGAAGACATCATAGCCGTATGACTCTGTCTCGCCGCCTCCGTTTGTACGGCTGCGCAGCCCTATGAACGGATACCATGTATATGTTTCAATAGCAGCGTCTTCCGGCCTGACCCTGATTTCATCTATCGGATTTATTCCCTCATCTATCGTGTATTCCCTTGACCGCATCGGCACTCTCACATATTGCCAGTCCCCGTTCCGGTACACTCTATAGTCCAAGATGTAGTTCTTGTCTGACATACCCCGTAGGCTGACCGAATATTTCCCGACGAAACTTTTGCCGCTGTTATATCCGAACGGATAGACCAGGGTCCCTCCTTGGGATTCAAAGGATTCATAGAACAGTTCATCGTGTCCTGAAACTTCTGTATGAGAATCATATCCTTCATATGTACAAATGAGACTCCCATCTTCATCGCCAGAATAATTCCCGCGCCTTACTTTGGTCTCGTTCACTTCAAGGGTATGGAGACCGGCTGGTACATTAGTGAATACAACAGAACTTCCATACGCTGCAATATATCTGTTCCATGGCTCCTCCATAGGTCTTCCGCTGCGCATCTGGACGACATTGAATGGCTTACCGTCAAATGTTCCACGGACATACCAGTCAAATCCAATGGCTCCCGGCAAGTTTATCTTGACATCTCCGGCTGTGTATGAATTAAAAGTAGAAATAATGACATCTGTGTCCGGTTTGTCCGGATTAAAATACAAGTATCGGGACTTTTGCACCGGAGTCTTGATTTCTGTTGTCTCGTAAGTATTGCCGGCATTTGTCACTATAGCCGTCGGACAAGAGGCCGAATAGCCCCATCTATATGATGTCATGATACCTGATGCATCAAGTGAAAGGAGAGGGTTGCCCCACATATCTGAATCAAGAATCTCCGTATCAAGACTATACCTGCAGTCCTTCAAATTTTTCTCCGGATTATATCTGATGAATTCGGCACTGTCTGCAGGTTCGGTAAATTCAAGTCTCCATAATTTATATGGGATTATCTGAGAATTGCTCTCCATATATTCAGTCAGCGATCCTTCCGTGACTTTACCCTCCGTATACAAGATAGTCTCTACAGGCAATGATGTCATACCTCTATGCTGCACCTCCCGGAATACATCCCCGTCATAGTCATCCGGATAGGTATGGACCATTGTTTTCCTTTGTCCCTCCGAATCCTTCATCGTCATTGACCTTATATGAAGGTTTTTGTTGTATGTATACTCTTCTTTTATACTTGATATGACTGTCATGCCGGACGGGTCAAAAATTGTTTCCTCTTTACTCTCAAGATATGGATAATATGTCAATATCTTGTATGGGGCATATCTTATAAAAGGATACTCGATAGTATATTCTGGAATCCCATTGATATAAAAATTCTCTATACTGCGGACATAATTTTCCATCCGTTCGGGATGACTGTTATATTTGTACTTTATCTCTTTTGTTTTTAATCCTGAAGCATTATACCATATTTCATCTGTCATGAGCCCCCGGCCAAGAGCTCTGGATGTAAATTTATTGGTCAATGTTACATTATCAATATTCGTATACATGGCAAAGTCGGCAGTATCGGGGCAAGTGTCATGATTGGTATACCGGTACTCCTTGACCAAAGGCTCCTTTTCCCCGACAAATTCCTTGACCCTACTGTATGTCACATGGTTTCCAGTTGTCAGTCCTAGCATATTGATGTATGTCTCCGACTGCATGATATAATTCTGGTTAATGTCATCATCAATCCACATATACATTAAGCCAAACCAGCTGCCATATTTAACATGTGAATGATTGTTACCTGTAGCAACATATATCGGGATGCCTGACAGAATTCCGGAAGATTTCCCGTCTTCGCCTTCGTATTTGAATCGATGGATGTACGAAGTAGTATCTGTATCATACCTGATTTTCCTTATTCTGAGCCCTCCCGCCGTTCCACTTTGACTTACAAGGTCAAAATCAGGGAATTGAGTGGCAATCTTTGAATAGTCATTTAGTTCATACTCAAACGACACATGTCCTCCGGTCGGATATATTATGTCAGTCAGAGTCTCGGCGAGAGTGTGCTCCAGGCTGGCAGACCTGAACCCAAAGAAATCCCCGTCAATGTCAGTGTCACGATAATTCTTGTTATTCCAATAACCCCAATTGTCTGTCACGGTAGAATTATATGGCGGTAATTTTCTCTCGTTGTAACGGAATTCATATTTCTGTTCCATTATTCCGTTGCCACCGCGAATTGCCACCCTCGTCAGCTTCTGCCTCTCATCAGGACTCCCGGCATATGCAAATCCGACAGATTTCAATGGTTCGGAATCATTGAATATCTGCATGCCTGACAAGACTTCAAAATAATTGTGAGGTTCATAGCTGATTCTAAATGTTGAATTGTCTTCTTTTCTGTAGCAGACATCTCCGAGTATATTTCCTTTAATTGCCTGACTGAATACTTTCAGCTTAAGGAATCGTTCATCTTCTTCATTTACTGTCCGCAATGTATTGGATTTTGTTATTGAAAACCGGATATTCAAGCCTCCGTCTACTTCAATTGACAAAGGATACAAAGGATGCTGGACAACAAATGATTTTCCCCGGTCACTGTCTCCTGAAGGCATCATTCCTGGTATTCCCTCTTTCGTATATACAGCAATATCAGTTATGACATCACTCATGATAAGAGGGCTTCCGTTTCTCTGATAAGAAAATTTGATTCTATTGCCTTTGGGAGAAATTATTTCGCGGAGCATCCATGAAGAAGGCCATGTCTTCATATACTTCAGGTTTTCTCTCAAGTTATACCTTACCTCCGTGTAAAATTCTATGCAATCAGGATTTCCTCCGAATATAAGTTTTGTTCCGTCGCTCTTCGTGACCGTGAATTCATGCAGTAACTTATATATCCTGTATGCCTGCAAATCCTGTCCGGATGTACCGCCGAAGAATGTTATACGGTCAGGATTATCAATAATCTCTGGTATTTCAACTTTGAAAGACTCCCCGTTGTTGCTTTTAACCGCACTGTGAACTTTTCCGTCTATATCTCGGTAAAAATATATGCTGCCGCTCACTCCGCAGGCATTTATGACAAATTCATCCGGTTCGGTATCTATATAGTCATGGTTGAATATAAACGCCAGATTGTCTTCGTCATACCACAAGGAATCAGCCAAAAACGATGAGATATAGTAATATCCCGGATTTCGGTCCGGCAATTTTGAATAAGCATCCGCAATATCTTGGGCACATGTCTCATCAGGTTTCCCATTGACTACCCGCGTAATCCCGCCCCCGGCAGCCAGTGTCCAGCCGAGACCGACGGCGGTAGGATACTGATTGACCTTTATCCCGGAGGCATGGTATGAGAGACCTATCGGAAGAGTCAAATCCTTGTAGTCAATAGTGTAGAGAGGAATATCTATGGACGGGAGTCCATTGAAGTAGCTGACAGGTATGCGTTCATACCTCACGAATTCTGTTGCCGCAGGGGATGTGACATTCTCCTGTCCGTAAGAGAAAAGACCCCATGCTGCGGCAAACACTGCAGTTAAGACGACCCTTTTCATGGCGCTGGAATTTTGTCTTAAATATAGTGATTTTCATATAAAAAAGTGCCCGGAGGAAGCATTTATTCCACCGGGCACACTGTCAAATCATGCCGTCAATTCAGGGATATCCCAACATCACTCCAGCCCCTGGCTCCGGAGGATTTCATGCATCCTGACGGTGCCGGCATCGGTGTCGCCGGTCTCGTCGCGCAGGCGCATCATCTCCTGCTTCATCTGACGGATGACTTTCTGATATTCAGGGTCCGAATAGGCATTGTGGTCCTCGTGGGGGTCCTTCAGAAGGTCGTAGAACTCCCAGGACGGTTCGCTCACATAGTCGGTCGAGCCGGTCATGCCGAGCCGGTCGCCGTAGATGAACATCAGCTTGTAGCGGTCTGTCCGGACTCCGATGTGCGCCGGCCGTTCCTTGTGCTGCGTCCAGTACCTGTAGTAGATGCTTGTGCGCCAGTCTTCCGGAGTCTCTCCACGGAGATTGGTCCTGAAGCTGCGGCCCTGTGAGCCGTCAGGCGGCTGGACTCCGGCATAGTCCGCAAGGGTTGCCGCAAAGTCGACATTCAGCACAAGGTCCCCGAGCCTTTGCCCGGCAGGAATCTCGGCGGGATATCTGATGACAAAAGGCATTCTGGCGGCTTCCTCATAGAACATTCTCTTGTCAAAGAAGCCGTGCTCCCCGAGGAAATAGCCCTGGTCGGCGACATAGACGACGATTGTATTGTCTGCAATCCCCATCTCGTCAAGGGCATCCAGCAGGCGTCCGATGTTGTCATCCACCGTCGCGGCACAGCGGAGATAGTCGCGTATCAGCTTCTGGTAGGCAGCCTTGCGGGCGGTCGTGCGGCTCATGCCTTCAGTACTGAACGGAAGTTCCGGATAGCGGCACCACCATTTGTCCGGGTCTGCAGAGGCCTCCTCCCACCTTCTGGCTATCTCTTCTATTGTCTGCCCCTCAAATGTCCTGCCGTTGGTCTGCGGGCCCCAGTCATAGAAATTCTCCGGCTCAGGGAAAGTGACGCCGTCATACAGATGCCTCATCCTCTCCGGGAAATCATACGGCTCATGCGTCGCCTTGAAATGGCAGCACATCAGGAACGGCTCGTCCTTCGGCTGGGCCTCCATCCAGGCAATCGCCCTGTCCGTCACGAGGTCCGTGGAAAATCCTCTCACACGCTCCCCGAAATCCCGGTCTCCCGGCCACGGGTCCGTGCTGTTGATGAAAGTAGGGTCACGATAGACTCCCTGGTCATAGAAGATTGAATACCAGTCAAATCCCTGAGGCTGAGACTTCAGGTGCCATTTCCCGACAAGGGCAGTGTTGTAGCCTGAGTCCTGAAGCACAGTGGCTATCGTCGGAAGAGAGACAGACAAAGTGTCGTCAAGGGTGTAGACCCCGTTGGTGTGGCTGTAGCGCCCTGTCAGGATGGATGCGCGGCTCGGGGCAGAAATCGAGTTGGTGCAGAAGCAGTTGTCCAGCACCACACCCTCGGAAGCCAGTCTCCTGATATTGTCGTTCATGGCATATTCCGCGAGTATGCCGCCGTATATTCCCCAGGTCTGGGATGTATGGTCATCGCTCAGGATAAAGAGAATGTTCGGCCTCTGGCTGTCCCCGTCCGAGGGTCTCTTGTCTGCACCCTGCACCGGAGCCGCACCTTGTCCCGCAGCGGCAAATGCGGCCGAGCCGGCCATAAGCGGGAGCATTCCGGAAAGAATCAGCTTATTCATCACAATAATTCTAATAGATCTCCACTTCGTCAATGAAGAACCATGACGGCTGACCCACTCCGTAATGCCATGACGGGCACATCTTGGTGCCTTCTACGGCTATCCGGACATATCTTGCAGTGACAGGGGTGTCTGACTTGCAGCCGATTTTCTCAAACTTGACCTGAGGGGAATCGTCGGCAGCCACCTGAGTCTTGCCGAAGAGGGTGTATTCTTCCCCATCGGTAGATGTCCAGCATGTGACGCTGACAGGGAGCAATATCCACTGTCCGAGCTGATGCAGGAAGTCGGCTCCTATATATGACATCTCCGTGTCCTTGCCGAGGTCAACGATGAATTCCCCGTCGCATCCTTCCCAGCCTACCCAGCTCTCGACAAAGGTAGAGCCGCCGTATATGCCGTCAGTCAGGCCGGTCTCCCCCACTTTCCTGTACCTTTCGGCCGTAGGTTCAATCACATACTCCACCTTGGCCCCGAGAGCCTTGTTGGTGCGTTCGCCCGGAAGATACCTTTCCCTGTAAAGGCGGCAATAGTCCCCAGGAGTGTTGTTTCTCTCGTTGAGGGTAGGGATTCCGAATGTGGCAGTCCTTTCCTCGAAAAGGTCAAGAGCCTTCGAGATGGCTGCCGGATTCTTGCAGCCCTCAGCGCGTGCAATTTCCAGTTCTGAATACTGGAGCGGCAGACGGGCAATCCACACCCTCTTCAGATATTCCGGACAGTCAGCGACCGCTGCCTCCGCCTTGTCAAAGAGGATATTGTACTGCTTGCGGCAGGCGGCATTCAGCATGCCGTCCTTGTGGCTGACAGGAGAGTCATAAATCCAGAGCCTCTGCCCGGAGGCAAGCAGGGCGCCTTCGCGCATCTTTTCGTACTGATAGAGGTATTTGCCGGCAGGCCCGTAATAGCCGTCAAGGAAAGTCGTCATGAGGGAATCAAGGTCTGCGTCTACATCCCACATAAGCTTTGCGGCCAGATAGGAGCGCATCTCCGAGAAATCAGTTCCGAGAGTGGAGGCTATCTGAGAGAAATGCATTGTGACATGATGGTCCCTGAAAATCTGCATATTTGGCTGGATGATATGGAAGTTCGGGAACGGGGCCACCATATTGTCGAAATTGATGCCGTAGTCCCACATGTAGATGTTGTCCGAGATTCTGGACCACCCTTCGAGCGCCTTCATGAAATACTGGCCGGAAGCATTGTCGGTCAGAGGCACTTCCCTGTCGCAGTCGATGTCGCAGAGCATTATGTTCACATTCGGGAGCGGCTTGACATGCTTCGGAGGATTCATCGTGAAGAGATATGCAAGGGTAGAGAATTCCTTGTCAGGGAAACGCTCCGCAATCTTGTTGAGGAACTCAATGTAAAGCCCGGACACGGCTCCTTCCCTCTCGATGACTTCCATGCAGTCCGGGCACTGGCAGTATGTGTTGTTCCCGTCATTCTGGCTGACAGATATCAGGTTCATGCCAGGATTGGCCTTGAAGATGGAATCAATCTGCACGCAGGCAGCCTCGAGGACTTCAGGATTGGTCAGACACCACTGGCTTGCCTTGCCCGGACGATGCTCCCCTCCGATGAAAGTATACCAGTCAGGATGCTCCTTGCCGTATACGGATGCAGGAAGAATGTGGTTGAATGTGTGTACCCAAAGGTTGCCGGCAAATGCTTCGTCAGGCTGCTCCAGTCTGAACCACACCTTGTACAGAGGGTCAAGGGCGAGGGAATATGACTGGGTCTGGCGGTATCTGAATGTCGGAGTCTCGCTGAACGAGAGGCCGTCCGGCAGGGACAGGCTTTCCGTCGTATCATAATACAGGGCATCGGCGGCATAGTACCTTACGCCGAACCAGTTCTCAAGAAGAGTGACCACGGCGTATGACGAGCCGTTGCCGCCTCCGGAGACGATTTCAGTCCTTCCGTCAGTGACATTGACGCTGAACGCGTCTTCGGTGAGACCTGACTCCGGCACCACCCCGAGGATGAGCACATCACCCTTCTTCGCCTTGCTGTCCAGCGGAAGAACCTCTGCCTCCGCACCGGTAAGGCGTTTCACAAAATCCTGCAGCAGAAAAGCCGCGTCCTGCTCCGCCTGCGTGCCGGCGGCAAGAATACGCCCTGAAGCCTTTCCGTTCCTGACGATAAAAGTGCCCGCCGATGCCTGATAAGACGCCAGGCAAAACAGGGCCAAAGTCACAATGAGTACAATCTTTTTCATCTCTGAACAAATGGTTTGTTTATGATACGATAATTTTCGGCTTCCAAATTTAGGAAAAATTATCCCACGGGACAAAAAAGCCGGCCCCGAGTTTTCCACAGGGCCGGCTCCGAAATCATTCAATGTGAAATAAAATTGCTTTATTCCTCCTCTTCTGTAGGATTAGGGTCTGTAAAATCAATGATTTCTCCCGTCCATGTCGGAGCCTGCTTACATGTCATGTCACGGCCATTAGGTGAAGAATCAACAAACACGCTTCCTTCTCCTTCATTAAGCTTCCAATAGCCGATGAGGCCGTCCGAATTTCCAGGAATCTCACGCTGCATGGCGTCGAGAATTGCATTTGCAGACAGAGCCTTGCTCCAGAAACGCACCTGCGCCATCTTGCAGTTGGCTCGGAAATAACTACCGGAACCGCAGAGAGCAAGATTGTCAATCACATAATCAGTAGAAGACATATCCATTGACTTGTCCTCCTGGCCGTTTACATACAATGTACACTTGCCGTTTCCGCAGACAAACGCAATATGATACCATTTCTGGTCTTCGAACTGAGTATTGCTTTCAAACTGTGAGCCATATGTCTTTATCTGAAGTACATCCCCACGGATAGGAGCATCACCGAATCTGATATAAATCTCAGTTCCCTTGGACACAGAACCGGTAAATATCGCCTGATTGTTCATTGCGCCCACTTCATGTCCGAGTTGGCTCATCCACACCCAAGCCTCCAATGTCCATGCACTTGTCGCCACTCCCCAGTTTCCTTCCGGTGCCGGCAAAGTATTGGCGTTCATGGTCGGGACAGTCTGATGCAGAGGAGAGGAAATGAGATAAATCAACCGCCCTGATGCCTCCATTATCTCTACCGGAGCGTCAGATGACGCAATCTTTATCGGCAGACAATAAGCCAGACCATCCCCGGTCGGGATTTCCTTTATAGAAATTGTTACAGGCTCTGAAGACACTTCGCCTGCAGGAATTACAACTTCAGAAGGAAATTCCACACATTCAGCCGGAAGAGACACATAATTCGCATCATTCTTGGCATTGTATTCATCCACAAATTCAGGAGCAAAGGCCAAAGTCGCATGGACATCCCTGTCCAAAGGCCGGGCAACACTAAGATGAAGAGTCGTTGTTGTCGCACCTTCCGCAATGATACTTACAGCCTGTTGATTGAACCTGTCACCCGGAGCAGCCTCGCTGATATAAAGGCCGTTCTCGATGACATCATACTTTGTATTGCATCCGGCCGCAAGCACGACGGCGAGAGCAAGAACTGATATTCTGAAAATATATTTCATCTGTATGATTTTTTAATGTTACTCACCGGCTCCTTCGCCTCCTTCAGCCGGCATTTCCCAAGGATACACATAGCTGTGGAGAGTCTTCATCGCCTGTCTGTAAAAATTATAGTTGGTATCGAACACTACCCTGAACGCGCCTATTCCTCCGATAGGGGAGTTGACTCCCGGATAATAGTACTGGGCAAACCCGTTCAGCTGGAATGTGGTCTCGCCATCTCTGTTCCTGAATGTCGGGCCTCCGGTCGAAGCGTAGGACTCGAAGTTGGAAGTAAGGATGGTCTTTCCTACAACTGCTTCAGGAGAAAGCACGCCGTCATAGTTGCGTATAAGTCTTGACAACCGGCCATCAATTGAACTGACAGAGCCGTCATTATATGCCTGGATGATGAAATAGTCAAGGATGAGTCCGTCAGAAGGATTGAGTATATCAGGCTCTCCGTCCACGCAGAGCATCTTCTCCGACCCTGACGCAGGTCCGTATTCCTTTGACATTTCATCAAGGAAAAAGCTTAGCCTGTCCGGATGGGAAGAAATATTTCCCGGCGAGCCGTAATTAGGCTCAAGGTCAAGGTCAAAGCCGTCCCAGCCGTATTTGGCTATGGTATCCATGATGGAGCGGGCATATTTCCTGATGGCGGCCTCGCCGTTGTCGGCATTATCCCATCCCCAATATGCGTTTACGGCTTCCTGCTCTGAAGAATATCCGTTCTCCGACCAGTTCTGACGGACTTCCGGAGGAGTGGTCTGGTCACCGACATTGGCGACGATGAAGCAGAGGAGACATTTTGTTCCCTTGATTTCCTTCACCTTGCGGAGATCCTCATGTTTCTCTGGAGTAAGGTTGTTCCAGTTGCCCCAGATGGAGATGAAGTCCACTGAGTCAGGCAGCCCCATGAGCTGGTTGGACATGTTGCTTCCGACTCCGGACCAGTCGCTATACCATGCGAATGTCACGGAACGGTTAGGGATACCGTTTTCATCGACGGTACGGCTCGCCTTCCATTCGCGGAGGGCGGCATAGTACTCGTCACTGCGGGAAGATCCCTGAAGGCCGCCCGGTTCGTAGTTATTCGCCTCGGGTGTCACCCAGTCACTGCAGGCTGAAAAGGCAAACAGAGCCGTCAGACCCGCCAAGCCCATATGAATTATTCTTTTCATTTGCATCTTGTCAATTCAGATTAATTATACTTTTTCTCGCCATTTTTCAAAGCCCACCAGAGCTCTGTTCCGTCCTCGTCGCCTCCGTCAAGCATGGCTGCAGCAGCCTCGACATTTGCCGTATTGCGCTCATACTCGCTCTGGGAGAATCTCAGTCTTCTCTGCTGACGCTCGCCGTCTATCCGAGGCTGGGACTGGTTGTCGCGCGGAGCAAAGAGATAAGGATAGCCTGTACGGCGGAAGTCGCTCCAAGCTTCAAGACTTGACGGGAATCCGGCAATCCATTTCTGGGTGATGATTTTCTCAAGCTTTTTTTCTGGATCAGCACTCTCGTCCCATGCAATGGTCACCTTTGATTTATTATTACAATTGTTCTGCTGTACTTCCGGATCTGTATGGTTTCCAGGAACACTTGTAGCGTCAGCAATATAGGCGTCAGCGCCAGTTACGCCCCATTCATCAAATGAGAGTCTGATGCCCTGCTCATAGAATGTCTTGGCATCTCCACCCATATTCCAGCCCTTGAGAGCACCTTCCGCCCGGAGGAATGCGGCCTCGGCGGCGAACATAATAGGCATAGGAGTAGTCCTGTCAAGACTTTCGTAAATAAGGCCGGAATAGTCCTTGTAATCACTTGGTATACAGCCCTGAATACCGGAGCGGACCCCGATATATTCCTCAGAAGCATCGTCCGAAGCCGTATACGGCGTGAAATATGCGGCACGGCGAGGATCCTTATAGCCGTTCATATAGGAGACTATACATGCGTTTGCCTTGACCTCGTATGAGCCCCATCCTGTCGACACCTGATAATATCCGTTCGGATAGCGTCCGTTGAGATTGTCATATGCGCTGTCATCGATAGACTCCATGACACCGGCTGCCACGGCCTCTTCAGCCTTTTGCTTCGCATATTCCGGATCAACGCTGCTTATGCGCATTGCCATACGGAGTTTGAGCGTATTGGCAAATTTCAGCCATTTGTTGTCATCTCCGGCATATACTCTGTCAACTGAAGCAAGAAGCTTATGCCCGGAAGCTGCCGCATTGCGGATTTCGGCAATAGCGGCATCCAGATCATCAAACATTGCATGCCAAGCCGTCTTCTCATCGTCATAGGAGACATAAAATTCTCCGTTTGCCACATTAGTATACGGAAGCGGTCCCTGAAGGGATGCCACCATGGACATCACATACACTCTGAGAAGCTGCGCCATCTGGAAATAATAGCCTTCTCCATCGGTCTGGCGCTGCACAGAGAACCATCCCGGATAAAGGCCTTTTCCGCCTTCAGCCGTAAAGTACCAGTCCACAGTCCACCGGTTCCACTCGTCGTCAATGTTCATTGTCGAATAGAGCGTACCGCGGCTCCAGGAGTTCGGGGCGGTCACATATCCGCCGAAGCAAGCCCAGAAAGTGTTGTTTCTCTGGCAAGGGTTTTCTTCCGGAGAGGCAAGACAATCCAGCATGGCCGGGAAGAAACTTGTCACAGGGAGAGACTCCGGCTCATACGGATTAGTATTGTATTCTCCGAAATTCTTTGTGCAGCCGCCTGCAATGACACCGGCGGAGACAAGCAAAAGAATATTTCTAAATATTTTGTTCATATCTCTCTAGAATTGAAGTTTGACGTTAAATCCGAGATTGCGCGTGCTCGGAAGCATGAATGTATCAAATCCCTGATAATAACTTGAAGTTACTTCCGCTGAAATTTCCGGATCGAACGGAGCCTTGCAATAAATCATCCAGAGATTCTTTCCTACAAAGCCCACGGTGAGTCTCACCTTGTCCTTGAACCATTTTGAAGGCAGCGTATAATTTACAGTGAGTTCCTGGAGGCGGACATTTGTCGCATCATATGTGTAATATGCAGCATTTCCGGATATTGTCGTATAATATTCCTGGGCAGAAACAAGTCCCTGGTTAATACGGACACCACCGGCAGCCCTTGCATCAGCAGAGCGCTGTGACACACCATAAAAATCAAGATAGGATTCAGTCGCACTCATGACAATACCACCTATGCGGGCGGCGAAAGTAATGCCGACATCAATGCCCTTGTATCCGAAATGGGTGTTCCAGCCCATGTTGAATTTCGGGAGGATAGAGCCGAGATAGAAATCGTCGACCTCGGTGACGGACAGTCCGGATGCAGGGTCATCGTATACATAACCGTTATAATCCCTTGTCAAAAGATGGTTTGCATAAACATCTCCCATGGAACCGCCTTCCTTAAGAATCAGACGGGCATCAAGGCCTCCGAACGATCCTTTCTGAATCTCATCCGACATTTGAATCATCTCTCCGGTCAAAGGATTACGAACCTTATCAACGAGTGAAATGATCTTGTTCTGGTTCCATGTCAAGGTATAGTTGGTGGAGAATGCGAAATCACCCCACTGGTTCTCATATCCTACGGCAAGCTCGATACCCTGGTTCATGATGTTTCCGCTCTGGACCGGAGTGCTTACATATCCTGACGAAGCAGGGAGAGGAGCATCAAATGTCTGGTTGAAAGTGTTGGAACGGTAATATGTCACATCGAGATTGATGGAGTTCAGGAACTTGGCATTCACGCCCACTTCCCATGACTTTGTCCGCTCCGGCTTAAGATCCGTGTTCGGATATTTGGCTGTAGAAGACCAGCTGTTGGACTCTCCGTCGTATTTATAGAAAACCTTTGTCAGATAGCGGTCGTACGCATTACCGACTTCGGTATATGACCCTCTGACTTTCAGGAATGAGAGCCATTTCGGCGCATCAAACATATTCGAGATGACGGCAGAAAGGCCGACGGAAGGATAGAAGAATCCCGGATATTTGGAAAATGCAAGCCTTGAGTCCCAGTCATAACGGCCTGTAGTAGTAAGGTAGAGCATTGATTTCCATCCGAGTTCCACACTATAATACACAGCCTGCATCTGGTCATGATATCCTGCCTGGTCCGGTTTGTATTTGGTAGTCCTGTCAAGATTGTGAATTGCGAAGAAATTCGGCATTTCCGCAAGCTGCCCGTTGTAGCCCATGCGCTCATAGACATTGTCATTGATTGAGGCTCCGAGGTTGGCATTGATGGAAAAGTTCGCAAAATTCTTATGAATAGTGGCAAGGACATCGGCATATGTACTGTTTGCTGTAGTCCAGATGTCTCTGTACGAACCGTTCGGGCCTGCCCACAGATTGTCCGTAGACGCATACAGCTTATATGTCAGGCGATTGGTGTAATTGTCCAGCTTCACACGCCCTGAAATGTCAAGCCAATCAGTTACATTCCATGTAAGGGAAGCGCTCAGCATATAACGCTTCTTGTCGTTCTCGCGGAGCTCGCGGTTCTGCACCCAGTAAGGGTTCTGCATACCGATGTTGTTGTTTCCGTAAGGCCAGTAGTTGACATTGTATCCGAGGGCAGCATCATAGCGCTCGTACATCTGCACATCCTCGAAGCTTTCACCCCTCGGGAACAGATAAAGGCCAGGGAGCGGGTTGTAATAGATACCCTGCGACACGAGGTTGCGGTCATTCTGCTTCACGAAGCTGGCCGAAAGGTCAAGGGTAAGCTTGTCCTTGGCAAACTTGGTCGTGTTGCGTCCCGTGAAGTTGTATCGGTTGTATGCGCTGTTAGGAAGGATTCCTGTGGAATTGGTGGAAGAAACTGACAGATACGTCTGGTTCTTGTCGTTGCCGGTGGAAAGGGATGCGGAAGTAATTATGTTCGCTCCTGTCCTGAAATAGTTGCGGGCATTGAAATCAGAATTGACCTCCGGTCCCCAGCTTGATATGCTTCCCGCCACATTGCCGTATTTGCTCTGCATGCGCGGAGTCATATATGCATTCGAGAATGTCGTGCTGTTGGATACGGTCACCGTTGTCTTCCCGGCTTCGCCTTTCTTGGTAGTGATGAGAACGACACCGGCGGCTGCGGCATTACCGTAGAGGGCGGCTGCAGAAGGACCTGTAAGCATTGATATGGACTCGATGTCCTCAGGGTTGATGTCGGCAACACCGTCAGAGCCAGGCTGGTCTGACATATTTGAGGCATTTCCTCCGTTGCTCAGGTTGAACATAGGGATACCGTCAATCACATACAGTGCAGTGTTGGAAGAAGTGAGGGACTTCACACCACGCATCACAACGCGGGATGCACCTCCCGGGCCGTTGGCGCCTGCATTGATGGTTACACCGGCCACCTTGCCGACCATCGAGTTCACGAAGTTGGCGTCCTTCACTGCAGTGAGTTCATCGGAATTCACCTGCTGGACATTGTAGGACAGAGCCTTTTCTTCGCGCTTGATACCGAGGGCAGTGACCACCACCTCATCGAGGAATTCCGAGGAAACTGACAGTTTGACATCCTGCGTAGCCTGTCCGTTGTAAGGGATTTCCTGGGTCTCGTATCCGAGGATGGATACCACGATGACATCCCCAGGGTTAAGTCCGCTCAAGGTGTACTCGCCGTCGAATCCGGTGGTGACACCTCCCTGACTGTCCTTGATCATTACGGCTGCGCCGATGACTGGACCCTGATCATCTGTAACAATTCCGCTGACAGTGCCCCCCCCGTCTTGGGCGAAGGCTTCAGAAGGCGTCAGCATATTCAGTGCGGCAAAGGCAAGAACCGCCATGCAGCAACCGAACAATGAAGACTTCATTGTTTTTAACATAAACAGAATTTTTGGTTATTAGTTGTAACTATGTAATTTACAAAAATAGCCAAATTTTGCTTATGTCAAAATCTGTTTTGCATACTTTTCATGATATTTTCAGGGAGAATATGAATTCCAGCCCGCCCTCCTTACGGTTGACGGCACGGATATCTCCGCCATGGAAGGCCACGGCATTGCGGACGATGGACAGGCCGAGACCGGAGCCGCCGGCATCCCTGGTCCTGCCTTCGGATATCCTGTAGAAGCGCTCGAATATGCGGGACAGGTGCTCCTCGCTGACACCCTTGCCGGTGTCGTAATATGTGAAATGGAGATGGCCGTCGCTGCGGGCGTAGCACTCGAAATGGATACGGACACCGTCTCCGCCGTATTTCATGCTGTTTTCGATGAGATTCCTGAATATGGAATATATGAGGGTGGCATTGCCGCTGATGACAAGGTCGTCTCCGAGCATGTTCTCCACCGTTATTTTCTTGCTGTCCAGAACTTCCCTGAACTCCTCGATGATTTCATCAGTGACCTGCCTGATGTTGACCTTCTCTTTCTGGAGCTGCTCCGGGGCCTCCTCGATTTTCGTAATCAGGGCGATGTCCCTTATCAGGTCCGAGAGGCGGAGCGTCTGCACATATGCCCTGTCTATGAATACCTGCTTGCGCCCGTCAGGCACGTCAGGACATGAAATGAGGGTCTCAAGATACCCGCGGATGCTGCTGACAGGAGTACGGAGCTCATGAGCGATATTGTTGGTCATCTGCTGCTTCATCGTCTTGTTCTTTTCGGATTCGGTCACATCATTGATGGTGACTTCAAATCCGTTGTCCGGATAGATGAGCATCTGGATGTCATAGTTCCTCCCTCCCCTGGAGAGCTTGAAGCGGAACACGGGGAGATAATCGGTCTTGACCGGAGTATTATGTTCAAGGAATTCAGCAAGAGGAGCAAACACCGGACTTTTCCAGATGTCGTTTATATCAGGGGTCGGCCGGTCAAGCAATGTATTGACGAACTGGACGAAACGGTAATTGGCATACTGCTTCTCCCTCTGGGGGGAAAAGATGGCTATCCCTCCTTCATAATAATGTATATGCAGCAGCAGCCGCTCTTTTTCCAGAGCTATCATCCTGTTGCTCTGCTCGAGCCTGCGGTAGCTTTCAAGCATCTTTTCCCCGATGGCCCCCAGTTCCGAATCCGGGAAAGTGATTTTGTCATAGTCCACCGCCCCCTTGTCCGCAGCCTCGGCGAAACTGTGCAGCCTCGAGATGCCTTCTCCGAAATGGTCTGCAAGGAAAATGAGAGAAAACAGAGCCACGACAAAGAGAGAGAACACCAGCACAAGGAAAAGAGTATCAGGCTGGAAGAATCTCCTGACATCTACCTCATACGGCAGGGCCACCCTGACGACAAAGCCCCCGTATGATTTGGCGAAATAGAAATACGGCAGCCCAGTCGTGTCGGACACCCGTATGGCAAAGCCCTCTGACCTTAGTATGGACTCCTGCACTTCGGGACGCAACAGATGATTGTCCAGGGAATCCACATCCGCCCGGGAGTCAAAGAACACCGTGCCGTCCTTGCCCATCACCGAGACCCGGAGTTCCGTCGGGAGCAATGTCATCACCTCTTCATAGTCATCCGTCTGGGCTATGATGTCAGAGTAGACCGACAGCCGCGACTGGAGAATCTCTTCCTTGTATTTCCTCTCGCTGCTGAGCTGAAACAGCACTATCAGCACCGTGAATACAGTGAATACTCCGGCAAAATACAGAAGCAGCTGCTTCTTGTATGTCCATTTTCTTTTCATCCGACCATATATTGGACATCAGGCATTGTCCGTGACACTGAAGCAATAGCCGTATCCGGACCTGTTGGTGAGATAGTTCTTGTATGTCCCGAGCTTGTTCCTTATCCTTGCTATATGCACATCAACGGTCCTGTCAAGCACATAAGGGGCATCTTTCCAGAGCTCGCCGATGATTTCCTCGCGGGAATAGACCCTTCCGGCGTGGGAAGCGAGAAGATTGAGGATTTCAAATTCTTTCTTTGACAGCAGGATGGCCTCGCCGTCGGCATAGACCATCTTCTTCAGCGCATCTATCCTGAGATGCCCGGCCACTATCGGCTCGTCCTCCTTTTCTTTGGCGGCATGGGCATTGCTTCGCTTGATGACGGCCTTGACCCTCGCCAATACCTCATGTATCGAGAACGGCTTGCTTATGTAGTCATCGCCTCCGGCGGAGAATCCTGTGAGGAGGTCGTTTTCGCCGCTCCTTGCGGTAAGGAAAATTATCGGCACCTGCGACTTCTTCTCTTTCCTGAGCACCTCGGCCATCTTGAATCCGGACATCCCCTCCATCATCACATCCAGCAGGATGAGCGAATATGCGGGAGTGAAGACCGAAAGGGCCTCTTCCGCCGACTCCGCACAGGCCACCTCATATCCGGCATTCTCAAGATTGAACTGGAGGATTTCCCTGATGTCTTCCTCGTCGTCCACTATCAGAATCTTCTCTTTCATCGCGATTGAATTTTGGGAACAAAGGTAACTCTTTCAGACAAATGGCGGACAGGTCATTGGAAAATATTTGGTTACGGAATCATTAAGAATATATTGCAGAATGCTGTAACAATTATTTAACATCGGTCAGGCAGATATTTAGGATTTAGTTGTTTACCTTTGCCGCGAATATCTAAAACAGAAGCAATGGACTTCATTTATCTTGGATTTGTAATCTTTCTGTTCGTACTCGCCGTATCCGATCTCTGGGTGGGTGTAAGCAATGACGCAGTCAATTTTCTCAATTCGGCCATAGGCTCCAAAGTGGCGAAATTCCGCACCATCATCATAATTGCAGCCATCGGCGTGTTCTTCGGGGCCGTCATGAGCAACGGCATGATGGACATAGCAAGGCACGGCATCTTCCGGCCGGAACAGTTCAGTTTCCAGTCGATTATGTATATATGTCTGGCCGTGATGGTCACGGACATCATCCTGCTGGATGTGTTCAATTCCCTCGGAATGCCTACATCGACTACGGTTTCAATGGTATTCGAGCTCCTCGGAGCCACTTTCGCATTCTCGATGTTCGAGATTGCGGGGAATGACGGGGCACTCGGATTCGCGGACTACATGAACACCGAGAAGGCCCTGTCTGTCATAATGGCAATCTTCGTGTCAGTGGCCCTCGCATTCTTCTTCGGACTTGTCATCGAATATGTCTGCAGGCTGATTTTCACCTTCAACTACAAGAAGAACCTCAAATGGAAAATAGGCCTCTTCGGAGGCATTGCAGCCACTGCAATCATATATTTCCTCCTCATCAAGGGTGCCAAGGACCTTTCGTTCATGACTCCTGAGGTGAAGGGATGGATTGCCTCCCACACATGGGAACTGCTCGGCATCTGCCTTGCATCCTTCACGATACTCATGCAGATTCTGCATTTCTGCAGGGTGAATGTGTTCAAGGTGGTGGTACTCATCGGAACATTCGCGCTGGCGACGGCATTCGCCGGCAACGACCTTGTCAATTTCATAGGTGTGCCGCTCACCGGATACGACTCCTACCTTGACTATATGGCATCCGGAGAAACAGACCCGGACGCACACATGATGGGAGTGCTGAACAGCCCGGCCAAGACACCGCTGATTTTCCTGGTCCTCGCCGGCATAGTGATGGTAATAGCCCTCGCTACCTCCAAGAAGGCCCACAATGTCACCAAGACGGAAATCAGTCTTGCAAAGCAGGACGAAGGTGACGAGATGTTCGGCTCGTCAAAGGTCGCCAGAAGCATCGTGAGATGGTCGTCTTCCATGGCAAACGGCCTGATAGCCATAACTCCTCCGAAAGCACGCGCCTGGATCAACAAGAGGTTTGACTCGACTCAGATAGAGATGGAAGAAGGGGCCTCATACGACCTCGTCAGGGCTTCCGTCAATCTTGTGGTCGCATCTCTGCTGATAGCATTCGGCACATCGCTCAAGCTTCCGCTGTCAACGACTTATGTAACCTTCATGGTCGCAATGGGCTCGTCTCTCGCAGACAGGGCATGGAGCCGCGAGAGCGCAGTGTTCAGGGTGACAGGCGTGCTCTCGGTCATCGGAGGCTGGTTCGTCACCGCCGGAGTGGCATTCGCAAGTGCGTTCATTATAGCCCTCCTGATGCACTTCGGGGGAAACATTGTGGCCGTCATCATCGTCATCGCAGGACTTGCAGCCCTGATACACAACAATATCCGCTACAAGGAAAAGAATGAGGACATCAACGGCGACAAGGACTTCAGGGCAATACTCTCATGCAGGAATGCCGATGAGACCTGGCCTCTGGTAAGCAGATACATCGCCGGCAACGAATATTCGTTCCTCAACGCCATGACCGACCACTACAAGGACATCACCGACGGACTGATAGAAGAAAATGTGAAGGTACTGCGCAAGACCAGCGACGAACTCAGGAAAGAAAAGATAAAGCTCAAGAACCTCCGCCGCAAGGAGACACTCGCGCTCAGGCACATTGACTCCGAGGAAGGCCTGCGCAAGAGCGCATGGTTCCACCAGAGGTTCAACAACATGGAGCAGCTGTACTATTCCCTGAGGAGAATCTGCGAGCCTGTCTATGAACATGTGGACAACAATTTCTCCCCTCTGCCTGAAAAATATGCGGCAGAATTCAAGTCCCGCAGGGACAGGGTGACCGCAATCATCGGAAGAATCGCCACCCTGTGCAAAGACGGAGACTATGCCGACCTCAGAAGTCTTGACGAAGACATCGCCGGGCTGCAGGGAGAGTTTTCCGACATGCGCAAGTCCCTGATGGCAGACATCCAGCAGGGCGACGCGAATCTCACGGTTGCATATCTGTACCTCAACCTCCTGCAGGAGTCGGAACAGATTACCATTGAGCTCCAGCAGATGTCAAGGGCATCGAGGAAATTCCAGCAGGGCTGACAGCCTGTCATACTTCGGTCCAGTGTATTTTTATGCCCTTGCGTTCCATCCCGCGGAACCATGTCATCTGCCTTTTGGCGAACTGATGTATGGCGATTGAGAGCCGTTCCCTCATCTCCTGATATGTCATCTTCCCGGTAAGGTACAGGGTGACATATTTGTATTCAAGCCCATAATATATAAGGTCATCAGCCGGAATGCCATCCTCAAGCAACGAGCGCACCTCCCCGACCATGCCTTCCTCCAGCCTGGCATCGAGCCTGCGGTCTATCCGCGCATTGCGCTCGTCGCGGCTTACCAGAGTCCCGATATAATATGTATGCTTCGGCAGGAAATGCGTCGTGTCCACCGGGTGTTCCTGCTCATAGAGTGCAATCTCAAGTGCCCTGATGAGCCTTTTGCGAGTATCATAGTCCGTGGAATTGTGCAGGGGCTTTAGCGAAGCGAGCATCTTTATGAGGACATCCGTGTCCTCTTTCTCAAGCCTTTCGCGCAGTTCATGGTCCGCAGGAACATCGGGAAGGGAATATCCGCAGGTGACAGCCTCGATGTAGAGCCCTGACCCGCCGCACAGTATAGGGATTCCTCCCCTGCCCCTTATGTCGGAATAAACCCTCTCAAAGTCATTCTGATACTGGAAAATATTATATTTGGAGCCTGCAGGGGCAATGTCGAGCAGATGCACCGGGATTTCGCCGTACTCCGACAGATCCTTGCCTGTCCCTATGTCCATCCCCCTGTAGACCTGCCTGGAGTCCGCTGAAATGATTTCCGCACCGACCTGCCCTCCGCCGAGCCGCGCATTGAACTCCTTTGCAAGGGAGACAGCATACCGCGTCTTCCCGGAAGCCGTGGGCCCAAGGATGCAGATGAGGTCCAGTCCGCCGCCAAGATATTCCCGGAGCAGTCCTTCCGTGTCTATGTGTTCAGGAGACGGCAGTTCAGCCATCGGCGGCACTCCGCTCCCCTTCTGTCTGTCTTTTTTCTTCGTCATAGGATATGAATTTGAAAATACTGCCGGCCTTCCGGGCAAATCAGAGGACAATTTTAATAAAAATAAATGCACTTCCGCCGCCACAGTCAGTATAATATGTCATCATTCCTTATAATATGTCATCATAATGTCGTATAATAAATAAAATAGAGATAACTTTGCAGCCGGAATGTCCGGAAAGGTGATGCCGGACGGAAAGATGGCGGACAAAGGAAAAATGGAGGGAAAGATATGCCGAAGGCAAAAAGCAATGTGGAAATAAAGAACAGAAGGGCTTCGTTCGATTACGAATTCCTTGAGACATATACTGCCGGTATAGTGCTGAGCGGGACGGAAATCAAGTCAATCCGCGCAGGGAAGGCCTCGCTTGTGGATGCATTCTGCTATTTCAACAACGGCGAGCTCTATGTCAAGAACATGCATGTGGCGGAATACCTGTGGAGCAGCAACTGGGGCAGGCACGACCCGAGGAGGGACCGCAAGCTCCTGCTCACCAGGAAAGAGCTGAACAAGCTGCAGCGGGCAGTAAAGGAAAAGGGCATGACCATCGTGGCCGTAAAGCTCTACATCGCACAGAACGGCTACGCCAAGCTCCTGATAGCCCTTGCCAGGGGAAAGAAAGAGTACGACAAGCGCCAGTCCATAAAAGAAAAGGACCTGCGCCGTGAAATGGACAGGTCCGGATATTGACGCATCTGCACCCCCAGAATGTCATCCCGGCATCCGAAGACGGTGCTTCTGCTTTCCGTGGAGAATACGAGAGTCGAACTCGTGACCTCTTGCATGCCATGCAAGCGCTCTAGCCAACTGAGCTAATTCCCCGAATGAGGATGCAAAGATAATACATTTTCCGACAAATCAATGCATCCTCCGAAAAATCCCACGAAATCGCGCCTCCCCCGAAATCACCACTTCGTCAAAATCGCACCTTCTACGAAATCACCTCATCCACGACAGCCTCAAGTCTGGTCTCCAGTTCATCTGCAGCCGCAGTTTCGCCTCCGAGGCGCATGATGTCAGTCAGGTAGTAGAGATACTGGCAGCCTTCCTCATAGTTGGACCGGGCAAAGTCGTAGAACTCCAGATAAAATTTTATTGAAGAAAGGAGTTCATTGCCAAATCTCACGGCAAGACCGGTGGCCTTTTCCTTTGCCTCAAGCCGATAGTACAAGTCAATCATCTGTACCACAGCAAGTTCGTTTCCTGTCCTCAGGTACGTGATGTCAAGAGGGTAACTTGACTCAGGCACAGAGGTCTGGCATTTGTCAAGGATTTCCTCGGCGCGCTCATACTCGCCGGCCTTATAGAGTTCTTCGGCGACATTGCAGAACAGGCGGCGCTGCGACATCACTCCGCAGAAAGTAGTCACATTCTGGTAGTCCACGAAATAATCGCTTCTCTTGAGTGCATCCCACGTATATACATCCGTCATCTTGTGATAGAGGTCATCAGGGTCTGAAAATCCCGGATTGGACAGAGATGTCTTGCTCTTTATCGGCACGAACCGGTATGAAAAGCCGTCGTACATCAGATATTCCCTGAGTCCGACATTGATTTCCCCGCCCATCTGCAGCAGGCTCAGCGGCCTGTCCCACTGGTAGTTCGACAGAAGGTCAAGCATGAAAAGCTCCGGCTTTGAAAGGAAATTCTTGTCCTGCGGAATCGTCAGGACAATCTCATCGGGTATCATGTCCGCATATTTCGCATCAAGGATACCATATTTTATGACATTTTCTTTGTTGACCGGAATGGTGAACTTGTGAGAGATGATGTAGTTCACATTGGAGCCGTCATTGAGAGGCAATTTTATTCGCGGGTCGCGGAAAACTTCCATCACGGCAGAAAGCGGAAGCGGACTGTCGCTGATGTCATGGATGATGACATAGTCATTCGTGCCGTAAAGATACTGCTCCGGCCCGACCCTGAGGTCAAGGGGCGCGGACTCATTGCAGGCATATTTCATCTGGTCGATGTGCCAGTCCGTCCCGAGCAGGGATGTGTTGCAGATACGGACATCCGGTCTGACGCCCTCGACCTCCTGAGCATACCAAAGAGGGAAAGTGTCATTGTCCCCATGCGTGACGAGAATGCCGTGCCTGCCCACAGAATTGAGATAATTCTTTGCAAGCTCCACGGCAGTGTACCTGTTGCTCCTGTCATGGTCATCCCAGTTCTGCTGGGCCATCAGGACCGGCACACCCAGGCAGAGCAGGGACACGACGGAAGCCACTGCCGCGTTTATGGCAGGAGAACTTTCGGAGGAAGATTTGCCTGAGACAAGATTTTCCAGCCATGAGTATATTCCTGCCACGGCCAGACCTGCCCAGATTGCAAATGCATAGAACGACCCGGCATATGCATAGTCACGCTCGCGGACCTGGAACGGAGGCTGGTTCAGATAAAGCACAACGGCAATCCCTGTCATGAAGAACAGCAGGAAAGTCACCCATGCACCCCTCTTGTCCCTGGCAAACTGGAAAAATATTCCGATGATGCCCAGAAGCAGCGGAAGCATATAATAATGGTTCTTGCCTTTGTTGTCCTTGAGATAGGACGGGGCATCGCTCTGGTCCCCGAGCCTGGCCTTGTCCAGGAACCCGATTCCGCTCTCCCAGTTGCCGATGAAGATGTCCCCGGGAGTCGGGCTGTGAATATCGTTCTGCCGGCCGGCGAAATTCCACATGAAATAGCGCCAGTACATCCAGTTGAGCTGATAGTCAAAGAAGAAGCGCATGTTGTCCCCGAAAGTGGGCTTGTTGTGCTCCGCTCCGGGAACCGGCTTCCCTTTCTTTATGTAAGCTTCGTAAAAATCAATGTATCTCTCATCAGAGCTGCTCCACATCCGCGGGAAGAGCATCTTCCCCTCACGGCTGTACTCCGGGGCACCCGGAGAATCCGCATGAACATATTTCCCGTTCAGTGGAGCCCAGTACTTGCCTTCCTTCCAGTCGTACGGAGCATCAAAATACTGTCCGTAGAGGAGCGGAGTCGAGCCATATTGCTCCCTCGCGAGATAACGGACCAGAGTGAAAGGATTGTCAGGCTGATATTCGTTGGTCGGAGTCTTCACAGAAGACCTTATGATGACAATGGAGAAAATGGAAAATCCAACAACAATGACAGTGAAGCACAGCAGGACGGTATTCCAGAAGACTTTCTTTTTCTTCATGGTTACAAATAGCCCCCAGAAAGACAGGGCGAACAGGAGAATCATGAAGAAAATGGCACCGCTGTTGAAAGGCAGGCCGAAAGCATTGACAAACAGGAGGTCAAAATATGCGGCCAACTTCGGCAGCCACGGGATTATGCCCCAGAGAATCACCGCAAGGATGACACAGGACACCAGAAAAATCTTGACATATTCCTTGAATGTGTAATGTCCGTCCTCCCTCTTTCTGTAATAGAAGAGAAAGACCAGGGCCGGAATGGCAAGAAGATTCAGCAGATGGATGCCAATGGACAGGCCAATCAGAAAGGCAATGAGCACAATCCATCTGTTGGCATACGGAGTGTCGGCCTGTTCATACCATTTGGTCATTGCCCAGAATACCATCGCAGTGAAGAGAGACGACATCGCATAGACCTCTCCCTCGACCGCGGAGAACCAGAATGTATCCGAAAAGCAATACACGAGGGCACCGACAATGCCTGAGCCATAGATTGCAACGGCCCGACCGGGAGAATATGTCCCGTCATCACCGGGCTTAAGAAGTCTCTTTGCAAGAAAGACTATGGACAGATACAGGAACATCACGGTAAGCGCCGAGCATATCGCACTCATGGCATTTACGGCAACCGCAGCATGTGAACTGTCTGCAAAAATGGTAAAAAATCTTGCAATCAACTGGAACACGGGATTTCCCGGAGGATGCCCAACTTCAAGCTTATATGACGAGGCAATGAATTCCCCGCAATCCCAAAACGATGCAGTAGGCTCTATCGTAAGCAGATAAGTGACGGCAGACACCACAAATACGAAAACTCTGCTCCACAGATTGAATTTCTTATTGTCCATAATTCACTTCCGGAGTTTCTATAGGACGGCCGGAGCGTTGCCTGTATGTATCAGACGGATTCCGACAGCCAACAAAGAAGCAAATATACGAACATAATGACTATATTTGCAAAAATTAATTGCACCGATGGCAGACAACGACTGGAAAAAAAGGCTCGGCGTGGTATACTCCACCAATCCCGACTTTCAATATGAGACAGAAGAAATTTCCGGGCCGGAGACACTTGAGCCGGCCGCCCAAAAGCTTTTTGTCACTATTGACAGACGCAACCGCGGAGGGAAGCAGGTGACTCTCGTCAAGGGTTTTGTCGGGACAGAGGAAGACCTTGCGGACCTGGGCAAGAAACTCAAAGTCAGATGCGGAGTCGGAGGTTCGGCCAAGGACGGAGAAATCACAATCCAGGGAGACCAGAGAGACAAAGTGACTGCCATTCTGAATGAAATGGGCTACAAGGCCAAACGCGGGAACTGATGGAAGATTCAACCTATATAATATGCCCGGCAGACAGCGCATTTTCTTCCGGCGCCACAGCCGAACTCCACATCTCAACCCTGCCGACGGACGCCCCGGAGTCAGGTCCGGGGAGCAGACAGGCGGACATGACTTGTGATGCCATTCTTGTCCTCATGACCATAGTATTCATATTATATATAAGGAAGGCCCTTGAAATCCTGCCGCTGACTGCCGGCTGCCTCTTGAGATGGAAAGAAAACCTCAACCTTGAGTTCAATGTCAAGAACAGCCGCTCAAGGGACACTCTTGCAGCCATATTGTACCCGGCGGTCTGCATTCTGGCATACAGATACGGAATAGTAAGGACTTCCTTTCTGCAGGAAATACATCCTGCCGCCGCCCTGGCTGCCATTGCGGGAGCCACCGTCATCTTCATGCTGCTCAGAGCCCTTATGTCACGGATCATGCGGCCATCGCATATTAGCGCCAAGACATGGAAAGCCGCAGACAAGGCATTCTGCACATACTTCATTCCGGCAGCCGTATTGTCTCTCATTGTCTCATGGATACAGGAGCTCTGCGGGGTAGAGGCAGGGACAATAAGAATGACAATATTATATATCTGGGGCTCAATCTGGCTGGTCTTTCTGCTGAGAAAATTGCAGATTTTTAAAAACTCATGCTCTCTATTGTCAGCAATTTTGTATCTTTGCAGCCTTGAAATTTTGCCGATGGCCGTTTTGGCCGCCGCGGCATTATTGCCATAAATCCAAAGCTACGGCTATACTGTTTATAAAACGATGACTATTAAGAATATCCTCATCTCACAACAGCCGCCCAAGGCAGCATCCCAGTACTCTTCCATTACGGAAAACTACGGAGTAAATTTTGAGTTCGCTCCGTTCTTCAGAATCGAGCCGCTCACATCAAGGGAATTCCGTGGACAAAGGATAAACATTCTTGACCATACGGCTATCGTTTTCTCCGCCCGGTCAACTATAGATGCATTTTTCAGACTCTGCGAAGAACTCCGCATCAAGATTCCCGAGACAATGAAATATTTCTGCATATCCGAGGCCGTGGCCATGTATCTGCAGAAGCATATCGTATACAGAAAGAGAAAGATATTTTTCGGAGACGGCACACCTGCCTCTATCCTTGAGCAGATAGGCAGCAAGCACAAGGGAGAAAAATTCCTGATAGCAATGTCAGACTCTGCGAACAATGACATATCGGCAATATTCGCCGACAATGGCTTTGACTATGACAGCGCCGTCTTCGTCAAATCAGTATCCCAGGACCTCAAGAGCCTGGACATGCATTCATTCGACATGATTGTGCTTTACAATCCGGCCGACGTAAAGTCTCTGTATGAGAATTTCCCCGACTTCACCCAGGGAGACATTAAGTTTGTTTCCTACGGCAAGTCAGTGGTAAAGGCAATGAATGAGGCAGGACTTCAGATAGAAATCTCAGCGCCTACAGCCGATGCCCCTTCAGTGGCAAAGGCAATTGAAATCTATCTGGAACAGCACAAGTGATGGACAGCCGCTGTCACAATACCCTTGCAAAGAAAGAACGCCTCTGCGGAAAGTCCCGCATATCAAGACTCCTGACGGAAGGCAGGTCTGGCTATGCCGGCTGCCTCCGCTATTGCTTTCTGGAGGGCAATGGCGCAGACTGTGACAGAATAATGGTATCTGTTCCGAAAAAACTTTTCAGACGGGCAGTAAAGCGCAATCTGCTGAAAAGGAGGCTGAGGGAAAGTTTCCGGCTCCAGAAAAACAAATTCAGCCTGCAGGAGCCGGTTGACCTGATGTTCGTATACAACTCCCGGGACATCAAGCCATTCAAAGAAATTTTCTCATCAGTCGGCAAAGTCATTGAAAATGTCAACAATTCAAGGAAATGACCAGGGCGGGAAATTGAGGAAATTTCTCATTTTTCCATTTGTCGTTCTGATAAAATTCTATCAGACTTGCATTTCCCCACTTACCCCTCCTGCATGCAGGTACTCCCCGACCTGTTCGCAATATTCTCTTGAGGCTTTCAGAAAGCACGGGGCAATAAAGGGATTCTTTCTCAGTGTCAGGAGAATAGCAAGATGCAACCCATGGGGAGGAAGCGGATATGACCCTGTTCCTGATGAATGCACCATTTTCGGCAGCCCCGTCAGGAATACCCGGGAAAAAACGACGGACAAGACAAGGAACGAAAAGAACAACTAATTCATTCTGCCATGCCAAAAAAAGAAAATATCCGCAGATTGTTTGACAACATCGCTCCGGATTACGACAAACTGAACCATATCCTGTCGCTGGACATAGACAAATCATGGCGAAAAAAAGCCATCCGGGAAACCGTCAGTCCCGGCACCGCCCTCAACATACTTGATGTGGCATGCGGGACCGGAGACTTCGCCATAGGAATGGGCAAGGCCGCCGGAAAAGGAAGCAGAATAACAGGCATTGACATCTCTGCCGGCATGCTTGGAATCGGCAAGGAAAAAATCAAAGCAGAGGGATTGTCCGGGACAATTGCCCTGACGGAAGCCGACTGCGAAGCCCTTCCGTTTGAAGACAAGACCTTTGACCGGGTGACGGCAGCATTCGGAGTCAGGAATTTCGAGCATCTTGAAACCGGCCTGAAAGAAATGCACCGCGTCCTCGAGGAATCAGGAAAAGCAATCATACTTGAACTCTCAACACCATCCAATCCTGTCCTCTCGTGGTTCTACAGGCTTTATTTTCTGCATCTACTTCCGGCCATCGGAGGCCGCATATCAGGAGACAAGGCTGCATACTGCTACCTTCCCGCCTCAGTGCTGAAATTCCCGGGTCCGGAGAAGTTCATGAAAATAATGTCAGACTGCGGATTTTCTGATGTCAGGCACAGGTCCTTTACCTTCGGTATCTGCAGGATGTACACCGGCACCCGACGCGCCTGACGGAAGGACAGCCCAGTGCGTAAACGCATCAGAACAGGAAAACGACAAAACCCAAGCCGCCCAGAACAGCAAACAGGAATGTCGCCACGACAAGAAGGGGAAGCATCGGGTCAAGACTCTTTCCCCTGCCTTTCCATACACCCACAAGATGCAGGACGAACAGCGGAAGAGTCAGCACGAAAAGATAATGCCACAGACTGAAAATCCTCGAATACGCATAGACCGACATGGCAGCCCAGCCGATGAGGACAAGAAATGTCTGGTATATTTTCGCTCCCTTTTCCCCGATTTTCAGAGGAATAGTCACCCTTGTCGCGGCGTCTGTACTCATATCCCTGATATTGTTGACATTAAGGACCGCTACACTGAACGCCCCGATGCTGACGGCAGGAAGAAGCAGGAACCACGACGGAATATCATGGGCGGCAATCAGGTATGAGCCGAGAACGGATACAATCCCGAAAAAGATGAACACATAGACATCTCCCATGCCCCTGTATCCGTACGGAGATTTCCCCAAGGTATAGCGCATGGCGCTTGATATTGCCGCAAATCCCAGTATCATGAACAGAATGGATTCAAGCGAAAGCAGCGTCCCGTAGGAGCACCATATCAATGCGAGGCCGAATACAGCGGAAAGAATGACATAAATCCATACCATCACCTTGAAATCCCCGATGCTGAGATGACCTGAAGAGATACTGTAGGCCGGCCCCTGCCTGTCACCGGAATCAGTTCCTCTGACCGCATCCCCCAATTCATTGGAGACATTTGAAAGAATCTGCAGGCACAGTGTCGTCAAGATTGTAAAAATGACAACATCCCACCGGACTATGTAATCAGAAGCAGCCAGCATAAGCCCCAACGAAATTCCTGCCAGTGAAAGAGGCAGAGTCCTGAGGCGCATAGCCTTGATACAATATTTCAACTTATTCATCACAGTTCTTTACAATAAATAAAACAACATATAAAACAACAAAAGCGACAACTTCAGGGATAAGAGAAAGGTTCATCTTTGCATCGGTTAAGAATCTTATTCGTCTCAAATCCGGAGGCAGATGATTTCTGGGTAATGTGTGCAATTCTGACTTAGAGTCGCCTCCGGGACCTCTATAGATTGTGAGGTTTTGAATTGGGCTTCCTTGTGACAAGGGAGCCCAATTTATTTCAAGAAAGGGAACAGCACCTTAAGATTCAGAGAAAAGAAATGAAATACGGCCCAGATAAGCCCCTCACTGCGGAAGTCATAGACAAATTGCTCCTTGAGCGGCCTGCCCGTCGGTTTTGCCAGCGCACGATAACGCTCCCTCAGCCCCAAAGAAGAATTCCGCCAGTCCGGCACCCCGGGATTACGGTCGCATACAGCAAGAATGCAGGGAGCAACCACAGAAACTATCCCGGCTTTTTCAGCCCGGATACCGTAGTCATAATCCCCGAATCCGTGAGAGTAGAAAGAATCAAGCATGCCGATTCTCTCATAGACATATTTGGGGACAAGAACCAGATTGCCATTGAAAATGTCGCAGCCGACAGGTATCGTCTTGTCCGGGAGAATAATCCGCCCTTTCCGTGTGCGCCCGCCATAAGAAACCGTTCCGTCGGACCCCTCAGCCGTCCCTGCAACTATAGCCTTGTGTCTCAATGCGGCAGAGATTTCAAACAGCGAAGAAAAAGCTCCCGGTTTCAGTACAATATCATCATTGAGCCACAGATAGAAATCCGGAGATGATGCAGATGCGGCCTCCCAGGCGGCACACATTCCCCTGTTCCAATAGAGACTGCCGTCACCATGAATTATATTGACCTGAGGAAAAGCGGACACAACAGCATCAGCAGTTCCGTCAGTACATCCGTCATCAGTCATCCAGATGGAAAAGGTATACCGCCCGTCTGCCTTCATGGACTCCACCTGAGACATGCACGACTCAAGACATGCAAGTGTCTTGTCTTTTCTGTTATGAACCGTCAGAAGAACAACCGCTTCCATGCCAAATCTAATCAAGCTTGAGAACGGCCATAAACGCACTCTGCGGCACCTCGACCGTGCCTATCTGGCGCATGCGCTTCTTGCCCTGCTTCTGCTTCTCAAGCAATTTTCTCTTTCTGGTTATGTCCCCGCCGTAACACTTGGCAGTGACATCCTTGCGGACAGCCTTCACTGTCTCGCGTGCAATGATTTTCGAGCCGATCGCCGCCTGAATCGCGATGTCGAACTGCTGCCTCGGGATGAGTTCCTTGAGTTTCTCGCAGATTCGGCGTCCGAAATCATATGCATGGTCGGCATGGATGAGGCTTGAAAGCGCATCGGCAGGCTCGCCGTTGAGAAGGATGTCCAGCTTGACGAGCTTTGCCTCCCTGAATCCTATCAGATGATAGTCAAATGAGGCATAGCCCCTGGAAATCGACTTCAGCTTGTCATAAAAGTCAAAGACAATCTCTGAGAGAGGCATCTCATAAGTCAGCTCCAGCCTGTCGGATGTGATATAATGCTGGTTGACAAGTATTCCCCTCTTGTCAAGGCACAATTTCATGATCGGGCCGTAGAATTCAGCCTTGGAAATGACCTGCGCCTTGATGTACGGCTCTTCTATCCGCGAGACAAGCGTCGGAGCCGGCAGTCCCGACGGATTGTGGACATCCACGACCTCACCCTGCGTGGTATATACCTTATAGGACACATTCGGCACTGTGGTTATCACATCCATGCCGAATTCCCTGAAAAGTCTCTCCTGCACAATCTCAAGGTGCAGCAGGCCAAGAAATCCGCAGCGGAAACCGAATCCGAGGGCAAGCGATGACTCGGGCTCAAATACAAGAGATGCGTCATTGAGCTGGAGTTTCTCCAAAGAAGAACGGAGTTCCTCATACTGGTCGGTCTCCACAGGATACACTCCGGCAAAAAGCATCGGTTTCACTTCCTCGAAGCCGGCGATGGCCTCCCGGCACGGAGCGTCGACATGAGTTATCGTGTCGCCGACCTTCACTTCGGACGCAGTCTTTATTCCAGAAATGATATAGCCCACACTTCCGCAAGGTATTTCTTCCTGCGGACAGAGCTTCATCTTGAGCACGCCGACCTCGTCCGCTTCATATTCTTTGCCGGTGTTGAAGAATTTGACCTTGTCCCCTGTACGGACCGAGCCGTTCCGGACCTTGAAATACGCGATTATGCCACGGAACGGATTGAACACGGAGTCAAAGATAAGAGCCTGGAGCGGGGCGTCAGGATCTCCTGTTGGAGCCGGGACGCGCCCGACGATGGCATCAAGAATCTCCCTCACACCTTCACCCGTCTTGCCTGACGCCCTGAGCACATCATCCGGACTGCAGCCGAGCAGATCCACGACCTGGTCGGTCACCACCTCGGGCATAGCCGCATCCATGTCAATCTTGTTCAGGACCGGAATAATCTCCAGGTCATGCTCGATTGCGAGATAAAGATTGGATATTGTCTGTGCCTGGATACCCTGGGTGGCATCCACGACAAGAAGCGCTCCCTCGCAGGAAGCGATGGCCCTTGACACTTCGTACGAAAAATCGACATGCCCCGGGGTGTCAATCAGGTTGAGAATATATTTCTCTCCCCCCGAGACATATTCCATCTGGATTGCATGGCTCTTGATGGTAATCCCCTTCTCTTTCTCCAGATCCATGGAATCGAGGACCTGAGCCTCCATGTCACGCTCACTCAGGGTATTCGTGAGTTCAAGCATCCTGTCCGCAAGAGTACTCTTTCCGTGGTCAATATGGGCTATTATACAGAAATTCCTAATGTTCTTCATATCATAAATCCGTCGGCTGCAAATATAATAATTATATTGTGATGCCACTACCCTCACCGCGTATGCTGCATCTATACCTGTCCTGCTGATACCAAAAAAGACCCGCAGTCTCCTGCAGGTCTCTTCAATGTGGTGCGGATGGCGAGAGTCGAACTCGCACAGGCTTACGCCCACCACCCCCTCAAAGTGGCGTGTCTACCATTTCACCACATCCGCTTTTGGTTTGGGACTGCAAAGATACATTGATTTTATTTAATTGCAAATTTTTTTGTAATACTTAATATGCTTATCAGAAAAATTACCCCTGAAATTATTCCGAATACAGGAGACAGCCGACGCCCGGACATCCGGCTAATCGCCGATCTTGTCCCAATACACCGACTGAGAGATGCCGAGGATGGAACCGCGGACTCGCAGCCGGCCGTCAGGCTCAAACTCGCACATCACATTGGCCCTGATTCCGCGCGTAGGATCATAGATTTTGCCGTCATCCCATCTCATTTTGGCGGAATTAAATTTCAGTCCCTTCATAATCAATATCCTGTTGCATGGTGTATTGCGCAGGGACCTGTCAGGATTCTTCTCGTCAAGGCGCAGATTGCCGCGGCGGTCAAGGCTGTCGCGGATCCACAGGACCTGCGCAGAAAATGTGCCGTCAGTCTCTCGGAATACGCGGACACGGCTTTCCTCCCCCTCATGGGCGACATAGTACACTCCTATGATGTCATCAGGATGCCGGCAGTTCCGTGCCGAAAGGCAAGAAGAGGGCGCCAAAAGAAAGACAACCGCACTCAAGAAAAACGCAACCGGACATATCAGATTGCAGGTCAATAATCTTATCATCTTCTCAAATTTATTCGTCGGATTGCAAATATAAGAAATTATCCTTAATTTTGCGCCGCTTTCTCGTGAAGGAAGCACAGGTAACAGTATTAACAATTTAAAACAGATTAACAATGGCTGTTAAAATCCGTTTACAGCGCCACGGAAAGAAGAATTTCGCATTCTTCCACATTGTTGTGGCAGACTCACGCGCACCTCGCGATGGCCGTTACATCGAACAGATCGGCTCCTACAATCCCAACACCAATCCTGCAACCATCGTCCTCAACTCAGAGAGGGCCCTTGCATGGCTCAATGTAGGTGCTGAACCGACTCTCGTGGCCCGCCGCATCCTTTCATACGAAGGAGTACTCCTCAGGAAGCACCTTCAGGGCGGAGTTGCCAAGGGAGCCCTCACCCAGGAACAGGCAGACAAGAAGTTTGCTGACTGGAAGGCTCAGAGAGATGCTAAGATCAACGCCAAGAAAGAGGGTATAGCAAAGGCTGCCGCCGATATTGCAAAGGCTGCCGCTGAAGCTGAAGCCAAAGTAAACCAGGAGAGGGCAGAGGCTATCGCCAAGAAGAAAGCCGAAGCAGAAGAAGCTGCAAGGGCTGCCGCCGAAGCTGCAGCAGCAGAAAAAGCAGCACAGGAAGCAGCTGCCGCCGAGGCAGAGGCTGCTCCGGCTGAAGCACCTGAGGCATAATGACTGAAGCAGGCCACAATCTGCTCAGAATTGCCCAGGTACTAAAATCCAACGGTACAGATGGGGAGCTCGTTATGGGCTTCCGTGACATCTCTCCTGAAGATATTGACCTCAAGGAACCGGTGTACATCCATTTTGATGGACTCCCGGTTCCTTTTTTCATTGATTCCTTTGTCCGTAAGGGCAACACCAAGGCTCTGGTCCGGCTCACGGACATAAATTGTCTGAAAGATGCGGAAGAAGTGGCCGGCAGAGCTGTCTACATAAAAGAAAATGCCATCTGCTCAGAAGAAGATGACATTTCACTCATAGGCTGGACTTTATATGACAGCTGCCACAATGAAGTCGGTGTAGTCTCTGACTTCTTTGACATTCCCGGGAATCCCTGCATAGAAGTAGGCACAATCTCCGGGACGGCAATGATACCGCTGCACGAAGATCTCGTGATATCTGTCGATGAAGAAGCCCGGGCTCTTGTCATGACAATCCCGGAAGGCCTGATATAACAGGCTCCGGTCCTTTCTCACAGACTTTCATCCGGCCTGTTCTCTCCGTCAGTCGTTATACTGGCTGATATAGACGGAAGCGACAAAGTTATCCATACAGAAATACATCAGATCCTCCCCTGCAGAAGCGGCGGAAAGCTTTGCATCAATTGAAAAATCAATATATTGCACCGACCCGAGATCTGATATTTCAACCGTCTTCCAATCCGTGACAAGTTCTTTCTTGCCGTCTCTCCAGTCAGCCAGAGTAACCTGAACGGAACCTGTCTCCGAATTTCCTGAATAACCGGTAAGACTCACCGTGAAGTAATCTCCTTCAACGGCTTTTGTCCGGAAATATTTTGCCACCTCAATCGTTGTGTTGAAAAATGCAAAAGTCGGACTGCAAGTCCCTATTGCAGACTGCTCGAAACGGATATCATGCTCCGGCATGGAGTCCTGGTCTTCATGAAATACAAGGAATATCTCTTTCCCGCCGTTAGGCATTGCATCTGTGGTATCGCTCACTGCATATGGAGAAAGCAGGGCATCAAGTTCAGGATCTATGGTACCTCCCTCTCCGCGGAAAAGCACATCGACAGGCATGCGCTTCTTGGAGAGAGCCCAGCCTCCGTCTGCCTCTGGCTCTTGCTCGGAGATGGTATTGAAGAATGTGACGGGTCCATATCCGAAGAAATTCATAACCAGAACTGAATCTGTCGCTCCGGCTTCCGTAAACATGGATTCCGTATCCGAAAAATCCGCAAACAGGGTATAGCTTGTCTCATATCCTGTATTCTTGAAGCATGATACGGCCATCATGGCCACCAAAGATGTAAATATCAATTTTTTCATATCATCTCTAATTTTTTTGCAAAAATAAAATTTTATCGCCGAATACTTTCAGCTGAAACATTATAATCCCTATAAAATAATCTTGGCCACGTACACTGCAGGACCTGTCAGCCACACATCTGTGAATCTGCAGTTGGCTTCATTCCCGGAAAGCTGCGGCAGAAAATCCACTGCAAGACAGTCTTTCTTCGCCCGGACCGAATATTCCACGGGGCTTTCATCTTTATGTCCATCATAACAATGACAATATGAAGCAATCGCAGAAGCGACAATTCCGGTTCCGCAGGCAAATGTCTCGTCCTCAACCCCCTTTTCGTATGTTCTGACTCTGATCCTGCGGGATGATTCAGAAAGATCCTCGCCGCTGAAAGCCGACACGAAATTGACATTTGTCCCTTCCGGGGCAAATTCCGGAAGATTGCGGATTCTTCTTCCCTCGGCAACAATATCACAGTCATCCACATCAGGAACAAACTGCACAAAATGCCTTGTCCCCGTATCCAAAAAATACGAATTGCCGTCAATGACCCTGATTCCGTCCACATTCTTCATCCTGAGCCTGACTGTCCTGTCCGGCAGAACGAAAGCTTCATGAGGGCCATCCGGGGCCTCGAAATCAAGATGAACCTGGCCTGCATTGCCGTCAGGCGCTCCTGCAGATGACATATCTGCCGCAAAAGCTGCTATACATCTTCCTCCGTTGCCGCACATCATGCCTCCGGAGCCGTCAGAGTTGAAATATACCATCCGGAAGTTCTTCCCGGGACAATTCTCCAGAAGCATCAGCCCGTCCGCACCGACACCATACCGACGGTCGCAGAGACTCCTGACATCTTCAGGGGAAAGGTTCAGCCCCCCATCCCTGTTGTCTCCGATAAGGAAATCATTTCCCGCACCCTGATATTTATATAATTCCATCATCCAAAATTTCAAAAAATCTGTCAACTGAAACGGTCATAGGCTCTTGCGCAACAACTCCGCAAGCAGCACTATACCTTTTTCTATCCGCTCGGGTGTCATGAACGAGAAATTCAGACGCATGGTATTGCGCCCGGCCCCGTCAGTATGAAAAAATGAGCCGGCAACATACGCGACTCCCGCATCAAGGGCCGTATCATAGAAAGCCACCGAGTCAAATCTCTCCGGCATAGTCAGGAAAAGGAAGAGACCGCCTTCGGGCCTTGTCCATTTCACTCCGGCCGGCATATTCTGCTCAAGAAGAGAAAGCATCAGGTCTCTCTTGCTGCGATACAGGTCTATGCTGTTTCTGAGATTCCGGTCAAGCCTGCCCGAGCCCATAAACTCGGCGGCTACATATTGGTCAAAGACAGGCGGACAGAGATCAAGGGACTGCTTGCACACATAAATCTTGTCCAACACATCTGGATGTCCAAAAATCCACCCCAGACGGAATCCCGGTGCAAAAATCTTGGAAAAAGAACCGAGATGAAGCACAATATCAGGAGCCAGCGAATAAATCGTAGGCACCGGCTCACCGCTGTACCTGAGTTCCCGGTAAGGGGCATCCTCCACTATCAGGAATCCGTATCTGCGGGCCAGTTCCACAAGGATTTTTCTCTCCTTGAGGGAAAGCGTCTCTCCCGAAGGATTCTGAAAATCCGGAATGATATACAGGAATTTGATTTTCCCGCCGGATGCAAGCCGGCTTTCTATGACGGCCTCGTATGCAGCCTTGAATCCGTCGGCATCCGGATGATACGGAACGCCGGCCACCTCAGCCCTGTAAGAACGGAATGACTGCAATGCTCCGAGATACGACGGATTGGAAGTGAGGATCACATCCCCGGGGTCTGCAAGAATCCTTGTGCAGACATCGATGCCCTGCTGGGAAGATGATGTAATCTGGATGCGCTCAAGTGGCACACCATATCTCGCGGAAAGCACTTCCCGCAGCTCGGTCACTCCCTGTGTGGCACCGTACTGAAAAGCCTTGCCTCCGTATTTGTCAATCACTTCCCCCATGGTGGACTTGAATTGGTCAAGGGGGAAAGTCTCAGCCGAAGGATATCCTCCTGCGAAAGAATATATGGCATTCAGGTCCACTCGTTTGAAAATATCCCTCACGGGAGAGCGGAAAAATGAATGCGTATCTTCTGAAAATAAGGAATTATAATCTGTCATATCGTAACATATGCACGGACGGCCTCACGCGTCAGTCTCTCAGCAGATTCTCGAGCGTGACCGATGCATCGGTCTTGCCGTCACGGTACTTGACTATAACCGGAGTGTACAGATGTATGCCTTTCTCCGCCCCAGGGCCCTTGGCAACAGGACGGCTGCCGGCAACGACAACGGCTCCTGCAGGGACGACCATCTGTCCCTTGTCATTGGCGCGGATGTATTCCCCTGTTGTGGCATCGAATATTGCCGTGGATGAATTTATTATGACACCTGTGCCTATGACTGCATTCTCCCGTACTATTGTACCTTCATATATGCCGCAGTTTCCTCCAATGAATACATTGTCCTCAATGATGACAGGCAGGGCGCCTACCGGTTCAAGCACGCCCCCGAGCTGGGAAGCCGCCGAAAGGTGGACATGTTTCCCCACCTGGGCGCATGAGCCGACAAGAGCATGGGAGTCTATCATCGTATTTTCATCGACATAAGCGCCTATGTTGACATACGAAGGCGGCATCATTATCACGGAAGGGGCAAGATATGCTCCGCTCCTGACGGAAGACCCGCCGGGAACTATACGGACTCCGTCCTCTTTCCCGAACTTGCGGGGAGGAATTGTATCCTTGTCAAAAAACGGGAAACATCCCTGTGACATGTCCATAAGTTTCCCATAGCGGAATCCTTCCAGAATCACCTCCTTGACCCACGCATTCACCTTCCATTCCCCGCCGGTTTTCTCCGCAACCCTCACTTTTCCGGACTCAAGGTCCCGGCACACTTCGTAGAATCTCTCCAGTTCTTTCTCCATAACAAAACAAAATAAGTCCTAAATGAGCCCCAGCTCCTCTATTGTCCTGCGCATCGTCTCATATGTCTTCCTGGTCCCCGGGACAAGAGGAAGCCGGAATTCCTCGGCAAGGAGTCCCATTGCCGCGAGCCCGGCCTTTACAGGCACAGGGTTGCTCTCAATAAAGCAGTTCCGGAACAGAGGAGTCAGCCTGTGGTGGAGTTCCCTGGCTTCAGGCATGTTTCCCGACAGGAGAGCCTCTGTCATCCGGACCATCAGCGCCGGCGCGATGTTGGACGCCACGCTGATTACACCGGCTGCACCGGTCGCCATCAGAGAGAGAGTCTCATCGTCATTGCCGCTGAGTACGGAGAACCCCTCCGGGGCACAGCGTATGATTTCCGATATCTGCGCATAATTGCCTGAAGCCTCCTTGACAGCCACGATATTCTCTGTCTCCGCAAGCCTCAGGGCGGTCTCAGCCGTCATGTTGACTCCAGTCCTTGACGGGACATTATACATCACTATCGGCTTGTCCGAAGCATCGGCCACCGCCTTGAAATATTCATAGATTCCCTCCTGCGTCGGCTTGTTGTAATAAGGCACAACTATAAGAAAGGCATCAGGTCCGTAAGGCTCAAGAAGTTTCATGCTCCTTACTGTCTGTGCCAGAGAATTTGTCCCCCCGCCGACTATCACGGGACGGTCCGGACATTTTTCCTTTGCAAGCTGCAATATCTTTATCCTTTCCTCTTCCTCAAGGCATGGGGTCTCCCCCGTAGTTCCAAGAGGTACAAGGAAATGCACACCTGCCGCCATTTGGCGGTCCAACAAGCCTGAAAATGCGGCATAATCCACTTCCCTGTCTCTGAACGGAGTCACAAGTGCGGTTCCGCAACCGGACAAAACCAAACTTTTCATCTCATTATTTTCTTGAACAGAAGTTCCTTGAATTCATGGACACCGGAGAGTCCCTCTGTCATCATGGCAGCCTCAACGGCCCCTCTGGCGAAACCTTCCCTTGAAAAAGACTCGTGACGGAGAGTGATGCGGTCCACAATGCCTTCAAATCCTACAGTATGGATTCCGGGAATCTCTCCGCAGCGCACAGCCTGCACATCGGCCTTCGTATTCATATTCCTGTCGACGATTGCCTCCAGACTCTTTGCCGTGCCGCTCGGGGCATCCAGCTTGTGGCAATGGTGCATTTCAAGGATGTACGGGCTGTATCCGCCGGCTTTCCCGAGCATGGATGACACAAAGTCAGCCGCAGCAAAGAACACATTGACGCCGACAGAAAAATTGGACGCCCATATCATCGGAGTCCCGCATTCTTCAAAATATGCCGAGACTTCATCCTTTATGTCCCCCCAGCCCGTGGTACCGATGACTGCAGCCTTGAAATTCTCTGCGATAAATCTCCAGTTTTCACGGAATGCCGCAGGAGTAGTGAAATCTATGCATACACACTCCTTGGCAAGTTCCTTGTCAAAACTTCTGATGTCCTCACTTTTGCCCGCACAGGGAATGCCTCTTTCGGAAAGGACGCCTTCTACCATCCTCCCCATCTTTCCATATCCGCTTATTACTGCTTTCATAACCATTTCCTTTTTCTTCTCCTGGCATCATCACACCTCGAACAGATACTTGTGAATCTGCCTGACAACATCCGTAAGAGCCGACCTGTCGACAACGAAACTTATGTTGACATAAGAGGCTCCCTGCGAAATCATATATATCCTGCAGTCTCTCAAAGGAGCAAATGTCTGCTCGAGAAGACCCTTGAGATTGACGATGTTCTTGCCTATCACAGATACCTGTGACTTGTCCGAGTCCACATACACTTCTGCAAACTCGGAAAGAGCCCCGACCACTCCCCTTATGTCCTGCGAAGCATCCACGGTCACAGAAATGTTCGCCTCTGAAGTACTGATGAGGTCGACTGACACCTTGTACTCACTGAAGATGGCGAAGACCTTCTTGAGGAAGCCCGATGTATTTATCATCTTGGTGGAGAAGATATTGATGACAAGGATATTTTCCTTGCAGGAAACCGACTTCACTCCGTCCTCGATGAAAGAACTCTGGAGAATGGCCGTACCCTGCCCTTCGGGATTCATCGAGTTGAGCACATAGATAGGGATATTCTTCTTCACGGCAGGCTCTATCGTGAGCGGATGCAGGACCTTCGCTCCGAAATGCGCCATCTCCGCAGCCTCCTCGAATGAAATCTTGTCAAGGCATTTCGTGTTGTCTACGCGACGCGGATCCGCCGTGCGCACTCCGTCCACATCTGTCCAGATTTCAATTCTTGTCGCATCTATTGCCATACCTATGAGAGATGCCGAATAGTCAGACCCTCCGCGGCCGAGCACTGTCGGCTCCCCCATGGCCGTGGCTGAAACAAATCCCTGGGTAATGACGGCATCAGCATATTCGTATGCTCCGAGCACCACACCCGGGACCTTGTCGGATATGGCTTCCATGTCAGGCTCGCCCTTGAGATAATCGTCATCAGTCACTATCATTCTGCGCGCATCGATATAATTGGTGCGGATGCCTGATGCATTCATCGCACAGCAGATGACATTCGAGGAGAGATATTCCCCGTTGGATATTATGATGGCCTTACTTCTCGGAGACAATTCCCCGACAGCACAGACAGCATCCACGAACGACACAAGGGAATCGCAGATTCCGTTGATTTTTTCTTTTGCGTCCCGGCATTCTTCCGGAGAGTCCGCCATAAGTTCATCAGCAAGGTCAAGATGTCTCTTTCGCAGTTGTCCGAGAAGTTCCATTGCCCCGGCTCTGTTCCGCTGAGCCGCCTCATCTGATATCTTATAAAGAAGGTCGGTGACTTTGGACAGGGCCGAAACCACCACGACCGGCTTTTCATCAAGTCTGCCACGCACAATGGATATCATCCTGGTGATGGCATCATAGTTTGCGACGGAAGTACCGCCGAATTTCATCACAATCATTTCTTTTCCTCTATATTGTCGTATTTCAACATTCTGAACATTCTGACATAATTGTCAGTGGCCCTGCGGATATCATCCAGCAGAATATACTCGGAAGATGTATGTGCTGCAAGAATTGAGCCTGGACCGCAAAGTATTTTATTCCTGAAGTTTGTCAGCTGCGGGGCATCGCTTCCGAAGGCCACCGGCTTTGAGGGGAATCCGTCCAGAACCAGATACCTCGACGGGGTGTCTCCACCAAGAGCCCGGATGCCGGTAAAGCTGTTGGCAAAGCCCGGAATTACTTCGCTGACAATGCTGTCCGAGGCAAATGTCGTCCTGAAATAAAGTCGGAAAGACACCTTGTCGCTCAATACATTCTGAGGATTGGAACTTTCGAGCCTGCCTACATTGTATGTGGTGTCGCCGAGTTCCGGGTCTACGGGAAAATCCGTCTTCCGGAGTCTTTCCATGAAGTCCACGAAAAGTTCCACGGCGCTGACGCCATACTCCGGATAACCGGAATGTGACTTTTTCCCGATGATTGTCACTTCAAAGGATTTGGTTCCCTTGCTTGCCGAAGCCATGCAGTTGTCAGTAGGCTCTCCGACTATCACATACTCAGCACCGGGATGCATGTCCCGGAAACTCTTCGCCCCGAAAGACCCTGTTTCCTCGCCCGCAAGGAGAAGCAGACCGAATCCGGTTTCGCCCATGTCCCGCAGTTTCCGGCATGCATTGTACATCGCAATTATCTGGCCCTTGGCATCACATGTGCCGCGTCCCTTTGCAATGCCGTTCTCAAGTACGGGAGGAATATACGGAGGCACCGTATCAAGATGTGTACAGAAGACTATTTCGGGCTTTCCCCATGAAAACAGGAGATTTTCGGTACCGTCTCCAACCTCAAACGACTCCACCCTGCAGATGCCGTCTCCGAGCCTTTTCTTCAAAAACCCGGAAAATGCCCTTTCTGAAGACGATGTGGAATCAATCTTCAGCATTTCAACAAACAAGTCTATATTACCCTCCATACAAAACCGGAATCTTCACGAATGCCCGCAAAAGGCCACCGGCCAGCGGCGCGAAAAACCGAATTTGCAAAAATACTTATAATTATTGAACTGACAATATAGACTACGGGAAACCTTTCAATTCACAATAACTTCATCTGTGAAAAGCCAGGCCCCGGCGGCCGGATGCTTGAAGGCCCGGACGCGCACATAACGGCCGCTTTCGTTGCATACAAGTCCGTATGGCTTGAAATAAAGTCCGTTAAGTTCATCTGACATGTCCCGCCATACTGTTCCGACAGTCCTGAATGTCCTGCCGTCGTCAGAAATGGAGATTTCGACCTTTTCCGGAAGCCATACCCATGCGGAAACGACCTGCATGAATGTCGCACCGACATAATGGACCGGCTTTACTGCTCCGAGGTCGACTGTCACATCCATGTCCGTGAGGAATCCCTGCCATTTTCTGTCACCATAAGTCCAGCCCCCGAGCACTCCGTCTGTCAATGTACAGTCTCCTGAGGCAGGATACTGGCTGCTGTACTGTTCCCCGTAGATGACCGGACAGCCTTCGGCGAGATGATGTACAGGCTCCAGGCTTTCTTTTCTGTTCCCATATTCTTTCCGGAGGTCAAATGCGGAGAATCCCATGCCGTCAAGCATGTCGGACACTTTGAGAGCCCTTCCCCTGAATCCGTCATAGTCCTTTGCCCCCGCCTTGCTCCAGCCGATTTCAGCTATGGCATAGGCCCGTGGATAATACATATATTCAGCATGGCTGTCAGTCGGGATGTATTCGGCCCAGAGATTGCCCTGGACGCCGAGAAGATGAGAAAGTTCAGCTTCAGTCAGGCCGTCTTCAGCCGGCTCGTAAGAATAGGTCTTTGCAAGCGGGATATAGCCGCCGATTGATACCGGCTCCTTGAACGGAGCATCCTGTGTATAGTCAAGGTAGCAAAATTCGCCAGGGGTCATTATCACATCATGGCCGGATTTCATTGCCGTAATCCCTCCTTCCGTGCCTCTCCAGGACATCACGGTGGCATTCGGGGCAAGCCCTCCCTGCAAAATCTCATCCCATCCTATGATTTTCTTGCCCTTGGAGTTGACGAATTCCTCAATCCTGTGTATCAGATAGCTCTGCAGCTCGTCGACATTCTCCAGCCCCTCTTCCTGCATGCGGCGCTGACAGTCCGGACATGTCTTCCACGCCCCTTTCGATGCCTCGTCGCCGCCGATATGGACATATTCCGACGGGAAAAGATCCATCACCTGAGAGAGCACATCCTCAAGGAACCCGAATGTCGCCTCCTTGCCCGGACATAAATCTCCGCTTCCATACTGTTTCCCGGTGCATGAAAGCTCCGGATATGCGGCAAGGACCTCCTCGCTGTGGCCAGGCATCTCTATTTCAGGAATCACCTCAATATGCTTCTTGGCGGCATATGCCAGAATCTCCCTGATATCATCGGCCGTATAATATCCGCCGTACGCCCCCGGCTCATCCTGACGGCAATAGTGCCGGTCTGACACCCACCAGTCGGACCAGTCGGCATACGGACGCCAGGCTGCAAACTCCGTCAGCTCCGGATATCCGTCAATCTCTATTCTCCAGCCCGCACCGTCTGTCAGATGAAGATGCATCTTGTTCAGCTTTAGAAGAGCCATCGCATCCATCTGCTTCATCAGGAACTCCTTGGACCGGAAATGGCGGGACACGTCAAAGTGAAGACCCCTGTATCCGAATCTCGGCGAATCCGTGACTGTGCAACAGCTGATTTCCGCAACAGCGGCACTTGGTACAGAATCTGCATCATCAATGCCCGCCGCACTTGGAAGTCCTGCCATCTGGACAAGGCTCTGAATGGCATAGAAAGCCCCCGCAAAGCCCTTGGCCTCTATCCTTATCCCGCCTTCAGTCACTTTGAGCCTGTATGACTCCCTGTTCTTCCATGAAGGAGAAGACTTTACAGCTGCATTCCGCCTGTCCGGCAATACGCCGCCGATTGTAAGGACAATGTCGGCAGCTGATTTCTTTCCGGCCTTGACAAGGCCGTACGGCAGAGACAGCAGCTCTTCTTCAAGACCGGCGATTTCACCGTCTTCTCCGCCCGCAGACTGCATGGATGGGTCAAGGGACTCCAGATAAGGCTTTTTCAGTTCAATATAAAAAGATGTTCCGCCACCAAGGACAAACGAGCCTTCGGAAACGGAATATTCATATGGTGCCGGAATGATAACTTCGGGTCCGGCGGCATGAAGGTCGGCCGCTGATGCAGACAACATGGCCAGCACAGATAAAACAAACAATCGTACTGAGGCAGTATATTGCCCGGAATGTTTCAGTTTCAGTGTCATGGTATATTCAATCTTTTCAAGTCGTTTGATTTCGCTAATATAGGAATAAACAGGGAAATTTCCATCCGAGGCGAATCATTCTTTTACATTGGCTGGTGACTGAAAGGCGATAGCCGCAAGCGCATCTGGGCATTCAGGCCTCCAAAATTCGGTATAATATTGGTATAGAAAACATTTAAGTCAATAAAAAAGGGTAACCATTTTGTCATAACTGACTGGTGGTTACCCTTTCAAAGATAGTGGAGGTAGACGGAGTCGAACCGACGACCCCCTGCTTGCAAAGCAGGTGCTCTAGCCAACTGAGCTATACCCCCGTTTCCCGGTAAAATTCTAAAGAACTTCAGGTAGTCCTGAGCAGACTTGAACTGCTGACCCCTACATTATCAGTGTAGTGCTCTAACCAACTGAGCTACAGGACTATATAATAATGAAAGACTCAATAAGAGGAGCAAAAGTCCTCGGACGGGCTCCAAAAAGGAGGTGTTCCAGCCACACCTTCCGGTACGGCTACCTTGTTACGACTTAGCCCCAGTCACCGGTTTTGCCCTAGGCCGCTCCTTACGGTCACGGACTTCAGGCACCCCCGGCTCCCATGGCTTGACGGGCGGTGTGTACAAGGCCCGGGAACGTATTCACCGCGCCATGGCTGATGCGCGATTACTAGCGAATCCAACTTCACGGAGTCGGGTTGCAGACTCCGATCCGAACTGGGAGGCCTTTTCGGGATCCGCTCG
>CASEBV010000027.1 GCA_949286415.1 uncultured Bacteroidales bacterium
AGATGCAACAAATAAAAATATAAGTTGGAAATCCGATAAGCCGGAAATCGCCTCGGTTAATGCCAATGGCAAGGTAACCGGTGTAGCAGAGGGCGAGGCCACCATCACCGTCACTACCGAGGACGGCAGAAGAAATGGTCCCCACTGCGGACCTATTTCACAACGGTCGTTTCTATGTTTCTGCTTCCACATTAACAGAAATCCTAATAAGACAACCACAGTTTGAAAACCGGGGGAAACTCCTAACGAAGGAGGTTTTCCCCGGTTTTCACTATTTTAAGTGCAATTTATTATAATTAGGGTCAGTTGGTTATACAAAGAGCAACACAAAATTAATTGATCCTCGGGGAACTCCGGTTCCCCTTTTTCTTTTTTATGTGTTGCGTTGCTCTATGACCCTTTAGCAGATAGCCGATATCTGGACTTTCTCCGTTAAGGATTTCATTCATTGTAGCCTTGAGGATGACATTGTCGATTTCTCCCCCCCCTGAAAAGTCGAAATTTTCAGCAAGTGTACCGGCATCAGAATCGTTGAGAGAAGGCATTTTGTCTTTCCATATAAGCTTCTGGACCTCTAAATACGGTCTCATAATCTTTCGAAAAACTGAGCTACAGTGATAATTTCAATCCCATCGTAATCTTTCAAGGAAAGCAGGTCATTGTCTCCACTGACAATGTATATACATCTGCCATCAACAGCACATGATATGAACTTATCATCCTCCGAATCCCTGCATATGCGAATGTCGGAAGATACTTTGATTACGGTAAGTTTTCCCACAATCTCCTGAAAGGGAATGGACTTACTTAATTTGGGAAATTTATGCTGCAGTCTTGCAAGAATCTCTTCATATTCATCGACAATTTCTTTGCTGGCTATGGCAGAAACTTTTTCTTCCATAATAAGTTTCAGAAGGTCATATGGTTTTCCTCCGAAATAGACTGCAGAGGCAATCACATTGGTATCAACAACTATTCTCATTTATTCTTCTCTGCTCTCATTTCCTTGATTGTTTCGTTGATGTCCTCTTCAGTAAGACCTATTTTCTTTGCTGTTTCCTGAGCTTTTTCAATCAGAGAGTAGAATTCATCCAAAGAAGGTTCCTTTACCGGTTTTAGAAGAATGTTTTCATCATCTGAAATGACGAGGAACTGGGAGCCTTCGCCAAGATTCAGTTTTCTTCTTATGGAGACGGGCAGCACAATCTGACCTCTTGATGACATTGATGCTATTGTTGCCATAATTCTTATAAATTAGAAAAGTAAGTAATTCTTATTTGCGAATATAAGAATAAATGGATTAAATACAAAACTTCAATAAATTAGAACGATAATATAGTGCAATTAGATTCATTTATTTCGTATCTTTGAGGCTGTAAACAACGTTGTTCGAGGTGGGGAAGTGCAAAAAGTGGAATAGATAACTATCAGATGTGTGACGATGTCTATCAAATCCGGAAAGAGTTGAAAAATCTGTCTATCAATAGCAATAGATTTTTTCGCACCGATTTCTAGAAGAGTAATATATAATTCATTGATAGTTAATATGTTTTCATTTTCTTGAGTGGTAGCAACTCCGCAGCAGACAGGACCCGCAGACGGCGCCATTGCCCGAAGGGCCTGCAATGCGTGACAATGACAGCGGCTCATGCCGGCAGACGGGATTTTCTCCTGCCCCGGCATGAGCCGCTGGCATTCTTTCATTTCCCGGCTTGCCGGAATTTTGTGAATAAGTCGCTTTTCGGAAATATTTAGTAATTTTGGCATTGAAAATGCAGATGAGGGGGGGGAGAGAAATTGAAACTGATTTCCGAGATGGAGAAAATGATCATATACCAGCTGCTCCCGAGACTTTGGGGAGACAGACGGAGCGGACTGAGGATGAGGGGTTCGCTCGAGGACAACGGCACAGGGAAATTTTCTGACATTGACAGCCCGACGCTTGAGTACATCAGGTGGCTGGGCTGTTCCCATGTATGGTTTACGGGTATCATAAGGCATTCGACCAAGGCCGCTTCGCAAGGCTGCGTGCCCTCTCATCCCCAGTTCGTCAAGGGTGAGGCCGGTTCCCCGTATGCCATAGAGGACTACTACGACGTAAATCCATATCTTGCCGATGATTCGGACAGGAGGATGGAGGAATTCGAGGCTCTTGTAAAAAGGACTCATGATGCCGGACTGAAAGTCATCCTGGACTTCGTGCCCAACCATGTAGCCAGGGACTACGGGAAAGTGTCCAGGCAGTCAAGGTCCGCGGCGGACGAACCTGTTCTCGGGGAAAACGATGACAGGAGCGTCCACTGGAGTCCTGACAATGACTTTTTCTATTATCCGGGCGAGACACTGAAGCTTCCGGACGCCGGGGAATTCAGCCTGGAGTGCCGGGCTCTGCTTGACATGGATTTTTCCCGTGAATACAGGATAGTGCCGCAATGGCTGGTTGAACAGGCGGGGAGAAAGGCTCGGGAGCTGGCCGGCCATGCATCAGGCACAGGTCCCGGCAACAGTCTTGCACAATATCGGGCATTCCTGCATCAGTACGGGGAACTCCTGCTCCCGTACAGGGAAACTCCGGCAAGAGCCACCGGGAACAATTGCTACAGTGCATCTCCGGGCCAGAACGACTGGTATGAGACAATAAAAATCAATTATTGTGACTCCCATAGTCCGACTTGGGACAAGATGTTGTCTATCATCAGATTCTGGGTTTCCAAAGGAGTGGACGGGTTCAGGTGCGACATGGTTGAGCTTGTTCCGTCAGAATTCTTCAGATGGATGATTGCCAAGGTGAAAGAGGAGTATCCGGCAGTGACATTCATAGCGGAAGTCTACAAAAAGGATCTCTACAAGAAATATATAAGGGAAGTCGGGTTTGACTATCTCTACGACAAGTCAGGGCTGTACGATACCCTCAGGACCATTGTGGACAAGAATGTCAACGACAACGGGATGCCGGTGGAGCTGTGGCAGTCGGCACGAGGAATTACCCGCAACTGGCAGTTCCTCGGAGACATCCAGCCGTACATGCTCAATTTTCTGGAAAATCATGACGAACAGAGATTCGCTTCTGATTTCTTCGGAAAGGATGCTGCCAATTCATTCGCGGCACTGTATGTCTCCCTTTATTTCAACAGAGCCCCTTTCATGCTGTATTTCGGACAGGAGGCAGGGGAGCGAGGAATGGAGGAGGAAGGCTTCAGCGGAAAGGACGGACGGACGAGTATCTTCGACTGGTGGACACCGGAGTCTGTCATGAACCTCAAAAAAATGATATCCTCGGGCAGATTCAGGGAATATGCAGATGATTCCGGGGCGGTAGCCGCAAACAGACAGCACCGGACAGATGTGTTCCTGCGCTACAGTAATGCCCTTCGCTTCGCCGCTGAAGACCCGGCAATAGTCTGCGGGACGACATACGACCTGTGCTACTGTAACTTCGCCTCCGAGGGCTTTGACAAAGACCGGCATTTCGTATGGCTGCGCGACCATGAGGACGAGACCCTGCTGGTTGCTGTGAATTTTTCAGCCAGAGATGCAGACATGAATATCCGTATACCGGAACACGCCTTCGACTGGCTTGGAATGCCTGTCACCGACAGTCTGAATCCCGATATGACGCTAAAGGTGCATGTTCCGGCAATGGACGGAGTCATCATCAGGCTCTGTCCTGAAAATGAGCTGTATCCGGACAAATAGCCGTGTGCCGGACATCCGCAAGGACTACAGACCTGCGACTGCCTTGTTGGATGATCTGTCTATGAATGCGGTGATTTCAGAAGGAGTCTCATAAACACTTACAAATTGGCCCCCAGCCACACGCGGGAGAGCCTCAATTGCTTCTGCATCAATCGAACCGCTTCCCGTGACCGTATTGACGGCGAGATATCCGATTCCAAGTGAGGTTATATTCTGGAAGAAATGTGTTCCCTGACTTGGCTCAATCTGGTAGCCCGGTATGCCGCATTCTACGATGAGCTTCGCTTCCGAGATTTCCTCCCAGATTACAGGCACTCCGAGCCACGGATCAGATGACCCCCATCGTCCCGGACCCACAAGCATATAGGACTTGCCGTCTTTCTTCATTGCCGCATTGAATCCCGCGATTTCAGCCTTCATGTCACGGGTTCTGGCACTGTCGAACTTGTCCGGACTTATGTACATTATATACCTCATTCCCGGGATATGGCCTGAGCCGAGAGCTCTGGAAGATGAAACAAGGACAGTTCCGAGCCCGGAAGCAACTTCATCGACATCGGTTTCCTTGTCATCAAAATATTCACTTACCGGTCTTATCTGCAATAATTTCAGAACACAGGCGCTGCCTCCTGACTCCGGAATGACATCTGCGGCAAACTCCATCTCAACATCGCTCATAAGTTCATTCTTGCAGATTGCGAGCAGATCAGATATGACTTTGGCAAGAGGGAAGCGGCCGTATTTGAGTATAGAGTCAAAGGATATCACCCTCGGTCCCGGAACAGCCGCACCGGGAACCATCCTGTTGTCGGCGGCACTGAAAGTGGATGCCACGAGTTCCGGATAAGGATAGGACCTGAGGATTTCCGCGACAGGTTCATGGGCAAGATTGATTCCGTCGTTTCTTGAAATTTTGAACGCCCCGGGCCTCAGGTCAAGCGCATACATCATCTTCTGGGTATCACGCATGGCCAGTTTCGGGTCTGAAAGCTGAAGAATCTTTTTCGGATACTTCGGACTGAACCTGAGGGTACTGCCTCCGTCTACTACAGTCTTGCCGAGACCGAAGGCGAGATTCACAATCCCGTCCTCAGGCTTCTCGTTTCCTATCGGATAGAAATTCACAGATCTTGCAACCCCGGACAGCATCGGATAGTAGAGCCCGTTGTGTTCAGTCCCGCATATACTTTGTATGACTACGGCCATCTTCTCTTCACTCAAGAGGTTGCCGGTCGTATGAATATATGTTCTGCTGCCGTTGAAGAATACTGAGGCATAGACGCTCTTGATGGCCTTGCCGAGCATGCGCAGCATCTGGTCCATATTCTCCGTAAGGGGCACCATATATGTGGAATATACTCCTGCAAAAGGCTGATAGTTGCTGTCCTCAAGCTTGGAACTGGATCTCACTGCAAGGGGACTCCTGACTGTAGAGACAAAAACCTTAAGCTCATCGACGAGCTGCTCCGGGAGGCGGGAGGCGACAAATTCCGAGAGTATTTCATCATCCGAGATATCTGAATCAATCACGTATTGGAGTCCGTTTTCAAGGACAAACTGATCGAAATAGTCTGTGGCGATGACTATCGTCCTCGGTATGGAGACTTTTATTCCGGGATATTTGTCTGTAAGGTGATACTTGAGAATCAGACTGTTGAGAAATCCGAGCCCTCTTGCCTTCCCGCCCAGAGAACCTTCCCCGACTCTGGAGAACCAGATGTATTTCTCGTATGTGTCCTTGTCAAAATGCGCTATGACTCCTCTTCCCGTCAGCGCATGGTAGTCGTGGATTTCCTGAGTCACATAAGCCCTGAGTTCCTCTGTGCTGGCAAAATGGCTGTCCTGGACCTTACGGAAGCGGTTCGCCAGTGTGAAGAGTCCTCTGGCAAAGAACCATTTCGACAACATGTTCCTCGATGTGTTGTGAAGCAGCACTTCATCCGGAATCTCCTTGATGCAGTGCTCAAGATCCTTGAGATTGGAGGCCCTGCCGTATTCAACCCTGTTTTTGTCCCTGAATACAAAGTCCCCGAATGCAAACTCCTCTTTCATGTATTCGGAGAGCTGAAGCATGAGTGTCTTTGAATATTTCCTCAGGAAGCCGACGCCAAGCTCATTGGCCACCTTCTCCATGCTTTCCTGGGATGACTGGAGCAGCACGGGCATGTAAGGGTCGTCTGCCTTGATCATTCTCACCAGATCCACTCCGGCATCCGTCTTCTCAGTATCAGGAGGATCGTTCCGGTGAAGCACGAAGCCTACATCTGAAATCACACCGAGAATATTCCGCTTGTACTTCCGGTAGAGAGCATCGGCATCCTCATAATTTGTCGCGAGAAGAATCTTAGGACGGGACCGCTTGCGAGCCTTTTTCTGCTGGTCATTAAGAGTCTCCTTCAGAAATTCCGCACTCTGCAGCAGCACCATCCGGTACAGTTCCGGAAGATAAGTCGAATAGTATCTTACCGAGTCTTCCACCAGCAGAATTGCCTGTACCCCGATTCCGAGTATGTCAACCTCTGCATTCTTCTGGTCTTCGAAAAGCTTGATTATAGCGACAATCAGGTCTGTGTTCCCGTGCCAGCTGAATATCATGTCAACGGATGAGGTATCCTGGAAAGACAGCCGCCGGTATATCTCCTTTGAAAAATGCGTCAGCAGCACAAAAGGGACATCATGGCCAAGAGTCTTGAGATAATCTGCAAAAGCGAACACATCCTTGTCTCCGACATTGTACATGCAGATGACCATATCTATGCCCGGATCCCTGTCAATGATATTTCTGGCTTCAGATGCAGTTGTCGCCCATACGAACTGGGGCGGATTAGTCAGGTTGAGCTCGATGTATTCTCTGTATATCTGCACATCAATCTGTCCGTCTTCTTCAAGTATGAAGGCGTCATAATGACTGCATATCATCAGTATTTTTCTGATTCTGAACTTAATCAGCGACTCATAGTCGGTATGTTCAAGTTCCTTGAGATTGACAGGTTCGACGGTGTTCATTTCAATCGCATTATACTCTCTATACCGCCGTCCTTGAAGCATCATGCATATGACACCAAGCAGACAACGGCATATAATATGAATTTTACAAATTTAGCGGATATGGAATATTTTGTCAATACTTCAAAGGATAAACATTATGCAGGTCTGGCCGTCAGCGAAATTTTTTGTATCTATAGTCCAATACCCCGAGAGTGTTGCAAATGGCGTAAATTAATTCTATATTTGCAAAGAATCGGCAACAGCCGGTTATAAATATTGGTAAAGTGTTACGCTTTATCCTTGAATAGGAATCTGGAAAATTTCGTTTTGACCAAGGAGAGCAGCACTCGTCACCTTGTTATGATATGATGCACAACATCATACTCTTACGGGTGTGGGGTATTGTTTATTTGGTCAAAGGTATTCCAGAACCTCTATTCAGATAAACGTAAAAGCTCCACACTTTTTTTGTGCATTTGTCTCATCGGGGCTTGGGGACAACAAAATTATTTCGCTATGAAAAAATTAATTTTCATCACCTTGTCCATGTTTCTCATTTACCCTCCGGCGTATTCCCAGGATGTGGACCAAATCATGAAGGACAGAAAAGAAATTGCCAGAATGACAAAGTCTGAATTGGATGCCCGCGCCAGCAAATCAGCCAGAAAAGAAGCAAAGAAATACGAAAGGGATGGCTGGCAAGTTGCTCCGGGACAATTGCCTCTCGAAAGACAACTTGACCGCACATACAGAATGCAATATGAATTAGATGATAACTTCCTGCCTAAATACATATTGAGCGAGGCAATGTCTATCGGGGAAACATACGATGCTGCTAAACTTCAGGCGATGGAACTTGCCAAACTGAATCTTGCAGGCCAGATGCAGAGTCAGATTGTCGCTTTGGTTGAAAATGAAGTCAGAAACAGTCAGTTGCCACAAGAAGACGCAGTTTCTGCGACTCAGACCATAATGGGCAGCAGAAACCAGATTGCACAGAGCATAGGACGCGTCATCACTGTCGTCGAATGCTATAGAGTCAAGTCCGGCAAGAATAAGGAAGTTCGTGTTCAGATTGCATGCCCATCAGATATGGCCATGCAAAGTGCAAAGAGCGCCATAAGGGAAGAACTTCAGAGAGATGGAGAAAGGCTTTCTGAAAAACTCGATTCAATGCTTGGTCTGTAAGTCAATCTTGAGATGAAAGCCTTTTTCCGAATAGCAGTCTGCATCTGTCTCCTTTTTACGGAAGATCTGGTCCATGCACAAAGAATAATACAGGTACATGGAGAATATACTTACATCGCACCCGGCAATGAATCTCTGGATCAGGCGAAGGCAACTGCACTTGAAAGAGCCAAAATCAGCATACTTGCAGATGCTTTCGGCACAGTCATTGGTGCTACGTCCACAATTGCCGTTGCGGCAGAAAACGGAGTTTCAGATATCAGTCAATTTTCTCTTGGAGAAAGTTCCGTAAAAGGAGAATGGATAGAGACTATAGGAGAACCTGAATATCAGATACAGTATTCAGACATCGGGCTTGTCATAAAGGTGATTGTCAGAGGAAAAGCAAGACGGATTGAGTCCGCTGCGATAGACTTGAATGTCCGGATTCTGCGCAATGGAACGGAAGACAGATACGAATCCTCGGATTTTAAAGACGGTGACGAACTGTATCTGTCTTTCCGTTCTCCTGTTTCAGGTTACCTATGCATTTACCTCTTTGATGGCGCAGAAAATGTATGGTGCCTGCTTCCTTACAGGCAACAGGCCGGAGGAATTTTCAAAGTCAAGTCCGGGGAACGCTATGTCCTCTTCTGTTCAGATGAGACCATGGGACTGTCATCGTCTGACGAGGTGGATGAATATGTCATGACATGCTCCGGACAAAGAGAACTTAACAGAATCTATACTATTTTCTCCCCAAATGAGTTTTACAAAGCCAACGACGAACATCTGGACGACTTGCTGCCGAGGAGTCTGAAATTTGAAGATTTCATGAAATGGCTTTCATCCTGCAGGAGTCGGGACAGCAAGATGTGCGTCGTAACCAACGATATAACCATAAGCAAGAAATGATTTAATGAACTGCATCATGAAAAAATTCTGCATTATTTTATCAATGCTGCTTTTCAGCATTGCAATGTCTGCCCAAGAACCACAGGTGGTTATCCTCAATGACGGAACTGTCATCAAAGGCAATATAGAACAACTGCCTGACGGAGGAGCAAGGGTCACGAATGAGTATGGAGACACTTTTGAATATACTTCTGAAGAAATCAGATATATTGGCAAGGAATTGAGCAGGCGGCGACTGCAAAAACTGCAGGCAATATCATCTGATTCTCAAGCAAGTCAACCTGCAAAAAGACAATATTTTGATTCGATGAGAGGATACAGATTGTTTCTGGAGGGAGGAATTGGAATCGGGGGATATACGTCATATTCTTCATATACCACTTCATATGGCAATTCATATTCCAGTTATGATGAGTCATATTCCGTAGTATCTCCGTTGTTTACGGTTGATGTTATAAACGGATATAGTTTTTCACAATACATATATGTCGGAGGCGGTATTGGACTCAGCTATTCAACTTCATTGTATATTCCGATTTATGCCCACGCCCGTTCCGTATTTCTCAAGACAAGAGTCTCTCCTTTTGCATATCTCAGCATAGGAGGAGCTATTGATTGTCTGGATACGGCATATTCGGGATTATATTTTGATACTGGAGTAGGAATCCTTATACGAAGCTCGAAAAAACACGAATATTGGATAAGTATCAGTGGTGGAACAGAATCCGATTGGGCCGGGACCCGCTTAAAATTCTCATATGCATTTTAATTTACATATTAATGAATTGCGATAGTAATCATTGAAATATAATTATGAGAAAAGGTATCTTAACATTTGCCTGCTGCATTATAGGTATATTTTGCTGTCAGGAAGAATCGCATACACAAGAGTATTTCCCTAAAAAAGATGAATCGGGGAAATATGGATACATGGCCGGCGACATCTGGATAATCAAGCCTCAATTTGAGCAGGCAGGAGCGTTTTCGGACGGTCTGGCCCCGGTCGTCATCAATGATAAATGTGGATATATCGGGAAAGACGGCACTCTGGTTATTCCGTATAGATTTGAGTCTGCAGGCATATTTAAGGACGGGTTGGCAGCTGTACAGCTTAACGGGAAATATGGATATATCGACAATACGGGGAAATCTGTAATCCCTTTCCGGTTTGAAAAAGCAGGGAATTTCAATAACGGTCTCGCACCTGTAAAGCTGAACAATAAATACGGATACATAGACAGGTCGGGAAAATCAGTGATACCGTATAGATATGACAAGGCGGATCCATTTAACAATTACGGCGTGGCTACCGTAACTATGGACAATAAATATGGTTATATTGACAAGACGGGAAAATGGTATAACTCAACGGCAGAAATTTTCAGAAGTTTTTCCGGATATGCGAGACAATATGTCGAGTCCAAAGTAAATCAGTGGCAGAAAAAAGGAAAATATGAAAAGACTCTGCATTGGCAGCAGCGTGTGACGGAAGAGTCAAGACAGAAACTGATAGACTCTCTTGTCATAGATGCCAGGACAGAATACATTGCCATCCAGTCAAAAGGAATCAATCCGGAGCAAGTACTTGGTGACTATGATGCTGACGGAGAAATTTTCATGGTTCATGACTCAAAGTTCGGAACATTGCTCCTGCCTGTTCCTATTGATGAAGCGGAAGCCTTTGAAAAAAGTTTCGGGCAATGTATGAGGAATCCTGAATATTTCATTCAAGATGACGGGCTTGCATTGGCTGCCGAGACCTGGACTACTCCTGACGGGAAGAAATACAGTTACAGCAATGACAGGTCATTGGAGTTTGCCATGGCTGACATAAAATACAATTTTGATCCTATCAAACTTGATTTTAATGACGATTCCGGCCCTGTGACAGGTTCACAGCAATTCAGCAGGAAAAGCATATCGATTGGAAAGTCTGATGTGGACATAAATATCCCTGAAAACAGAAAGAAAAATGACAAGACATTTGCCGTAATCATCGCAAATGAAAATTATCAGAGGGAATCTTCCGTAAAGTTTGCTCTGAATGACGGCAGTACATTTGCCGAATACTGCAACAAAGCGTTAGGAATCCCGAAAGAGAACATACACTTGATAAAAGATGCCACACTCAACAATATTATAGCAGAGATAGATTGGGTGACTAAAGTTGCTGATGCATACAGCGGAGAAGCCGGCATCATATTTTATTATGCCGGACATGGCATTCCTGACGAAAAGACAGGAACGGCATATATTCTTCCTGTCGACGGGTATGGATCAAATACGGCTACGGGATACAGGCTGAGTTCTCTTTATGAACAATTGTCTTCAAGCAAAGCCGCAAGTTCAATAGTTTTCCTTGACGCCTGTTTCAGCGGAGTCCAGAGGACAGGGGACATTCTCGTGGCGGCAAGAGGTATCGCAATCAAGGCAAAAGACGAGAAGCCGACAGGAAATATGATAGTGTTTTCTGCCGCACAAGGAGACCAGACCGCATATTCTTATGACGAAAAAGGCCATGGAATGTTCACATATTATATGCTTAAGAAACTCCAGGAGAGCGGAGGAGATGTAACATTAGGTGAACTTGCTGACTTCGTAACTGAAAATGTAAGCAAAAGATCTATCGTAGAGAATTCCAAGTCCCAGACCCCGAACATTTATCCGTCTCCTTCATTGTCAATGTCGTGGTCAGAAATGAAGCTGACCAAATGATGTAAGACAACAGGCAGGACTTACAGGCATCTCCGGCGGAATTCCGCGACTGCGACGGCTGTGGCGACGGCGGCGTTCAGGGATTCCGAACCGGGGTCGTCTGCCGGGTACGGAGGGATGTAGAGACGGTCGGAAACGAGTCCGGCGACCTGCGGGGAAATGCCCTCGGATTCGTTGCCGATGACTATTATCGAAGGGGCTGAGGTGCCGCAGTCCAGGTGCGTCGCATATATGTTGTTGCCGTCAAGGAAGGTACCGTATGCCTTGCCTCCGGCCTTGAGGGCGGCGGAGATGAGCATCGGAATGTCGGTGTAATGGAAATTCACCCTGAAAATCGCGCCCATGGTAGACTGTACGACTTTCGGATTGAATATGTCCACTGTGCCGCGGGAGGCGAAGACTCCGTCAAGGCCGAACCAGTCGGCGACACGGAGTATAGTGCCGAGATTTCCGGGGTCACGGATAGTGTCAAGGGCAAGGTAAAGGCCCCGTCCGGAGGCAAACGATGACGAGATCTGCTGCCGGGAGATGATATCCAGCCCCGACGGCTTTCTGACCGTGGCAAGGACGGGGGACGGGGAGGAGAGCTGCGATATACGGGACATGGCTTCGTCTCCGATATCTTCTATTCTGTAGATTTTTTCTACAGCAAAAGGGGAGGAGACAGCCTCCGAGACCATCTTTTCCCCTTCTACGACAAACAATCCGTATTCGTCCCTGAACTTTTTGGCGGACAGGGAGCGGATTATCTTTATCTCATTGTTTGAAATGCCGCTCATTGATTATTGTTTGAGATGCCTCACGGAAGAAAAGATGTTCGGGTCAGTATCCCAAAATCTTCAGCATTGACTTATATGTCTGCTCCTTGCTGAAAAGCTTGGTGGTATATTCTCCGTTCTCGTCCTTGTCTATGATGATATGCTTCGGGGCAGGCTGAAGGCAATGCTGGATACCTCCGTAGCCTGAAATGGACTCCTGATATGCCCCAGTATGGAAGAAGCCTATATACAGGGGGTCTTCCCTGTCTTCTACAATGGGGAGGAAGATGGCGTTGGCATGGGCATCGGCATTGTAGTAGTCCTGGCTGTCGCAAGTCAGGCCGCCGAGGAAGACCCGCTGGTATTTTTCATTCCACTTGTTGATCGGGAGCAGGATGAAACGCTGCTTGATTCCCCATGTGTCGGGCAGTGTCGTCATGAAAGAATTGTCTATCATATACCATCTTTCCCTGTCATTCTGCTGCTTCACATCGAGAATCTGAAAGATGGTTGCTCCGGATTCACCTACGGTAAAGCTTCCGAACTCGGTGAAGATATTCGGCTCCGCCACTCCGCGTGCATTGCACATGGTCTTGATCTGAAGAATGATTTCCTCAGCCATGTATTCATAGTCAAAGTCCATTGCCAGGGAATTCTTGATAGGGAAACCTCCTCCGATGTTCAGCGAGTCCAGTTCCGGACATATTGACTTCAGGTCGCAGTATACTGTGACGCACTTTGCAAGCTCATTCCAGTAATAGGCTGTGTCCCTGATGCCGGTATTGATGAAGAAATGAAGCATCTTCAGGCGGAACTTGCTGTTCTTGCTGATGACATTCTCATAGAAAGGAAGGATGTCGCTGTAGCGTATTCCGAGTCTGGACGTATAGAAATCAAAGTTCGGCTCTTCTTCAGAAGCTATCCTCATGCCTATGTTTACAGGAACTTTGATCTGGTCATCAAGGTCCTGCAATTCGTGCATGTTGTCAAGTATAGGGATTATGTTGTGCCACCCCCCGTTGGCAAATGACGCAATATTTTCAATATAGGCCTGCTTCTTGAAGCCATTGCATATTATATAAAGATTCTTGTCTACAACGCCCTCCGCCTCAAGTGCTTCAATCAGATTGAGGTCAAATGCCGACGAGGTCTCTATGTGAATGTCGTTCTTAAGAGCTTCACGCATCACAAATTCAAAATGGGAACTCTTGGTGCAATAGCAGTAATGGTATCTGCCGTTGTAGTCGGCCTTTGCCATAGCCACATTGAACATTCTCTTGGCTCTCTGAATCTGCGAGGAGATTTTGGGCAGATATGTGATTTTCAGGGGTGTCCCGTACTGGTTGATTATATCCATCATATTGATGTCATGGAAATGGAGTTCCCCGTCATCAACCCTGAATTCATCCTGCGGAAACTCAAAGGTCTGCTCAATCAGATCAATGTACTTGTTCTTCATTTTGCACAATGTGATTTGGTTACATTATTATAAAATTGACTATCCGGCAAATGCGGATTGTATTTTTCCGGTGCAAATATATGACTTAAAAGATATATTGCTAAATATTTCTGATAAAATTTTGATATTCCTCCCCAATGGAATAAATTTGTATGATTTTGAATCGGATGAGAAGATTCCTGGACACATTATACAGAATTGCAGGCTATGCCTCCGTATGCATGATTCTTTTCTCGTGCAGCACCACACGCGTGCTTAAGGACGGGGAGTACAGACTCCAGAAGAACAAAATCATCGTGACGAATGCGGACGAAAAGAAGTTCAACGCAAACGACATAGAACCATATATCAAGCAGGCGCCGAACTCATACTTCATATTCGGATGGAATCCTTTCCTGAACATATACAACTGGTCCACAGGGAAAGGAAACGGATGGGACAGATTTGTCCAGAAAATAGGCGAACCCCCGGTTGTCTATGATGCCGATATGGTAGAGAGTTCTATATCCAACATCACCGACCATCTCACCTTCCTCGGATACTACGGTTCCGAGGTGAAGTCCAGCATCAAGGTAAAGAAGAAGCGGGTAAAAGTCACATACAATGTAACTCTCGGGAAACAGTACCCCATAAAGGGAATTTCCTACAATGTGCCGGAGGGAGAACTTGCAGCCGACTTCTGGGCAGACACATCTTCATGCACAGTCAGGGCAGGGGACTATCTCTCGGAATACAGTCTGGACAAAGAGACGGACAGAATCAGCGGATACTTCAGGAACAAGGGATTCTACGGCTTTACAAAGAACTACATATCTTATGTCGCCGACACGCTTGCGGCTCCGGATTCCGCATTCCTTGAAATGCACATAAGGGAATACACAAGGAACGAATCGGAACAGGATGCCAGAGCATTCCGAAAATTCCGGTTAGGGGAAGTTACGATAACTTATCCGCTTGACATGAAAGTCCGGGAAAACGTGCTGAGGAACCTCAATACACTCAAGCCAGGCAACATCTACAGTGAAAGTGAAGTCAACAATACATATTCGAGGATATCATCCCTGAACATGTTCAGCAGCGTCAATGTGGAAATGACCCAGAAAGACACCAATGTCGTGGACTGCAACATCAACCTCACCAAGTCAAGGCTGCAGGGGTTCAAAGTTAATGCTGAGGTTTCCACCAACTCTTCGGGACTCTTCGGCGTATCCCCGCAGATTTCATATTTCCACAAAAACATTTTCCGGGGAGGAGAATGGCTCAATCTGAGCTTTATGGGGAATTTCCAGTTCCGCCCGAATGATGACACGCGTTCAAATGAATTCGGTGTCTCCGCCGGCATCAGCTTTCCGAAATTCCTTTTCCTGCCATACAGGTATTTCAAAGGCGCCGTCCCGAGAACTGACCTGAACATTTCTTACAATTATCAGAGCCGGCCTGAATACACGAGGAACATCATTTCGACATCTTTCGGATACACCGGAAGCATCGGTGAAAGACTCTTTTATCAGTTCTATCCGCTTCAGCTGAATATAGTGCGTCTGTTCAATCTCGACGAAACCTTCTATAACAGCCTCATACGGGACCCGTTCATGAGGAATTCATACCAGAACCACTTTGACCTCGGCTCCGGTCTCACCTTCCAGTATACCACGAACACGGATGTCAATCCCAAATCGACATATTTCTATTCCAGGCTCCAGCTTGACATCGCCGGCAATCTGCTGAGTGCATTCAAACCTCTGATGAAACACGATGCATCAGGAGCAGGAATGATATGGAATACTCCGTATTCACAATATGTCAAGGCGGAAGTGACCCTCGGAAGGACATGGGTGTTCGGCCGCAATGACGGACAGGCCCTGGCCACGAGATTTCTCGCCGGGGCCGGCTATGCATACGGCAACTCTGACGCACTTCCATTTGAAAAACATTTCTACTCAGGAGGAGCGAACAGCCTCAGGGGCTGGCAGGCAAGGGCCGTGGGACCGGGGCTGTCCCCGATGGACACCACTTTCATCATACCAAACCAGACCGGCGACATGAAGCTTGAAGCCAATATCGAATACAGATTCAAGATGTTCTGGAAAATCGCCGGGGCCGTATTTGCTGACGCAGGAAATGTATGGACGCTGAGGGACAGCGGGACAACAGGCGATATGCCGATTTCAAAGTTCACATGGAAAAATTTCGGAGAAAGCATCGCCATGAACTGGGGAGTGGGAGTCAGGCTTGATTTCAACTTCCTGCTGCTTCGCGTCGATATGGGCATGCGTCTCCATGATCCGGCCAGGGCAGACGGACAAAGATGGCTCCGCCCTTCCCAATGGCTCCGGAGAGGCAACTATGCGATTCATTTCGGCGTCGGGTACCCGTTCTGATTCAGTCCCTGAGGCTCATACTATTTCTTGCCGCCGTAATACTTCGGCCACAGGGCTGCAAGTCTGGCCTCAAGGACAGATTCCTGCTTGTTGTCGGCAGGCTCATACAACTTCGTCCCCGCCAAATCATCAGGCATGAATTCCAGGTCAGCCCAATGCCCCGGGTAGTCATGCGCATATTTGTACCCGTCGCTGTATCCGAGTTCCTCCATGAGCTTCGTCGGGGCATTCCTCAGATATAGCGGAACGGGAGAAGTCTGCGTCTTTGACGCAAGTTCCATTGCTTTGCCTATAGCCATATAGGCAGAATTGCTCTTTGCTGAAGACGCAAGATATATTGTTGTCTCGGAAAGCGGGATTCTTGCCTCCGGCATACCTATGTTGTGTACTATCTGAAAACAGGAATTGGCCAGCAGAAGGGCGTTGGGGTTGGCCAGACCGATGTCTTCGGCAGCCAGGATGCACAACCGCCTGGCTATGAACAGCGGGTCTTCGCCTCCGACAAGCATTCTTCCGAGCCAGTATACGGCAGCATTCGGATCAGAGCCGCGGACACTTTTTATGAAAGCTGAAATTATGTCATAATGCATCTCGCCGCTTTTGTCGTAGACGGCCACATTGTTCTGGAGACAGGAAGTCACGGTCTCGTTGTCTATTATTTTCTGCCCTCCGCCCGGAATGGCACTGACACACATTTCAAGTATATTGAGCAATTTCCTTGCATCCCCTCCGGAATACCGGAACAGTGCTCCCGTCTCGGCTACCTTAATGTCCATGTCTTTCAGCAACACGTCTTCACGCAGGGTACGGTCAAGCAGTTCCTGCAGATCAGCCGGTTCAAGACTCTTGAGGACAAACACCTGGCATCTTGACAGCAGAGGAGTATTCACTTCAAAGGACGGATTCTCCGTTGTGGCGCCGATGAGCACGACCGTCCCGTCTTCGACTGCTCCAAGAAGTGCGTCCTGCTGGGATTTGTTGAACCGGTGAATCTCATCTATGAACAGGACGGGTGCGGCACCGGCAGAAAAGACCGATCCGCCCCGGGCCTTGTCTATTACCTCCCTGACTTCCTTGACACCTGCGCTCACTGCAGACAAGGTAAAGAATTCCCTGCCGAGATTCTTCGCCATGATACGCGCAAGAGTGGTCTTCCCGACGCCGGGAGGTCCCCACAGGATGAATGAAGTGAGGTTTCCTGTTTCAATCATCTTCCTGAGCACACCGCCGGGACCGACAAGATGTTTCTGGCCCACATAGCCGTCAAGAGTATGCGGCCGCATTCTTTCGGGAAGGGGAGGAAGCATTCTGCTCCTGCCGATATTGTCATCAAAATTCATGATATGTCCTTTTTGCGTCAGTTGACAGTCTTTCTGCTGACCGAGAGCACAAAAATACGAAAATAAATGCTGATAACAAATATGTTAATAGTAATAACATTTTTGTTATAATGAGAAAAAACTATATGAACATCGGGCGGTGATGAAGCAGGAAGCAATATTTTTACTAATTTCGCGAGCGGAAAAACCAATGACATGCAAAATAAGAAAACCAAAATAATATGCACCGTGTCGGACATCAGATGCGATGTCATGTTCATCCAGAAACTGTATGAAAGCGGCATGAATGTCGTCCGCATCAATTCTGCGCATGCATCTATAGAAGGCGCCCAGAAAATCGTGGACAATGTAAGGAAAGTATCTGACAAGATTGCCATAATGATTGACACGAAGGGACCGGAAGTAAGGCTTACCCCGACAGAGCCCGCCGACGGATTTGAAGTCAGGACAGGCGACTGGATAGAAGTCCACAACGGCCCGGACAAGACAGGCAACAGGCATGTCCTCTATACCACATACCAGGGCTTCGTGAATGATGTGCCGGTAGGCTCGCATATCCTTGTCGATGACGGCGCGATAGACCTTTTCGTGACTGGAAAGGATGACGGCAAGCTGCTCTGCGAAGTACAGAATGAAGGAATAGTCAAAGGAAAGAAAAGCGTGAATGTCCCCGGTGTCCATATCTCACTGCCTGCCCTCAGCGACAAGGACAGGAGTTTTGTCAGATGGGCAATAGACGCGGACATTGACTTCATCGCGCATTCTTTTGTCCGCAGCAAGGATGATCTGGCTGAAATCCAGGAGATTCTTGAGGAAAACAAAAGCCATATAAAGATTATCGCGAAAATCGAGAACCAGCAGGGTATAGACAATCTGTACGACATTCTCTCATATTGTTATGGGGTAATGGTGGCAAGGGGAGACCTCGGTGTGGAAATTCCGGCAGAAAGGATACCTCTCATCCAGAAAGAAATGATTCACACCTGCCGTCTTCGCAAGAAACCGGTGATCATAGCGACGCAGATGCTTCACAGCATGATAGAGAATCCGCGCCCGACAAGAGCGGAAGTCACAGATGTGGCGAATGCCATTTTCCAGAGCACGGATGCCATAATGCTCAGCGGGGAAACCGCCAACGGGAAATATCCTGTTGAAGCAGTCCAGACAATGAACCGGATTGCCCTTGAGGCAGAGAAATCCAGTGACATATCGCTTGAACTGAACCTTGACAGGGCGCTCAAGCCTATAGCCGCAGTCCTGGCAAAGAATCTTGTGGAATCCACCCAATATCTGCCTGTAAAGGCTCTCATATTCGATACATGGACGGGACGCACAGGCCGTTATCTGGCAGAATTCAGACCGAAGGTGCCTATATACGCCATGTGCTACAACTCATATACAATGAGAGAACTGGCACTGACATACGACATCTATGCATATAAATTCGAAATACAGGGGAGCAAGGAAGATTTCGTGAAAACATCGATAGAGATGCTTCTGCAGGATGGGAAAATACGCAAGGGAGATCTTGTGGCATTCATAGGAGGAAGCTTCAAGGAAGAGCTCGGTGCAACTTACATGGAATTCAAATATGTCTGAGAAAATTTCTGAAATTCAAGTCAGACCTGCCGAAAAGAATGATTCGGAGGCTGTGGCAAGGCTGCTGATGATGGCCTGGCCAATGGATTCATTCCTTGAAATGAATCCGGGCATGACGGAAGATGATTTCGCTCTCATCATCAAAAGTTTTGTGGAGGCAGAAGACACTCTCTACAGCTACAGGAACACAATCGTGGCCGTCAGAGGGGAAGAGATCGCCGGAGCGATGAACGGCTACGACGGAGCACTGTATGAAATGTTGAAAAAGCCGGTGACCGATGATTTCAGACGGAGATTTCCCGACTCCAGCTCCGGCTTCGGCCTTGTGAAAGAGACTCAGGCAGGGGAGTTCTATCTTGATTCAATCGGAGTCAATCCTGCCATGCGGTCCATGGGCATAGGCTCCAGGCTGTTCTCCGCAATGCTTGAAAGGGCTGCTGGACTCGGGTTTACAAAAGCCGGACTGATTGTGGATGTAGACAAGCCGAAGGCGGAGGCTCTGTACCTCCGGCTCGGATTCAAGACTGTCGGCTACAGGGATTTCATGGGACATCCGATGAAGCACATGCAGATTGACTTATAGCTCCATGCAATGAACAGACTATGCATTTCCGCATTTCTCTGCCTGCTGCTGACTGCGACAGGCATCACGGAAGTGCACGCACAGGACAAAGTAAAGGCAGCAGGGGCGGAATTTTCGCTGACAGGCATCGGAATAAATCTGCAGCTGAACGCAAAAGACAATTCTTTCCACAGCATTTCAGCGGAAATGGACATGGCCAAGGCCTTCATGGGCATGTCCCGCATGCCCGGAATCAGAGCCAGCTATGTGATTGACTTCGTGTTTTCGGCTGCCTCATATAATAATTTCGGAGTCAGATGGTTCGCCGGCCCAGGATTCACAGCAGGCTATGTCCAGGACATGGATGCCGATTTCGGGATAATGGCTGGAATATGCGGAAATGCCGGAGTGGAATTCACTTTCGCGGTGCCGGTCATCCTTTCGCTCAGCTTCTCTCCTGTACTTGCAGCGCACACAAGCGCGAAAGGCAGCAGCCTTGCGCTTGAAATCTACAGGTACGGTCTTCTGCAGACAATTTCACCCAGACTCGGAATAAAATATGACTTCTAAGAACCAAATAAACACATCCGTCGCTCTGGCCATATTCCTTCTTGCCTCGATATGCAATGCGGCAGCACAGGATTCGGAATCCCGAAAAGATTTTCCGAGATTTACTTTCGGAATCGAAGGCAGCTGCATGGTGACTTTCGGAACATATTTCCACAATAATTTTATTGCCGACGACGGCTACAGAATAAATGTCCGTGAATTTGACACCGGCATTCTATGCAACGGGCAGTTGCTTGCCAATGCCGGATGCAATCTCAGCCGCAATCTGAATCTTTCTGTATATTTCGGAATCAGCGGCATACGCAAGCATGAGACCGCCTTGCCATTGACACTCAGACTTACGGCATTCTTCGGTAAAAATCCGCTTGAAGGAAGATGGTTCGCCTTTGCAGACGGCGGAGCCGCCGTCGGGACTGAAAGGCTTTCATTCTCACCCGTCGGCAAACTCGGCGCCGGCTACAGGATAAGCCTTACAAGAAGCACGAAACTGGATTTCCTTCTGTCATATCAGATAATATATGACCATCCTGCAATAAAGGAAAGCATCGACGGAGTGACAACAGATGTCCCGCCGGAAAGAATCAGGAGGAACAATACGCTGATAAACGCCCTTACTTTCGGTATCGGGCTCAATTTCTGAATATATTTGAATAAAAATATGTACATTTATCAATTGAATTAATTTTTCACCTGAAAGCCATGAACAGAATCATTTCAGAACGAATAAGATATGTCGGAGTCAATGACCACAGCAAAGTAATCTTCGAAGGTCTGTGGCCGCTTCCGTTCGGAGTTTCATACAATTCATATCTTGTCATTGACGACAAGACAGCCCTGATAGACACGGCGGAGGCTGATTTCCACAACGAGTATCTTTCAAATGTAAGGGAGCTGACAGGAGGGCGCCCCATTGACTATCTCATTGTCAACCACATGGAACCGGACCATTCCTCCCTAATGAAAGACATCAGGGAGGCATATCCGGACATTCAGATAGTGACGAATGCCAAGGCTGTCCCTATGATAAAGGGATACTACGGCATCACAGACAACATTATCGTCATAAAAGAAGGTGACAGCCTGAGTCTCGGGCACACGACACTCACATTCCACATGGCTCCGATGGTACACTGGCCGGAGACAATGGTCACATATCTTGCAGAAGAACAGACGCTGTTCTCCGGAGATGCATTCGGAACATTCGGAGCCGTCGAAGGGGAAATTGTCGACTCCGGAGCCAGTCTATGCGGATGGCTCGGCAAGACAGAAAACTGTTTTGCCGGCTTCAGCGACGAAATGACAAGATACTATTCCAACATCGTCGGGAAATACGGACAGACGGTCCAGTCCGCACTGAAAAAACTCGCCGGTCTGGAAATCAAGAGAATATGCAGCACCCACGGCCCTGTATGGGAACAATATGTCCCTGAAGTCATCGGCAGATATGACAGTCTCAGCCGCTATGAGGCGGAAAAGGGAGTCTGCATCGCATATGCATCAATGTACGGAAATACGGAGAAAGCCGCGAAGGCTCTTGCGGCTGAACTTGCGAAGAGGGGAGTACGCCACACCCTGCATAACCTCGGGACGGAAAATGTCTCATATGCCTATCGTGATGTGTTCAAGTACGATACCGTTGCAATAGGGGCTCCGACATACAACAACGACATCTTTCCTCCTGCATACAATTTCATGTATGGAATAAGCGCCAGACTTGTCAAGAACAGGAAGTTCTTTGCATTCGGCTCTTATACATGGGCCGGAGCAAGTGTCAGACTGCTGAACGAAATGGCGGTGAAACTCGGATTCGGGCTTGTTTCCGAGGGAATGTCCTTTGCACAGGGCTATTCTGCAGACAAATGCAGCATGGCATCTGTTGCTGAACTTATGATGAAATAATTCTAAACTGCAGGCCGCCTTCTGGCATCAGCGCCAGTCTCCATGAGTACGGTAACGGCTCACATTGAATGTCAGTCCGAAATTGACATTAAGATTCATGTTGTTATATGGAACACATAATCCGTTGAGCGCTTCTATCGGAGGCGTCACGTTCCAGAAGGCATAGTCTGTACCGACGAACAGGCCTATGCCCGGAAGGTCAAAGTTGATTATCGCACCCAAAGAAGAGCCGAAATTGGAGGCTCCGTAACTTGCAGAAAGTCCGAACCATTTGGCAGGGGAGAGATTGAAGAAAAACCGGCCTTCATTTTTTGAAAAAGGACCGGCTATCCTGGACGAATACAGAAAGCCCACTGACATTTTCCTGTAGAACGGCATTTCATATTCTGCGCCGAGATTGACAGTACATGTCAGCATCTGATTATATCTTTTGCCGGAGGCGTCCCGGTTCATCTTTATCATCCCGAGCAGATCGTCTCCCATGGCTTCAAACTGCTTGCCGATTGTGTTTTCGTCTCCTTCGTCAAAGGAAATGTTGTCAAATCCGGTAAATTCCCAGCTGTTGCTTCCCGTGGTTGCCGATATCGCATTTGTTCCCCACGACATGAAACCGAGGTCAAGGACGGCTGCCGAGATGTTAAGCCCCTTGAGAATGCCGCCGAACCTGTATTCTGCTCCGAGATCAAGGGCAAGCCCCATGCCGATGCCGGATGTGATATTGTCAATGCTGAAATCACCGAATCCGATATTCCCGAAGTCAAGTTCGTCAGTCCCCTCGATGACAGGTATCTCCAGCATTGGTACAGAAGCCTTCAGCGAGCCCTCAGATGTTATGCTCCACTTGTCCTCATTCATTGTTATGTTCATCTTGTCTATCCTGAGGTCGGCACTTGCCAGGCCTGCAAGCACCTTGAGCTTTGCTCCGATATTGAGATGTTCCGTTATCTGATGCGAATGTCCGAGGGCAAGTTCGACATAATTCATGGACTTCAGCCCCAGATTGCTTATGTCATATGAGGACTTGGCTCCGAGATTCTTCATGAAATCGAAGAGATCGCGCGGAAGATTGACAGATGTGCTTGAACGCAGATTGAGCTCCACTGTCGTAAACCCTTTCTTTCCCCAGGCACCTACCGTAAAAAGATTGGTATTCAGATCCAGGGCTATGATATTGTTTTTGTTGAGTTTTCCAAGGAAATCCGATGCACTCACATCCGGATGCATGAATGTGGCAAGCTGTCCGTCAACAGGGTACAGGAATGTGCCGATTCCGAGCTTGCTCTGCGTGCCGATAGAAATATTGCCGACGGCAGGCAAAGCAAAATAGCTTCTGGTGGCGGCAAATGCCGGATTGAGTCTGTGCCTGTACTTGTATCCGTCAAGAAAATATGCGGAATTGAAATTCTGGGCAACAGCAGGTATCGCAAGGACTGATATTGCAAGCGACAATATTATTTTTCTCATAAGATACTCTCTTTTATTTATTGAATGACAAATTCAGCATTTCCGTCTATCAGGACCGACATGTCTGAAATCATAATGTACTGATTGGCATTGAGACATCTGCCTTCAAGCTCACCTTCAGGAACGGTGGCTCCGATATTGAGACGGAAACCGTCAAGGAGTTTCAGCGATTCCATGTCCGCAGAGCCAGAAATCACCAGAGTTGAAGATGATTCTTTGCCTATGTCTCCCGCATGAACAACGGCAGCGGCTCCGTCAGGCGTAAGGATATTGAAGTCCAGGCCGTCAGTGGCAGGAATTTCATTGCCGTCTGCATCAATAGGGGAGACAGAAACTGCAAGCTCCAGAGGGAGGGCATTCACAAGTGTCAGAGAGATTCGCACATTACGGAAATTGACATTCATCTCCGGCTCTTCATCGGCATTGTCACCAAAAGTACCGCCGAGGCCGGTAATGTCAAAAGGATATGTGAACTGCAGGTCCCGTCCGAACGCCAGCGGCACATTGACCGAATAATCGACAGAAAAATCGTAGGATATGTCCCCGCCGTCAGCAGGATAAACCATTTCCCTGTAATCGCTGTCGGAGTATCCGCTCTCCTTGTTACCTTCATGAGGAACAGACACATTTATATCAGAAAACTCAATTGCATATGGAATCCGCCTGAGCAAGTCGTTGAAATTGCCTATGACAATGTCAAGAGGCGGATTGGAGCCTTCCGGCAAGGAGGCTGATGAGAGGTCCGCACCTCTGACAGAAAGGAAGATGACGGTATTGCCAGGATTGACGAGGATGGCATTCTCGGAATCTGCATCAGCACTGCCTATCTCCAAAGGTCTCTCCATTGTGTAATTGCCGTTCTCATCAAGACCGTTGACAGTGGCTGAAACAAGGGCAGGGAACGGGGAAGTATTGCTGACATCAAGCCTTATCACAGGATTATATATGTCAAGCACAATATCGTCCCCGGCAAGGAATTCCGGCAATTCTCCGATTTCAACACGCTGGGGCTCAATGTCAAATTCAGGCTCAATCACAGCACTTGCTCCAAGCACATCGACATCAAGCACATTCATCGAAAGCTCGGCAACGGCCGCCTTTGGCATCTGGCCGAGAGTAGTCCCGAAATCAGATGCAGCTGCGTCATAGTACAGATCCCTGAGGGCAATAACTTGATTTATAATGATTTTTGTATCGACAAGCCCTTGCTGTCCGTCAGTGTCTTCCTCAAGGGAGCGAACATCTATTGAATTGATATTCAATGAATAGACTATCGGATTGCCCGAGCGGACATACATGTCTTCCGTGAAATGGAGCTCATGTCCGTTCCTGACTTCAGCACCGGACTGACCGCCATCAAGCGTGACATTTACATATTCCGGAAAATCAATTACAAAGCCTGCCTTGAAAGTAATTGCCCCTTCGTTTACGGCAAAAACCAGATTTGCAGGAGCATCCAGATTTATTACACCTATTGACTTCACAATCCTGGCCATTTCGCTGACTTCTTCATCAACAGTTATGTCAACTGTTTTTTCTGTCTCCTGGAACGCCTTGACGTGAGTCAGCCTGAGGGAGGAAATGTCCATATCGTCGGTAACTCCGTCGCCTGCCGCAGCCCGGAATTCATCATACAGATTGGCATTTATGTCAAATCCTCCGTCATGAACCAGTTCGTCACGGTCAATTATTATACGGTCTATAAGTACATTTTCAAGAATGGGAGATTCGGCTTCGACATGAATGGAATAATCTCCGGTCTGCGGATCAGCCGTCACCACTGAACCTTCTTCGATTTCAAAGAAATCTCCGACTGCAATTTTGCCTGTGCTGCCGAGCGGAGCCCCGATCTCGGCATCAATTCCTATTGTCGTGTCAATCCCTTTGTTGAGATCATAATCTTCATTGACGCACGAACTGAAGACAAATGCTGACGATACAGCAACAAGTGCCGTAATGCAGTTCTTCGCCTGAAAGTTTCTCTGTTGCATAATAAATCCCTTATAACCAGATATCAGACAAAAGTAGAGATTATTTTTCAATTTGACAAAATGCGCATCCCGGACACCGGCTTGGCAGTATGACAGATTTTGTCACACAATTTATATTATGTTAACTTGGATATGCTGGAGGAATCCCCTGCAGGCAGAGGCTGCCGTAAAAATTGATGAAGACACGAATTAAAAGTTTGTGAAGTCGGATTTATTGGATAAATTTGCGCACCTGCAATTATGATGAAGAAACTGAAAATAGTAAAACTGATTTTAGCTGCAGCCGCAGTCGCTGTCGCAGCCTTTCTTCATATAAAAACGGATTCTGAAACCCCGGAATCGGGGAAAAATTATCAGCAGGAAGAAATTCTTCAGAATGACAACTCCTCGGAGAGATACATAGACTGGAACAGTCCGTCAATCAGTTCGGCAAGGACCGAGGTCTTCACGGACAGGAACCAGAACGGACCGTCAGCCGCACGAGGCCATAATTCGGCAAAGACACTTAACCGTGAGGCCGGAATGGCAAATGTCCCGTCCATGCTGTCTGCAATGTCACAGAAAGGATATTCGGGACAGATGGAATTGTTTCCGTCAGGAACAAACTCAATTGACCATCATCTGATAATGTTGCGTAAATTGCTTATTTAGTGTCAAAAATACAATTCAAGGACATACATTTACACACGACACACACAATTTTACACAACACACGACATTAATACCGGGAAAGGCCGGCATAAATAACAAAAATGGAAAAAGAATTCAGCAGAGTCCACTCTGCCACTGACATAATAATTTCACTCATACTTGTTGCAGGCGGGTGCTCTCTGCTTATCCCGAATACAACATCAATCAACGTACTCGGTTTCTTCATGATTATCACCGGGCTTGTGCTTGCTCTTGTGATGCGCACAGGCTACAAGGACAAAGAGACCGGAGAAAGATTCAGAAAAACGGAAAAATTTTTCCCTGCACACTGCAAGGATTCGATATCAAAAGCCATAGTTTCCTCTCCGGACAAGATTGACTTGAGCGAAGAAAACAAAGGCAACGGACTGAGACTTGACACATTTTTCAACACCAAGACCGGTCATGTGTTCTGCCGCCTGTATGAATATATCCCGTACAGATATCAGGCGTGCACAGAATTTATCACCCTTGACATAAAGCAGGCTGAAAAGCTTACAAAATAACCCATGGGGAGAAGGCGAATAGGCTCTTCTCCCCTATTGTATTTATTGACAACTAATTACTGATTTATGGTACTTCAGATTCTGACTCTGATCGGTGCTCTTGGAATGTTTCTCTACGGTATGAACACCATGAGTTCCGGCCTGCAGAAAGCGGCAGGCGAAAAATTGAGGAACTTCCTGGCTGCAATGACTTCAAACCCGGTCAAAGGAGTGCTTACAGGGCTCGGAATCACAGCCATAATCCAGTCTTCAAGCGCCACCACCGTCATGGTCGTGGGCTTTGTGAACGCAGGCCTTCTGACACTGACCCAGGCCGTAGGCGTCATCATGGGAGCGAACATAGGCACCACTGTGACTGCCTGGCTCATTTCCCTCCTCGGATTCAAGATGGACATATCGGTATTGTCCATACCCCTGATGGCAGTCGGGTTCATCTGTTCCATGGCCAAGAAGAGCAGGACCAAGAACATCGGGGAATTCATCATCGGATTTGCCCTCCTGTTCCTCGGTCTTTCTTTCATGAAAGAGTCTGTGCCTGACCTTGAGACTCATCCTGAGGTGCTTTCGTTCATCTCGAGATGGACAGGCTTCGGGTTCGGGTCAGTGCTGATATTCCTTGCATTCGGCACTCTACTCACCCTTGTCCTGCAGTCTTCGAGCGCGACAGTCGCCCTCACCCTCATCATGCTGAACATGGGCTGGATTCCGTTTGAGATGGCAGCGGCTATGGTACTCGGCGAGAACATCGGCACAACCATCACGGCCAACATAGCGGCAGCAGTCGGAAATGCCCAGGCCAAGCGGGCTGCAATAGCCCATACGCTGTTCAATATCACCGGCGTAATCTGGGCTCTGGCTCTTTTCAAGCCGTTCCTTGCCTTCATCGGTAAAATCATCACGCTGCTGGGCTACCCTGATCCTACCACCACCTCATTCGTAGGAGAAATGGGCGGAGAACAGACAGAGGCATCCACGGCGGCACTCTATGGCATCTCCATGCTGCACACAATGTTCAACCTCATCAACACCTGCATCCTGATATGGTTCATTCCATGGATTGTCAAAGCTGTGATGTGGATCATAAAGAGCCCGGCAAAGCCGGAGGAAGAAAACTTCAAGCTCAAGTACATCAATGCAGGGCATCTTGCGACAGCCGAGATGGCCATTGAGCAGGCCATGAAGGAAATCGTGCATTTTGCAGAAATCTCCAGAAAAGGACTCGGATATGTAAAGCTCGCCATCAATGAGCAGGACCCTGACAAATTCGAGGAATACCGTCAGAAACTCGTCAAATATGAGGAAATTTCAGACAGAATTGAATATGAAATAGCCTCTTTCATGAATTCCCTGTCAAAGGAAGACATCAGCGGGGACTCAAAGGCACAGATCAGGTCCATGTACAAGATAATCAGCGAACTTGAAAGCCTCGGGGATTCCGGAGAGGCAATCAGCCGCATCCTGTCCAGGAAAAACGCCCACGGCAAGGTATTCGACAAGGAGGAAATCCGCACCCTCACCCTCATGACCGACCGCGTCGACAAGGCCTATGAAGTGATGATAGCCAACCTCGGCACCGGATACGGCTCCCTCAAGGACATCTCCAACGCGTATGACGCCGAGCAGGACATCAACGAAATGAGAAACAATCTCCGCGAGGAGGAAATCGTCAACATCGAGCACGACGGCAAGAATTATCAGACAAGCGTCTACTACATGGACATCCTGTCAGAGCTTGAGACAATGGGTGACTTCATGATAAATGTGTCACAGGCCCTCGTCAAGAACAAGGAATGATCATGTCAAGGAAGAAAAAGGACATCATACTCGAGAATGTCAGGATAGAGGCCGTGGCTGCCGAAGGCAAGGCTCTTGCAAGAATTGACGGCACAGTGCTTTTTGTCCAGTTCGCCGTTCCCGGAGACATCGTGGATGTCAAAGTGACAAAAAAGAAAAAGAACTATATGGAGGGCTTCATCCTCCGCATGGTTAGTCCGTCTCCGGACAGGCTCGAGCCGTTCTGCAGCCATTTCGGCACATGCGGAGGCTGCAAATGGCAGCCTCTCCCCTACAGGATGCAGCTTGAGGCAAAGCAGCAGCAGGTCTATGACCAGCTGGTCCGCATAGGACATCTTGATATCCCTGAGATACAGCCGATAATTCCTTCAGACAAGACGACATATTACCGCAACAAGCTTGAATTTACTTTCTCCAGCAGAAGATGGATAGACTCTTCCGAAGACCCTGAGACGCTATCTCCGCAGGAAAGATGCGGACTCGGCTTCCATGTCGGCCGTTTTTTTGACAAAGTCCTTGACATAAGACAGTGCTTTCTCCAGAAAGACCCGTCCAACGACATAAGGCTCTTTATCAAGGAGTATGCCCTGGCACACGGGCTTGAATTCTTTGACATCAGGGAACATCACGGCTTTCTGCGCAACATGTTCATCCGCACCACAGAAAAAGGTGAAGTGATGCTGACTGTCTGCTTCTATCACGAAGATACGGATGCCAGAACCGCCCTGCTTGACGCTGTCGCGGAAAGATTCCCAGAAATAGTGTCATTATATTATGTCATAAACGGCAAGCCGAACGATTCGATTGCGGACCAGGAATGCATCCTCTACAAGGGACAGGAAGCCGTATATGAGGAAATGGAGGGACTCAGGTTCAAGATCGGCCCAAAGTCATTCTACCAGACCAATGCCGGACAGGCATACAAGCTCTACTGCACCGCAAGGGAATTTGCGGGACTCAGCGGAAAAGAACTTGTCTATGACCTTTATACCGGCACAGGGACCATTGCTCAGTTCGTCTCTGCGAAGGCATCCAAAGTGATAGGCATCGAATATGTCCCCGAAGCAATAGCCGATGCGAAAATCAACGCCGAAGCCAACGGCATCGGAAACTGCGATTTTTTTGCCGGGGACATGAAGGACATCCTCACTGAGGACTTTATCTCCGTCCACGGACGGCCCGATGTCATAATCCTTGACCCGCCGAGGGCAGGAATCCACCCTGATGTGGCTAAAGTGATTCTTGAGGCAGAACCCTCCAGAATAGTGTATGTCAGCTGCAATCCGGCATCGCAGGCAAGAGATCTGGCGATACTCTGCACCAAATACCGCATCACGGCGGTAAGACCAGTGGACATGTTCCCGCACACTCACCATGTGGAGAACGTAGTGGCACTGGAGCGTCTTTAAAAGTATTCACGTAAAATATATCACGGCCGATGGACAGGAACAAAAGTCCGTTGGCCGTGATTTTTATCATAAAATGTAGCAGAAGGTATTCTGAAAAAGCCAATACTCCTTAGTGAAATCTAAATCAGCATAACGATCAATCACATTTAACAAGAGTCCTGCCGCCAATCACTAAATATATCCGGCCATTTCGTTCATACCATTTTCCTTTATTGATGCTTCCTGAAGAATCAGAAAAAGTAAATGTTCCGTCTTCTTTTTCTTCCAATATTGAAAAAGAACCGGCGCTATAATTGCCTATATACAAAAAAATATATGAGCTCGTAACTTCAACAAAAGAGCCGTCATCTGCGCAATATTTGCCCGTAGGTATAGCCCATAGAGAAAACACCATTCCGAACAATAGCACGACAATAAGAATTAGTTTCTTCATAAATAATTGTAGTAATTATAAATTAAAGAAATAAATACCATTGGCATAGTGACTATACCCGCTCCTTTTGTCGTTTTCATTATTGGCGTAAGGATTCGGATACACTCTATAAGTACCGCCGTCTATAGTTATCATATTTGTCTCATCATTATAACTTCCGGATTTACTGTGATTTGTCACATAACCCTTAATCATAACGACGCGAACAGTACGGACTGCAGCAGACCTGATTTCAGAATAAACATTTTCTGAAAAATTCATTGAAGATGATGCATATGGAAATGCAATCAGACAACAAGCGACTAATATTGCCGCTGAAATTAAATTGTTTTTCATAATATTATTAGTGTTATATTAAAGATTTTGGACTATATATCCACTGCCATTGCATTTTGAACAAGTAAGATATGTTTCAGAATATCCTTTATAATCACATCCCGAACACCCTTTCCCGGCGCATGCTGCATGTCTCTTTTTAATAGTAATATGGCCTTTCCCGTTACATCTCGGACATTTTTTCTTTAATTTCATTTGTTCTGATGGTATTGTCTGAGAATATTCCGGATTCATATTGCCATGACAAATCAGAGTAGTATCAACGAATGTTGCAGCGAACATTACTGTCAACACGATAATTAATTTTCTCATTTACTGAATATTATTGTTATCAATACTTATACTCATCTGGCGCAGTCTGATTCCATCCATATCTGAATCCTTCCTGAAAATCCGGGTCCATTGGATCACATGACATGAACATCGATACTGCTGTCAGCAGAGACAAAACAAGAAAGATCATTTTCCTGATACTTTTCTTTTTAGTTGTAGCAATAGTTGTTTCCATAAACAAACGCTTTAAATGATTTTATTTTTTGTAATAAACCGTTCCTGCAATTGACAATGAACGCACAGTCTGACGATCAGGTCCATAAGTAAATGATCCCTTATATATTACTCTGCCATTATCAATCAGGCGAATTTCATTGCCAATTACTGAATATTCACATGAAACTTCCAATCTGTCATAATAGTACATTTCGCATTTTCCGGAACTATACAGATAAATTTCTCGGCCGTCTCTGCTTTTCAGTCTTTGATTATGCCTGAATACAACATCAGATTCTAATTGAAAATTCTCCAATCCTTCATTCTGTATCGGATTCATGGCTACGGTTCCTGCATTTTCGGTATAGGTGAAATTATAATTGATGTATTCAAAAGATAATGAAATCATTTCTGATTCAGAATACACATGAGAATAATTCTCATTGGCATTGACATTGATGCAAAGAAATGGCATCAAAATTAAAAATAAAGCTAAAGTTTTCATATAAAAAATTTTTAATAGAGTTGAAAATAAAGTTTTTTAATATTAATACTGTGTTTGCAAACACAGGTAATGAGTAAATCAGGCAACCCGACTTGGCTTGGGACTCTGATATAGCCTCACCCAAATAAGTTCGGCCGCTTGAAGATTCCTGATAACCTTGGGCTGCGCCCGGAAGGCCACTGAACAATGCACTGCATGATGTGCAAAAGAATGCCGTAATAATTACAGCAATAGCTATAATTTTTTCATGTCATTAATAATTTAAAGGTTAATTAATAACACATCCAAACAGCATTGTCTGAAGAAAATGGGGGAAAATCACAGATCCGAATACATACAAAAAACGCAGGTTCTCCCATTTTTCTTTTAGCTTTGAGGTCCTGAGAAAACCCTGTAATAAAAGAAAGGAATAGAATACCTGCGTGTATAACAGGCATCCACTCGCAATGTTCTCTATTACATTTTGAAATTTCTCAGGTTCCAAAGCCAAGAACAATGCAGCAAATGCAACATTATTTATTTCAATAACAGAAGTAAAAAGAACTTCTGTAATTCGTTTCAAAGTTAGTAATTTTTAATTATACGCAAAATATTTTAGCTGATTTTGAACAACAAGCCAAGAGTACCCGTACAATTTGGATGTATTTTTACGGACAGGCATTATTTCAGACGATATTTTTTATAACTTTGCAGAATTACGTGTACTACAAACAGCAAAAATGGGTAAACTTTACGATGAACTGGCCAAGGACTACAGAGTCAGGGAGGGACTCAAGACCTGCATCAACTGCGGTACCTGCACTGCCATCTGTCCTGCAGCCGAATTCTATAAATACGACCCCAGGAAGATTGTTGACATAGTTCAGAGCAAGGACGAGGCGGCAATCGAGAAACTGCTCAAGAGCGACGTGATCTGGTACTGCGGGGAATGCATGTCCTGCGTGACGAGATGTCCGAGGAAAAATGCCCCGGGGCTTGTCATCATGGCCCTGCGCAATCTGTCCGCCAGGCTGGGTTACTTCGTATGCTCGGAAAAGGGGCGGCAGCTGTATCCTCTGACAAAAATTCTCACAGGCAACATACTCAACTACGGATATTGCGTCTATCCGGACACATTCAGATGGGAAGACCATGTGGAATCCGGACCAGTCATGAAATGGCATCTGGAACACAAGGAAGACACCTTTGCCAGGGTCGGCGCTAATTTCAAGGGAGACGGCCCGGGAATCCTGAGGAAAATCCCACAGGAATCACTTGACGAGCTGAAGAGCATCTTTGATGTCACGGGTGGCACTGAAAGAATCGAGGCGGTGAACAAATTTTCAGAGGAAAAGGCAGCCGAGATGGGAATGGACATGGATGAATATTTAGAAGAGACATTCACCCATATTTCCCCCGGACATCTTAACAGTGAAGAGGATTAGCCTCTGACAGAAAAGACAGAACCATGATTTATCAAGGAAAACAGAAGATATGGGCGGATTATCAGAAAGAAATTCCGGATGACCGCTGGTATTATGTGAGGAGCTGCATCAGGCAGAACTTTTTCCCGGGAGCGGAAAAGATGTTCATGGAGATATGCCGCAATGTGCTCAAGAAGGACTTTTACGAAAGCGCAAGCCACACCACATGCGGAGGCATCGCCTATCACTGCGACACCATCCCGCAGGAGACGGTGATGACTATCGTGGCAAGGCAGTTTGCCCTTATGACGGAAGCCGGATATGAGAATTATGTGGCTTCATGCATCACCTCTTTCGGCAACTACATCGAAATCCTCGAGACATGGAACGAGTTCCCGGAGCTCGAGGCAAAGATACGCGAGATGCTCTGGAAGGCATGCCGCAGGGAATTCAACAAGCCGAAATATGTGGCGCATGCAAGCGACCTCATATACAAATACAGGAATCTCATCGCGGAAAGGGCGAAATACCGCCTGATAAACAAGAATACCGGAGAGCCGCTCAAGGTGGTCGAGCACATCGGATGCCACTACTCCAAGATGTTCCCTTCCAAGGGCGTCGGAGGGGCCGAATACCCTTATGTGCTCTGCGGAATGGTCGAGGCCTGGGGCGGCAATGTGATTGACTATCCCGAGAGACGCCATTGCTGCGGCTACGGCTTCAGGCAATACCATATCAAGGCCAACAGAGGCTATTCAATCTCCAACACCCACAAGAAATTCGAGTCCATGGAGCCTTACCATCCGGACATGATCATCACCAACTGCCCGGGATGTCCGTACTTTATGGACAGATGGCAGTATGCAATCGCGGAGATGGAAGGCAAGACCTACGGGGAGAACGGGTACGGTATCCCCGTCTTCACATACGAGGAAGTCGCAGGTCTTGTGCTCGGATATGACCCGTGGGACCTCGGGCTGCAGCTGCATCAGGTCGCTGTCGAGCCACTTCTTGACAAGATAGGCATAGAATATGACCCGAAAAGGAAATATGAGGGGCTGAACCACAAGGACCTGCTCAAACCGGAACTTCCGGGAGTGCTCAGATGCTGCTGACACGGATTCCGTGCTGCCGGGCATCAAGCCGCTGTAAAATATTTTCAAAAACCGATGAAAGCCGTATAAATGAAAGAGAACATCCTTATAATAGGCGGGGGCATCGCAGGACTTGAGGCTGCCGCACAACTCCTCAGACTGGGCTACAATCCTATAATTGTGGAAAAAGAAGACCATCTCGGCGGCCATGTGGCCGGATGGAACAGACTTTTTCCTGATATGAGCCCTGCAGAAGACCTTGTCGCAAGGCTCACCGAGGCAGCAGGAGAAGCCAACATTTTCCTCAATACCAGGATAGCCTTTGTCAACAAGCTGAAAGACAGCTATAACATAATGCTGACCAACGGCATCTCGGTCATCACCAGAATACTGCTCTTCGCCACCGGATTCTCGCTCTTCGATGCCTCCAAGAAAGAGGAATACGGATATGGCGTATATGACAAGGTCATGACCAACAGGGACCTTGAGAACTGGTTCAACACCGGGCAGGACGAAAGGATTCCGGAAGAAGGACCGAGGGCTATGGGCTTCGTGCACTGCGTGGGCTCAAGAGACGAAAAGGCAAAGAACCCGCAGTGTTCAAAAGTCTGCTGCATCACTGCCGTAAAACAGGCCATTGAGATGAAGCAGAAATTCCCTGATGCAATGGTATACTGCTTCTACATGGATCTGAGGATGTTCGGAAAAAAATACGAGGATTTCTACATCAGCGCGCAGCGTGACTACGGAGTCCGCTTCATCAGAGGACGCGTGTCGGAAGTCAGCGAAAACATTGAGGGCAACCTCGTGGTCAAGGCAGAGGACACATTGTCCGGCAAGCCGATAAAAGTCACACTCGACCTGCTCGTGCTTATGTCCGGAATTGTATGCAACCAGGAGATATGCAAGTCGGCGGCCCAGCTTTCTCTTCCGATGGACTCGGACGGCTTCCTCAAGAGCAGGGACAATGTCGCGGATATAATTGAGTCACCCAAGGAAGGAATCTTCTACGCCGGGGCCTGCACTGGACCGAAGACAGTCCCGGAGACACTTGCCGAGGCCCGTTCGGCGGCTCTGGAGATACACAATTATATCATAAGCAGCAGGAAATGATAGATTTCGGATTCAAAATATCGCCAAGTTCAGCCATCAATATGGACAATGCAGACCTCTCGCTCTATGAAAAAGTGAGGGAGATTGAGCCTGACATAAGCAAGTGCATTGCCTGCGGCTCATGCTCGGCAACATGCCCTGCAGGCAGATTCTCCGGAATGAGCGTCAGAAAATGCATTCTGGACCTGCAGCGGGGCAAGAAAAATGAAGTGAAGAAAATGCTTTCATGCTGCATGCTATGCGGGAAATGCACCATGGTATGCCCGAGAGGCATCAATACGAGGCATCTGATACTTTCCATCTGCAAACTGTACAAGGAGGACTGACGCGTGGAAGAAAGATTTCTGACAGGATACAACGACTTTGTACTGCCGTTCATGATAGGAATGATTTTCATCCTGTCATACTGTCTGGTGGCCCTCGTACGCATAATAATGCAGCTGCCGGGCAGCGACAGGAAGAAGTTCTTCATCTCCCTCGTCACCCCGAAGACGATGGCAAAGAACATACGGGACATATTCTGTGACTGCCTTTTCCATGTCAAGCTCTGGAAAAGGAACAAACTCCTGGGATACATGCATTCCAGCATAGCCTTCGGCTGGTTCATGCTGATTGTCGTGGGACACATTGAAGTACTGCTCTATACGCCGCACAGGGCCAAACTGTTCTATTTCCCGATTTTCTTCAGGTACTTTGTGGCGGAGACAGAGGAGACAATGCGCGGGGCATTCTTCTTTTTCCTTATGGACTTCTTCCTTCTCATGGTGCTCAGCGGCATCTTCCTGGCCATGTTCAAGAGAATCCAGTCGGGCATATTCGGAATGCGCAGGACCACGAACCCGAGCTTCCTTGACCTGATAGGACTGTATTCCCTCTGGGCAATATTCCCGCTGAGGCTTTTGGCAGAAGGGTTTACAGCAGACATCAGCGGAGGCTCGTTCCTTACAAAGTCCCTGAACTATGTCCTGCACTCGTTCCTGAGCGACCATGCCAACATGCTGCCCGCCTGGTGGGCATATTCATGTGCCTTAGGAATATTCTTCATTGTACTTCCTTTCACAAGATACATGCACATCCCGGCAGAGATTCTGCTGATTCCGCTCAGGAACGCGGGCATAAAAATCAGAAATGCAAGAAAAGGCTTGGCGAAGGCTGAAGTGTATGCCTGTCCGAGCTGCGGCCTGTGCATTGACGCCTGTCCGATGGGCGTGATGAAGACCCACATAAAGGACACAACGGTCTATCTCAACCGCCAGATACGCCGCAACAACGAAAGGAGGATAGAGGAAATCAGCGACAAATGCCTCCTCTGCGGCAAATGCACGGCAATATGTCCGGTCGGAGTCGAGGGTGACAAGCTCAGGATAGCACAGCGGTCACTGCGCAAATACTCCATCAACCAGGATTATTCAGGCATAGACACGAAGCAGCTCCATCTCAAGGGAGAAAAGGTTCTGTACTTCGCCGGCTGCATGACGGCTCTTACTCCGGCAATCAGCAAGGCCATGGAGTCCCTGCTCCTCAAGACCGGAGTCAGCTACAGCTTTATGGACAGGGACGGAGGCATCTGCTGCGGCCGTCCGATGCTGATGGCAGGAAGGTTTGACCAGGCTCGCCAGCTGGTGGAAAAGAACACGGAAATCATCATGACCTCGGGTGCGGACACCCTGCTTCTCTCATGCCCTATATGCTATAAGATATTCAGGGAGAAATACCGGCTTGAAGGCATCAGGATAATTCATCACACCGAATATATCGCAGAACTCATCAGGGCCGGCAGGCTCAGTATGGACAAGGGACAGACAAAATATGTATTCCATGACCCATGCGAACTCGGCAGAGGATGCGGAGTCTATGAAGAGCCGCGTGAAGTATTGTCTTACGCCGGAGAACTTGTAGAGGCGACAAAGAACAGGAAAGAAAGCATATGCTGCGGAGGAAGCCTCGGCAGCCTTACCCTCGGCTTCGAGAAGAGAAAGGCTATGACGGAGAACGCCCTTGCCAACCTTACGGCAGCCTCGCCTGATGTCATCGCCACAGCCTGTCCTCTGTGCCGGAGCACATTTGTCAGATATGCCGACCGCCCGGTGGAGGACATAGCCGAAATAATTGACAGGAATTGTATATCGTAAACCAAAATATTTATACCATGACATTCACACCTACCAAGTACAAACTTATGAACTGCGGGACAGGCAGGGTATTTGAGGACGAAGGTTGGACTCTCACCGACCCGCAGGGTGACGGTCCTGCTCTTGTGAGGGCTGTCTATGAGAAAAAAACATTCGAACTCAGGAAAGATCTTGACGGATTCTACAAATTCGCGGACTGGCTCCCTATACAAAGGACACTTCTCCACTCGCATGTGCCTGTAACATACAGAAGTACAGCCCTTGCCGGATATCTCGGACTTGAGAACCTCTATATAACCTTCTCAGGCTATTTTCCGAAAATAGGGGCACAGATGGAGACATGTTCATTCAAGGAGACCGAAGCATATTCCGTCTGCGCAAGGCTGCCGGAAAAGCATGACAAAGTGCTTGTAGTGGCCTCTGCCGGCAATACGGCAAGGGCATTCGCAAAAGTATGTTCGGACAACAACATTCCGCTGCTCCTGTCCATTCCTCTTGACAACATCAGCGCCCTATGGTTCCATAAGCCGCTCAATGACTGCGTAAAAATCATCGCTGCCCCACAGGGAGGCGACTACTTTGACGCAATAATGCTCGGAGACAAGGTCTGTGAGGCGGCCCCCGACAAATTCATGGCAGAAGGCGGAGCCAAGAACATAGCACGCCGTGACGGAATGGGAACAACATTGCTTTCAGCAGTCGAAGTGACCGGACGCATCCCTGATGCCTATTTTCAGGCAGTCGGAAGCGGCACAGGCTCCATCGCCGTCTGGGAAAATAACCTCAGGCTCATAGAAGACGGGCGTTTCGGAAAGCACAGGATGAGACTTTATCCGTCGCAGAACTCTCCTTTCACGATAATGTATGATTCCTGGAAAGCACACTCCCGCAAGCTTGTTCCGCTCTCAGCCGACGAGGCGAGATCCCAGGCCGCAGAAATAAAGGCCAAGGTACTCTCCAACAGAAAGCCGCCGTATTCTCTTGCAGGAGGACTGTTCGATGCAATGAACGATGCCGGAGGCGACATGTTCAAGGTCACCAACAATGAACTTGAGGTATGGAAAGAAAGGTTCCAGACTCTTGAAGGCATTGACATCTATTCTGCGGCATCAGTGGCTGTGGCCAGTCTTGCCCAGGCCGTGGAATCAGGGGCTGTCGCCAAAGACGAACTCATCATGCTCAACATCACCGGAGGAGGCGAAGCCCTTACCAAGAAGCACCATGAGGTAGTCTATGCAAAGCCAGATCTGGTGATTGACACATTCCTGCCTGCCGGGGAAATTGCCGACATGGTCGAAAAACTCTTCTGACACAGCCATGACAAGATTTCCGTTGCAGGTGACAGTGACTCCTGAAGACACTGCCGCAGTAAGCCATTTTGAATCAAGTGCCAGAGAAGCCATTGAACACATTGCCACGACTCCTCTGGAACAGTTGCTGCCGGAACTTGCAGAAAGTGCCATACGCTTCGGCATCAAGGTCCTGATTGCACTTCTCATATATTTCATCGGAGCATGGGTTATAAAGAAAATCCGCGGCGTGCTCCGCAGGATTTTCGAAAGGAGAAAGACAGAGAAGGCAATTGCCTCATTCGTCGAAAGCCTGACAAGCATATCGCTGACAATAATTCTCGTAATCATCACTGTCGGCACGCTTGGCGTCAATACCACCTCTCTGGCAGCCCTGCTCGCGGCAGGAGGTATGGCGATAGGCATGGCGCTGAGCGGCACAGTGCAGAATTTCGCCGGCGGCATCATGATTCTGGTGTTCAAGCCATTCAAGGCCGGAGACTTCATCGAGACCGAGAACGGCTATTCCGGTACAGTATCCGATGTAAACATATTCAGCACGAAACTCACTACCACCGACAACAAGATAATTGTCATCCCCAACGGCACATTGTCCAACGGAACAATAAAGAATTATTCCCAGAATACGATGCGGCGCGTCGAATGGCTTGTCGGTGTTGAATACGGCACAGATTCGGGCAAGGTCAAGGCAGCATTGGGAGAGATAGTGTCGGCGGAGAAGAGAGTGCTCTATATAGCCTCAGGCGCCCCGGCCGACCCACTGATTGAGGTCAATGCGCTTCAGGACAGCGCTGTCCAATATGTTGTGCGCGTATGGGTGAAGTCAGAAGACTATTGGGATGTATTCTATTGTCTCAATGAGAAAATCTATACGGAACTGCCGCAGAAAGGAATAGGATTTCCGTTCCCGCAGATGGACGTGCATATCACACGCCAGGACTGACAAGGGTACATATCATAAGAAAAGGGGCTGACATCATTATTCTTGAGCAGCCCCTTTTTCTGTCTCACGGAGAGCTTCATTGCCTCCATCCGGGCAGTGTATTGTGCTCCCTGAGCATTTCTTTTGAAACAATAGGATTGGCGTAGATATTCAGGAAGATATCCCTCATCTCCTCGCGGCAGAAGTCCTTCTCTACAGTATCAAGCTGATGCTCCATGTAGTCAACGAATTTCTGGACATCCTCATCGGAATATTGTTCGCTGTACTTGAATCCCTGATTGACGATGTCATAGGCAATATAGTTCGTCTTCCACAGTTTGTAGCCTTCAATAACACGGATATCGACGGCATGGCGGATAAGCTCATAGCGGTCATTCTTGTCGCAGAGTGCGGCAACTGCGATTTCTTCCGGAGTCAGAGGCTTGCCTATGTTGAGATGGATATTGCCTTTCTGCTGCTTGATGCCGGTGAGTATGCTGTTAAGGTCCTCCATCGGTCCCTTGACATACTTCTGTCTGCGTGAAATATAAAGCTCCCTGGCCTTGAGGATGTCGCACGGCTCAATCTCGTATGAGATGCTCATCGGGATGATGTTCAGCTCCTCAAAATTCTTCCTGAAGTCGGAAGAACCGCTCATGTCAAGCATTTTAAGAAGGCCCTGCTCGGTCATGTCAAGACCGTCTTTCGTGCGGCCCTGCCTCTGGGCAAGCCAGATCGAGCTCTGCTGCTCGGTGATGTTTAGCCTGATATACTTCGAGAGAAGCTGAGAAGAAAGATACAGTTCCCTTGCGGAGATTCCCCTGACCACTTTTATCATCCTGTTGGAGCGGATGAGATACTCAATGAATTTATTGGTTATCAGATTGTCCCCGACGGCAATCTCTGTCATAGGAATATCATTGCGGTAGAGGACGAGCTGGGTGATGGCCGGGTCAAGGATTATGTCCCTGTGGTTGGAAAGCACAAGAAATTTCCCCTTGTCTTTCCTGATGTTGGCAATCCCGTCGTACGAAAAATTCCTTGCAGTATTCGCGAGCACCCATTCGATGACACGGGACATGACCATTATCTGGAAATCATCGATGCTCCTGACGCTCTTGAGCAGATTACGAAGAAAATCAGGCGATTCTTCCGGAAAGAAATATTGCGAGACTTCCGTGACGACAGGGTTGTCCGCCACCTTGCCCAAGGCCTCGACAGCTTCTTCGTCAGTATAAGGGCTTATGCTTTCAAATTCAGACAGATTAATCATACTCTATTCAAAAACTAAAAGATTTTTGTCTTCGATGATTACAAAATCATTACAAAGTTAACCAATTCAGCGGATATAATCAAGCCCGGAAAAGCAGAGAACTGTCCCCGTAGCTCAGGAAACGGAAGCCGTGCGAAAGGGCATAATCATAGATTTGACGCCAGTTCCCGCCGACAAATGCCGACACCAGAAGAAGCAGAGTGCTCTGCGGCTGATGAAAATTGGTCACCAGAATATCTGTGGCCCGGAAACGGAAGCCCGGCACAATAATGATTCTTGTGCCGATCCGCAAAGAATCCAGGGAATTTTGTTCAAGATATGAGATCAGGGCACTGAGGGATTCTTCAAAACTGTACTGAAATTCCCGGCTGTAAGGCATCCATTGGGGGATGTCAGACGGATGCCCCTGCTCAATGCACTGGACACCGGCATAATACAACGATTCCAAAGTGCGCACGGAAGTTGTACCGACGGCAATTACTTTGCGCCTGTTGTCCCTCAGCCTTCTCAATAAATCAATGCCGACGGCAAAAGGCTCCCTGTGCATCGTATGTCCGGAGATTCCTTCTGATTTGACCGGAAGAAATGTTCCAGCCCCGACATGAAGGCAGACTTTTTCCATATCTATGCCTTTTGATTCAAGCGACTGCAGAACGCGCTCTGTGAAATGAAGACCGGCAGTAGGAGCGGCCACAGAACCTCTGTATCTGGCATAGAGTGTCTGATATCTCTCATTGTCAATGCCTTCGGACTCTCTGTTAAGATAGGGAGGAATCGGTATCGTGCCGCAGATTTCAAGGACACGTGAAAACGGCAGCCCGTTTTTCCAGGTGAACTCAATTACTGAAGTCTCCCCGTCACGCTCAACAAGCTCAGCTTCAAGGCCAAGGCTTGCAGCCTCATGCTTAGAATCGGTATTGCACAATATGAGTTTCCCTGATTTCCAGCGCTTGACATTCCCTACGATACATTTCCAGCGGCAGCATGCCGTCTCGGCGAAAATCTGGTTGTATTCAGCAGGGAATTTCGGCTCAAGGCAGAAAATCTCGATATGAGCCCCCGTAGGCTTCATGAAATGAAGGCGCGCAGGCACGACTTTCGTGTCGTTGAATACCATGATTGCATCGTCAGGAAGCATATCCGGTATCTCTCTGAACACATGTTCTGAAATATTTCCTCCTTTATATACAAGCAATTTCGATGAATCCCGTTCATCAAGCGGGTATTTCGCAATCCTTTCCTCGGGAAGGGAATAATCGAAGTCGCACATTTTAATGTCAATGTCTCTCATAAATCAAATATTTCACGCAATCACAACAGACGGCGAAATTACTGAATTGCGGCCAATATTTCAATATGTGTATCATGACACCTGTTTCACCCTGCCTGAGATTATGTGGTTTTGTAAACAAATTAACAAATCTTAATTACAAAACTTTATAGACTTAATTTAACTTTGTAAACTTTATATTGAATCACGGTTGATTATTCAAATTATGTAATCTATCTTATTTTGTAAAATAAGAATATCTTATAATGAACTATTCTTTTATTTTATATACTAAAAATCAGATATTTATATAATTCATTTATAGTATAAGTTAATATAAATTATGTATATTTCGCAATATTGTCGTGGATTATGGCCGGATTTAGCCGTAATTACAAACATATTTAACATATAATCAGATATTTATCTATATTAATCTTAATTTATTCTTTAAGTAATTACAAGGTTAGTCACTCCCCTTTTACAAATGTTATTAACAAAAATTTGCATTTATTAACAAAATATTTACTACATTTGTAAACAAAATGATTGACAATCATGAACGAGCGTTTACAACAATTTCTTGCAGCGGAGAACATCAATCAGGCCCAGTTTGCCGACAGCATCGGAGTCGCAAGAGCGAGTGTCTCGCATATACTCGCCGGCCGGAACAAGCCAGGATATGATTTTATCATGAATATGATGAAACGCTACCCCGAGCTGAATGTCGAATGGCTTCTTTCAGGCAAAGGAAAGATGTACAAGAATGTGCGGACATTGCCGGGAGGCCAGTCGATGATTCCCCCGCCGGCAGCTCAGGTAAATCTGTTCGATGAACTCCCGGACTTTTTTGAGCAGAAACAGACGGAACAGGACCCCGAGGAACAGAAACCGTTACTGCAGAAGCCGGATATACCTCTCCAGGAATCTTCTGTTCCTGTCAAGGAGCAGAACTCCCCTGCAAATACTGCAGCCACAGAAGGGAAAAATCATGGAATTTCTTCGGAACACCCTGTAAGACAACGTACTGCTGTAAAAATCGTGATTTTCTACGATGACAATACTTTTCAGGAATTCTGATGAACCGCATACAAAAACAACTTGAGAACATATAACAACGAATTATATGATGTATATTTGCCGTTGACCGGACTCCTCCGGATTAAACCACGAAAACGGATATGTACAAATCGCTTATCAGACCTCTCCTTTTCAGCTTCAGCGCAGAGACAGCGCATAATCTGACATTTTCAATGCTTTCAGCAGTCAGGGCGATGCCATTTGCCAGAAACATTGTCAGGGCAATATTCCGCACGGATGAATCGGGACTTGAGAAAACAGTCTTCGGACTCAGGTTCAGAAATCCTGTCGGACTTGCGGGCGGGCTGGACAAGAATGGAGAACACTACAATGAACTGTCCGACTTCGGATTCAGTTTCATTGAAATAGGATCACTGACTCCCGAGCCACAGGACGGCAACCCCAGACCGAGACTGTTCAGGGTAATTAAGGACAGGGCCATCATCAACAGGATGGGAATAAACAACAAGGGAGTAAAATATGCGGCAGCAAATCTGAAGAAACGCAAACCGGAGACCATAATAGCGGCAAACATTTCCAAGAATGCATCATGCAGCAACGAAAATGCAGCCGACGACTATCTGAAGGCATTCAAAGCAATGTATGAATGCGCAGACATGTTCGTTGTCAATGTTTCCTGCCCGAATGTCACAGGCCTTACTAACCTGCAGGATGTGTCTTTTCTTTCCGGCATAACAGACAGGCTGCTTGAAGAACGCAACGGCCGCAATATACGCAAGCCAATACTCATCAAGCTGTCACCGGACATCTCTTTCGGACAGGTCGACAGCATTCTTGAATATGCGATGGCGGCCGGAATTGACGGCGTTGTGGCCGGGAATACCACAAGAAGCCGTGAAGGTCTGACAATCAGCCCCGAAGAAATTGAAAAAATCGGCAACGGAGGCCTCTCCGGCGCCCCTTTATATCAGAAGAATCTGGCTCTCGTAAAACATATAGCAGACAAAACAGACGGAAAGCTGCCGATAATCGGGGTCGGAGGCATAATGTCACCGGAACAGGCTGCGGAAGTACTTGCGGCCGGAGCCTCCCTCATTGAAATCTACAGCGGCTTCATATACGAAGGTCCGGGACTCGTAAAAAGAATCATCAGCCATCTCCACGGCATCAGATAAAATGATACAGGCTTCAATATGCACTATAGGCGATGAAATCCTCATAGGACAGATTGTCGACACCAATTCATCGCATATTTCAAGGGCCCTCAATGACATGGGCATCAGAGTCACCAGAATGCTTTCCATAGGTGACGACAGGAACGGAATCATTGAAAATCTCAGGCGCGAACTTGCCATGAGTGACATAGTAATTGTCACAGGCGGACTCGGCCCGACGAAAGACGACATCACCAAGGCCGCACTGGCAGAACTGTCCGGCAGCACTGCATATAAGGAAGATGCCGGGCAGTTGGAGATTATCAGCAGAATACTCCGGGACAGAGGACTTGATATGCTTGACATAAACAGGCAGCAGGCCTCTGTGCCGGACAAATGCGAGGTTATCCCCAACAGACTGGGAACTGCGCCGGTCATGGTATTCCGCTTCGCCGAGGAGAAATTCGGACGCCGGTCCACCCTGTATTCGCTTCCCGGAGTCCCTTTTGAAGCGACCGGAGCCCTTAATGACATACTTGACGACATACGCAGCCATTATGTGACAGACAGAATCATTCACAGGACTGTCATGACATACGGCATCGCTGAATCTGCACTCGCAAAAAAACTTGCAGGCTGGGAGGAGTCTCTGCCTGCATCAATTCATCTTGCTTATCTTCCTGATCCACTCAAAGGGGTAAGGCTCAGGCTTTCACTATATGGCGTCACCAGTACAGATGACGGAAGCATGTTGGATGAACAGCTTGTCAGACTCCGGCAAATCCTCGGAGACTCGATATACTCCATGCAGGATGACACATTGCAGAATACAGTCGGCCGACTTCTTAAAAAAGCAGGCAAAACACTCAGTGCCGCGGAATCATGTACCGGAGGCATGATATCCAGCCTCATCACATCGGTGCCCGGGTCATCCGAATACTATCTGGGCTCTGTCACTTCATATGCCGTAAGCATCAAAGAAAATGTTCTCGGTGTAGAAGGCGATATCATCAGCAGAGCCGGAGTAGTCAGCAGTGAATGCGCGGCCGCAATGGCTGAAGGAGTCCGGCGACTGACAGGAAGCGACTACTCTGTGGCAACTACCGGACTTGCCGGCCCGGGAGGAGGCTCAGACAAAAATCCGGTCGGCCTTGTATGGATCGGGGTCAGCTCCCCGACCGGAACTGTGACATCGTCAAGGCTCTTCAAAAACGACAGAATCCGCAATATCGAACGATTTGCCGCGTCAGCTTTGGATTTTCTAAGGAAAAGGATAGAATCCGACCTAAATCACTGATTCTGTATTTATTTAACAATTTTGTTTGTTAACAAAACAAAATTGTTATATTTAATAATGTCAACAATAAGAAATAATAATTTAGCGCATAATTATTTGAAATTCAAATAATTGACATTAATTCATCATAACTGAAAGAGAGACTGGTTACATCCGGCTTTTTTCTGGACATCGGACATGACCCTGAGGAAATTTTCACCGGCAACTTTTGCAATATCTGCATCAGAATACCCGCGTGTCCTCATCTCTTCGAACACATGTGGCATACATGAAATATCCTCCAGTCCGGCAGGTGTAACTTCAATCCCGTCAAAGTCAGAACCTATTCCGACATGCTCGATTCCGGCTACGGAGACGGCATGGTCAATATGGTCGACTACCCTCTTGTACGAAGGTCGCGGCAAAGACATAAGTTCATCCTGTATCTTGTACCAGGCAAGTCTTTTGCGCACATCTGAAGGATCCGCAATGAAATCTTTCTCTACTGCCTCGCCCCTTTCAGGAAGACCTGATGCTGACAGCAATGCCGCAAAACCGTCATCAAGAAAGACAGGATAAAAATTAATCTGGACTACGCCACCACGGGCAGCCAAAGCCCGGAGCATCTCATCGGTCAGGTTTCTCGGATGGGAGGCAAGGGCCCGACAACATGAATGCGTCGCGACGACTGGCGCAGAAGAAGTCTCAATTATATCAAAGAAACTCTCATCTGATGCATGTGAGACATCTATCAGCATGCCAAGCCTGTTCATCTCTGCGACAATGTCCCTGCCGAAAGGGCTGAGGCCATGCCAGGTCTTTTCCTTTGATGCGCATGAATCACATATCTGATTGTCAGCAGAATGCACGAGAGTCATATATCTCACACCGAGACGCCAAAATTCCCTCAACATAGACAAGGAGCGGCCGACTGGTTCCCCGTTCTCCATGCCTATAAAAATTGAGAGAAGGCCATTTTTCTTGTTTTCAATGGCCTGGGCGGATGTCAGAGTCAGGGCAGCTTTGTCCGCATTTGCCTCAAGAGCGTCATTAAGACAGGCTAAAAGTCTGAGAGCATGGGCTGTGGCTTCCGGACCAGTCTTGGAGGAAGGAGTATATAGGGCAAAAAACGAAGCGTCCACTCCCCCTTTGCGCATCTTGGGGAAATCTACATGTCCCCTTTCATTGTCAATGCCGATGTCTCTCAGGCGGAGAATCTGCGAAGGTGTATCGCAGTGTGAATCCAGAACAAACATAATCCTGTCATTTGTCTGCGTCTTCTTCCGCCTTTGTGACAGAAGAAGACAGTATCCTTACAATATCCACAGACGGAGTACCCCTGTAGACGAGGTGGCTGCCGCCGATTATGTCGGCCTTGATGAGCTCGGAAGCGTTAACTCTGCAATGTGAAGCCATTGAAAGCGCGACAGATGTTTTTCTTGTGATGAAATCAGCAGCATCTATCAGGCTCGTTCCTCTTCCTGTCACATAACACAATGCGGCAGACCCCTTCACGATAAAGTCGCCGGCTGACTCCGAGAAGAAACTGCATTCGGAAAAATCGCCGGACACACTGACATACGAATTGCCGGCGGCCTCAAATGATGCTGTCCTGGATTCAGCGGAAATCTCCAGTACAGATGCAGCAGAAGACCTGACATAAAGTGAATCAGCCCTGACGGAAAGATTTGCCCTTGCATTTCTCGTTATATTCATTGAAAGGCTGCCGCAGTCCAGGGACAGACTGCTTATCATGGATGAGCCGTCCATGGACAGGGAAAGGCTGTCTGTAGAAAATACTTCAGAATTGTCCAGAACCACATTGTCATGCAGGACTACGGAAGACAGTGAGCCCACATGAATTTCAGCCTTCAGGACAGGGACTACGGCATTGCGTCCTGAGAAAGACTTCTTCAGCTCAGGCGGGAAGGCCGCATCGTCAAGTTCCATATACAATGTACTGTCCTTCACATAGACATGCACATACTGGAATATTTCCTTGTCCGCGGACAATATTACCATGCAGTCATCCGAATTGACGAGTGTCAGATCGAAATTGTCGCAGGCCACAATTCTTCCGAAGCCGGAATATTGGTTCTCGATTGTAATCACATCCCTTTCGTCAATACTGCCGGCATCCTGCGCGGCAACAGGGAAATATCCGGCTGTCAACAGCAGCACGGAGACGACAAAAGCCGATTTAATTCTGTTATACATTTTCATTCATTATTTGCCGCGTCTCTGGCGGACAGCTTCATAAATCATAACGGATGCAGCGGCGGAGACATTGAGGGAAGATATCTCTCCAGCCATCGGAATTGCAACTTTCTCATCGCACAGCTCCAGCATTGTCCGGGAAATACCCTTGCCCTCAGAACCGAGCACTATCGCCAGCGGACCTGTCATATCGGTATCATACAGGACATCATCTGCCTTTTCCGTGGCTCCCACGAGTCTAACCCCATTCTGCTTCAGGAAATAAGCCGCATAACGCAGATTCGGCACACGGCATACGTCAAGACGCATCAGGGCTCCGGCTGATGTTTTCACGGCATCAGCATTCAGGGCCGCACCCCCTTTGGCCGGAAGAATGATTCCGCAGCCTCCAGCACATTCCAAAGTTCTGGCGATGGCGCCCAGATTCCTGACATCGCTCACGCCGTCAAGGATAACAAATATCGGAGTTTCATGCAAGGCGAACGCATTGTCAGTCATCTGTTCAAGAGAGACGGTATCCATCGCCGCGACAAATGCCGCCACTCCCTGGTGTGCCCCGCCTCTGGAAATCTTCGAAAGCTTTTCCGCAGGCACGAACTGCACCGGTATCTTTTTCTCTTTCAGCAATTCTGCCAGTTCCCTGTACTGGGGTCCCTCAAGTCCCTGTTTCAGAAGCACTTTGTCAATATTTTTGCCCGAGCGGACAGCCTCAAGCACCGGATGCATGCCATAAAGACACAAACTCATATTTTCTTCCATATTTTCTATATTTTGCCGGGGTTGCCGGATTGTCATAGCTGAATTGCGGCCTTACTCGAATTTCTGAAGAGACTCACCTGCCATAATCCATTCCTCTGTCTTGGCATCCAGGTCCCTCTTGAGTTCAAGGTATTCCCTTGTCAGTTCCATAATGTCATCCTGAGGTCCGGGAGATGCCAGGACAGCCTCTATTTTCTTCATCCTGTCCTCAGTCTCCGCTATGGATTTCTCCAGAAATGTCACCCGGTTCCTGATGCGCCTCTCTTCCTTGGAGACAAACTTCCTGGACTGGTATTCCTGCTGGGATGCAGCTTTTTTCTCCACGACTTCAGCAGGCTTTGCTGCCGCCGGCTTGAAATGTCTCTCCAGTTCGTTGAGGTTCTCTATTTTGCTTTTCTCCAGGAATTCAGCCACTGTGCCGAGATGTTCCTTCACCTTTCCGTCACGGAACTCATACAACTTGTCCACAAGCCCATCCAGAAAATCCCTGTCATGCGAAACTATAATCAGCGTGCCGTCGTATGCCTTCAGAGCCTGTTTCAGAATATCCTTCGACCTGATGTCCATGTGGTTGGTCGGCTCGTCCAGCGCCAGCAGATTGTACGGCTTGAGCATCAGCTTCGCCATGGCAAGCCTCGCCCTCTCTCCTCCGCTGAGTACGGCAACTTTCTTGTCTATGTCCTCTCCCTTGAAAAGGAAGGCTGCAAGAATGTCCCTGAGCTTTGTCCTTATGTCCCCTACGGCTATTCTGTCAAGAGTACCGAAGACAGTGTCCTGCTTGTCAAGAATATCTTCCTGATTCTGGGCGTAATAGCCGACATTGACATTGAAGCCTGTCTTCGCCTCCCCTGACATGGGGTCCAGCTCGCCCATGATTACGCGCATGAGCGTGGTCTTCCCTTCTCCGTTTCGACCGACAAGGGCCACCTTCTCTCCCCGCCTCACTTCTATGTCCGCATGAGAGAACACCACCTTGGTCCCGTATCCCACAGTAAGGTCAGTAGCCTTGAAGACTATATCCCCGGCCCTCGGTGCAGGCGGAAATTTTACCGTGAGCGCGGACTTGTCCTCGACATCCACCTCTATTCTTTCCAGCTTCTCAAGCTGCTTAATCCTTGACTGCACCTGGTTGGACTTCGTCGGCTTGTAGCGGAACCTCTCTATGAACTCCTCGCTCTTGGCTATCATCCGCTGCTGGTTCTCGTAGGCGGCCTGCTGCTGGGCTATCCGCTCCTTCCTCAGCTCCAGATATTTGCTGTACGGCACCTTATAGTCATGAATGTGGCCGAGCATAATCTCCACGGTCCTGTTGGTGACATTGTCCAGGAATTTCCTGTCATGGGATATCAGCACAAGGGCGCCGCGGTAATCCTTCAGATAGGATTCAAACCATTCTATGGACTCTATGTCAAGGTGGTTGGTCGGCTCGTCAAGCAGCAGCACATCAGGCTTCGACAACAATATCTTCGCGAGTTCGATGCGCATGTTCCATCCCTGGCTGAAGGTCTCCGTTGCACGGCCGAGTTCCTCATATTTGAAACCGAGGCCCATCAGCGTCTTTTCCGCCTGGACCCGGGGTGACTCTTCCTGCCGGTAAGAAAGCCTGTCATTGATGTCATTCATCCGGACAATAAGGTCCTGATACTCCTCCGACTCATAGTCTTGCCTTGAAGAGAGTTCTGCGGTAAGCCTTTCAAGCTCCTTCTCCATCTCCAGCATGTCGGCAAAGGCCGTCATGGTCTCGTCTATGACACTCTTCCCCTTGTGATGCTCCATAATCTGCGGGAGATAGCCGATTTTCACGCCCGGAGGCACGGCCACCTTGCCTGCAGTAGGATGCTGCAGGCCGCAGATAATCTTCAGGATTGTGGACTTGCCGGCCCCATTCTTTCCGACAAGACCGATCTTGTCACTCTCGCTGATATGGAAATTGATGTCATTGAGGAGGACAAAACCGCCGTAGGCTACAGTCAGATTGTTGATTGATATCATTTCTCTCCGTCTTCTGCCTTATGTGCGTCCGTCTTTTCTGATCCGTCGGCAATTTTTCCGGATTTGTCATCCGAAGACTTGATTTCATTCTCCATGTCATTCATTCCTTCCTTGAAGCTGCGCACGCCTTTGCCGAGACCGCGCATGAGTTCCGGTATCTTCCTTCCTCCGAAAAAAAGAAGAATGACGAGGGCAATTACGAGTATCTCTCCCCATCCAATTCCACCGAGGAACAGTGGCAATGTCATAATATCTGTCATAGGGTCACGATATTGATTTGTTTCACATATCCATAGGCCGTCTCCGGCAAATCATTTTCAGGCATCCCCCATTCTGGCCCTGATTGTCTCCGCGAGCTTTTCAGGACATCTGACAGGATGCCTGGTCACTGAGTCTATGAAGCCCAGAACGACTTTCCCGACACACAGCAAATCATTGTGCTGATTATAGATTTCGGTGTCTATCTCAAGCTTTGCCATAGGCACTTTGCTGACCATGGACACAATCCTGAGGGTGTCTCCCATCTTTGCGGGGAGCTTGTAATGGCATTCGACGGACACGACTGGGAGCATTACGCCTGCGGCCTCGATGGCCTCTATCGGCAGACCGGCTTTCTTCATCATGTCGGAACGCCCGCATTCAATATATCTTACATAATTGGAGTGATGGACGATGCCCATCTGGTCAGTTTCGTAGTATCTGACATCGAGCTCCAGTTCGGAACGCATCATAAATTTATGTATTGTTTACTCCGTCAGGTCCTGGTAGGTTCTGACGGTAAATCCCTCCCGCGGAGCGGGCCCCTCCCGTTCACGAGGCCACGGGCGGCCACGCCGTCAGAACCTACCAGGACCTGACTCTAAATATTCATACAAGACTCTATATTATCATACAAACATAATATCATATCTTCCAAGATATAATAGTCATCAAAGGTATCATTCTCATCAGATATAATAGCCATCAAAGGTATCATTTCTCATCAGACATAATAGCCATCAAAGGTATCATTCTCATCAGATATAATAGCCATCAAAGGTATCATTTCTCACCAGACATAATAGTCATCAAAGATATCTTTCAATCCCGGATACAATAAATACAAATATAGTCATAGATGACTCTATATCATAATCTACAAGATATCGTCAAGTCAGGCCTTGAGGGAGGCGATGGCGGCTTTGAGGCTCTCTATCTTGGAGAGGGAATCGGATTCCTTCTTGCGCTCGTTGGCAACGACCTGCTCCGGGGCGCTGGAGACAAACCTTTCATTGGAGAGCTTCTTGCGGACCGAGGCGAGGAACTTTTCCTGATAGTCCAGGGCGGCTTCAAGCTTTGCAAGCTCTTCGGCTGTGTCCACAAGTCCTGTGAGAGGCACGAACATCTCCACTGTCCTTACCATGAATGATACTCCTGCGGTTTCGGAGAAAGACGGCACTTTTTCCGCAGAGGAAATGTTGGCGAGCTTGGTCACTGCAGGAAGCACTTCCTGTGGGAAATCCCCCTTGAATTTCAGCTCCAGGGCTTCCTTCGGCGAAAGGCCCTTCTGCTGACGGATGCTTCTGACGGCAACGACAGCCTCGCAGGCCATCTCGAAGTCGGAGATGAATTTCCTGTCAGGCTCTCCGGCCACAGGCATCCTCTGGAGCATGATTGTCTCCCCGTCCTTGCGCGGAGCCATGTTCTGCCAGAGTTCCTCGGTGATGAAAGGCATGAAAGGATGGATCATCTTGAGCAGGGAGTCAAAGAAACCGACAGTCGCACCGTATGTCTCCTTGTCTATTCCTGCCCCGTATGCCGGCTTGGCAAGCTCCAGATACCACGCGCAGAAGTCATCCCAGAACAGTTTGTAGATGGACATCAGGGCGTCGGATATCCTGAACTTGGAGTAATGGTCCTCGACCTCGGCAAGTACTGCGTCAAGTTTGTTGCGGAACCACTTTACAGCTACCGCCGCTGCCTCCGGCTGTCTTGCACCTTCATCTACGGACCATCCGCGGACAAGCCTGTATGCATTCCATATCTTGTTGCAGAAATTCCTGCCCTGCTCCACCTGGGACTCGTCGAAGAGGATGTCGTTTCCGGCGGATGTGCAGAGCAGCATGCCCAGGCGGACTCCGTCGGCACCGTATTTGGCTATGAGTTCAAGAGGGTCAGGAGAATTTCCGAGAGTCTTGGACATCTTGCGTCCCTGCTTGTCGCGCACGATTCCGGTGAGATAGACATTGCGGAACGGCACTTCGTGCATGAATTCGTTTCCTGCCATTATCATCCTTGCCACCCAGAAGAAGAGGATATCCGGTCCTGTCACAAGGTCGTTGGTCGGATAGTAGTATGCAAGATCCCTGTTCGGCTCTGCCTCAGGATGTCCGGCCTTGTGAGTATCAAAGACAGAAATCGGCCACAGCCATGAGGAGAACCATGTGTCGAGCACATCGTCGTCCTGCTTCAAATCCGCTGCCGTCACCTGGGGATTCAGCTTGCGCGCCTCCTCAAGCGCTTCTTGAGGTGATGGGGCGACAACATATTTTCCGTCAGGAAGATAATATGCAGGTATCCTCTGTCCCCACCAGAGCTGGCGGGAAATGCACCAGTCGCGCACATTCTCCATCCAGTGCCTGTAGGTATTCCTGTACTTGTCCGGAATCAGCTTCACCTTCCCGCTCTCGACAGACTCAAGTGCATCCTTTGCGAGTGCGTCCATCTTCAGGAACCACTGCATCGAAAGCCTCGGCTCGATGACGGCATTGGTCCTTTCCGAATATCCCACCGGAGAAGTGTAGTCCTCGACTTTCTCAAGGTTGCCTGCATCGGCAAGCATCTTCTCAATTTTCTTCCTCGCATCGAAACGGTCTTCCCCGACAAGTATCTGAGCCTTCTCATTGAGGCGGCCGTGGTCATCTATGATGTCCGTGACAGGAAGATTGTGGCGCAGGCCTATCTCATAGTCATTGACATCATGGGCAGGAGTCACCTTGAGACAGCCCGTACCGAAGCCCATCTCCACATAACTGTCTTCAATAATCGGGATTTCCTTATTTATCAGAGGGATAAGGACCTTCTTCCCCCTGAGCCAATGGTATCTCTCGTCCTCGGGGTTGATGCAGACTGCGGCATCCGCCATGATTGTCTCCGGACGGGTTGTGGCAATTATTATGTATTTGTCCGTCGGCTTCCCGTTTCCGTCCGAAATGAAATACCTCAGGTGATAGAACTTGCTGACAGTTTCGCGGTGAATCACCTCCTCGTCACTGACAGCCGTATGGCCCACAGGGTCCCAGTTGACCATCCTTATGCCCCTGTAGATATATCCTTTCCGGTAAAAATACACGAAGGTATTGATCACAGCCTCGCTCAGCTCGGGGTCCATGGTAAATTTGGTGCGGTCCCAGTCGCATGAGGCGCCGAGCTTGCGCAACTGGTTGAGAATAATGCCCCCGTGCTTCTCCTTCCATTCCCAGGCGTATTTCAGGAACTCCTCCCTCGTAAGACTCTCCTTGTCTATGCCCTCGGCCTTGAGCTTCGCCACCACCTTGCTCTCGGTGGCAATCGAGGCATGGTCAGTCCCCGGCACCCAGCATGCATTCTTCCCGTCCATCCTGGCCTTGCGGACCAGAACATCGTTCAAAGTATTGTTGAGCACATGGCCCATGTGCAGGATTCCCGTCACATTAGGCGGAGGAATGACTATGGTATAAGGCTCTCTCCCGTCAGGTTCCGAATGAAAAAACTTGTTCTTAAGCCAATAGGCGTACCACTTGTCCTCCGTCTCGGCAGGACTGTACTTAGCTGGAAGTTCCATAAACTCTCAATGTCAACATTTTGCCGGACGCTCCGGCTTCTCCATAAAATCAGTCTGATACGGCACCGTCATGGCGCAATATCGTGCAAATATACGGAAAATATAGACAACCTCGCCCTATCCGGAGGGGATTTTGCGGGATTTTACGGAGTATGTATTTTCGGCTGCGCTACATAATTAATTACCGACGGCCGCGAAAAACCTGCAAAAACACGCCCGATAATCTATACACCTGCGGCCGGAGGAGAAAGAATTCAATGCAATATTTGCATAAATTTTGTAAACAAATATGTTTATTTTATATCTTTGTGCATTATGAACACAGAATTGACAAGTGCCTACAAGGGAATCCGTCCCGGAAAGATAATAGAATGGAATCTGAAGAAGAATCACCTCAGCCAGAGAGAACTGGCTGAAAGGATAGGCGAGCATTACCAGACGCTTAATGCAGTCATCAAAGGCAGGAGGAGTCTTACGGTAGAAACTTCGTTGAAACTGGATTCCTTCCTCGGTTTCGACGAGGGGTTTCTGTATATGCTTCAGGGGTACTATGAAGTAGAGCAGTACAAGAAGAACAGGCTTTCATCCTTGATCACCGGGATTCCCAATATAAGACGGATACTGTTTTGGGACACGGATTTCGACAAAATTGACTGGGGGAAAAACAGGAATTTCGTCATTGCCAGGGTCATTGAGAGAGGCAACAGGGAAGAACAGGAGGAAATAGCCCGATTCTACGGAATCCGATTGTCCGATTTTAAAAAATTCAAGAAAGAATAAATTCATAATCTAAATTTGATGTACACGGACAAATTCATACGCGCAGCTGAAACCATTGATGGTATTCGCATGGCTTCGCTTGATGATATAGCAGCAATGAAAATCAATGCAATATCTAGGGGAGGCAGGAAAAAGGATTTTTGGGATGTCCACAAACTGCTGGAGAGATACACTATCGGCGATATGCTGGAATTGCATAAACTAAGACATCCGTGGGAACACGATGAAGGGCAAGTGCTCAAATCCCTTATAGACTTCAGCGAAGCCAACGAGATGGAAGCCCCCGTGTGCCTTGAAGGAAAGGATTGGGATGAAATCAAGCTTACCTTCATTGACCTTGTCCAAGATTACGACAACTGACATTTCACATCAGCAGCCGTATCCGTCCGGATTACATTGCATCCGGAACTAGCAGAAGAACGATTACACCAATGTCTTCGTATCATGGTTTGTTCAGTCCCGTTAATGAAAATTGAACAAGTTAATTCTTTTTCTCTCGGCTTCTGCGTATATTTGCCGACAAATATCTATATTGAAATGGAAAACGAAGAAAAGAAACTCAGCTTCGAGCTCAAGCAGGACATCGCGAAGGGCTCATATTCCAACCTTGTGATAATCACCCACTCCCACAGCGAATTCATCCTTGATTTCGCGACCATGCTTCCGGGACTGCCCAAGCCTGAGGTCACCAACAGGATAATCATGTCACCGGAACACGCCAAGAGGCTTCTGCTGGCTCTTCAGGACAACATCTCCAAATATGAGGCCCAGAACGGCCAGATCACTTTCGGAGAGCCCAAGGGAACTTTCCCTATGGGAGGATTCGGCAACATGGGCAACGGGGCAAAATCCTGATTCATGGACAGGGAATCTCTTATGCGCATCAGGGCTTTTGCCTTCGATGTGGACGGAGTTATGACGGACGGGGGCATCCTTGCCGACCTGTCCGGCGAGCTCTACCGCACCTTTGATTCAAAGGACGGATTCGGGCTGAGAATGGCCTCCATGCACAGCTATCACCTCGGAATCATCACCGGAGGCCGTTCCGAAAGCATCCGGCAGAGGTTCAGGACATGCGGCGTAAAGCCGGAGGATGTCTACCTCGGCTCAAGGGACAAGATGGAGGACTTCAATGATTTCTGCTCCAGACACAGGCTCGGTCCTGAGGAAGTGCTGTTCTGCGGCGACGACCTCCCTGACGCCCCGGTAATGATTGCATGCGGATGCGGGGCATGCCCGTCAGACGCAGTGCCTGAAGTCAAGGAGATAGCCGACTATATCTCCCCGTATCCGGGAGGGAAAGGATTTGTCCGCAATACCATAGAGATGGTCATGAAGATGCAGGGCAAATGGGACCTGGACGTGAGCCTGTACAAGAAAAAGTTCTGAATCATGCAGAAGAAAAAAATAATTCTCGGAAGCGGGTCCCCCAGACGGAAAGAACTCCTCGGCGGCCTGGACATAAGCTTCGAGGTGGACACGAAAAATAATTTTGAAGAAAAATATGCTCCGGAGACTCCGCACAGGATGATTCCGGAACTCATGTCCGTCGGAAAGTCGCACGGTTTCCACCGCAGCCTCGCCCCTGACGAGATTCTGATTACCTCGGACACTATGGTCCTGTGCGGAGACAAAATTCTCGGCAAGCCGCACGGCGCTGAAGACGCTGCAAACATGCTCCGCCTGCTTTCCGGACGGACTCATGAGGTAATTACCGCCGTCACACTCAGGGACAGCAGTAGCGAAGAGACATTCAGCGACACGGCAAAAGTCACCTTCAAGACATTGTCAGAGGAGGAAATCAACTATTACATAGAGAAATACAGGCCATTCGACAAAGCCGGGGCCTATGGTATACAGGAATGGATAGGATACATCGGCATCACCGGCATCGAAGGCTCATTCTATACGATAATGGGATTCCCTGTCTGCAGGGTGTATGAGGAACTGAAGAAGTTCGGGGCATAAAAAATCCGGGTATAAAAAAAGAGGTTGCGCCACTCACGTGGGGCCCCTCTACTAACCACATAATTAATAACACTAAAACTAATAACCAATAAGTTCGAGGTGCCAAGCAGAATCGAACTGCTGTGCATGGTTTTGCAGACCATTGCCTAACCACTCGGCCATAGCACCTTATTTCAAACGGACTGCAAAGATAGCAATTTTTTATTAAATTCCAAACAATCTCTGCCGTCAATTTAAAATGAATCAGAATTTCAAACAAACGTCGGCTCTGTCTTCATCCGTCATGCGGATTCCAAAGGCCGCGATTATTTATAGCAAATGCCGTGCCATACTATTCGACATAGAGAAGGAGCCCTTTCAGATACTCCCCTTCCGGATGGTAGATATTTACGGGATGGTCTCCGGGCTGGTTGAGCCGGTCAAGTATACGGACACTTCTTCCTGTCTGGGCGGCAGCGGAAAAGACTGTCAGGGCGAATGTCTCCTTGTCAACAACCTGAGAACAGCTGTAGGTGAAGACAAGTCCGCCTGACGCTACCTTTGAAATTGCGGCGGCATTCAGTCTCTGATATGCCCTGAGGGCATTGTGCAGGGCACCGCGGTGCTTTGCGAATGCCGGCGGGTCCACTATCATCATGTCATATTTTCCTTCAGGGACATTCTTGAGAAAATCAATGGCGTCACAGCAGAAACCTTCATGCTGTCCTGCCGAAAAACCGTTCAGGACGATGTTCTTGTCCACGAGCTCCATTGCACGCCTGGAACTGTCCACGGAATCCACATGCGAAGCACCGCCGCAAAGTGCATATACGGAAAAGCCTCCGGTATAGCAGAAAAGGTTCAGCACATTGCGGCCGGCTGCATATTTCTCAACGAGATGACGGTTCTCTCTCTGGTCAAGGAAGAACCCCGTCTTCTGGCCGTCAGTCCAGTTCACCAGGAACCTGTGCCCGTATTCAAGGACGGTCTGGCTGTCGTCGCTGAATCCTTCTTTCCGGTATGTGTATCCGTCCACAAGGTCGAGTCCGGCCTTGAACGGAGCCGTCCCGGAACTCTTGTCATAGACAGCCTTGAGTTCGTCTCCATAGACTTCTTTCAGGGCATCGGTTATCTGAAGACGGGAGCGGAACATCCCGGCTGAATGGGCCTGCATGACACATACTCCGTCGTACCAGTCGATGATCAGCCCCGGAAGATTGTCCCCTTCACCATGCACAAGCCGGTAGCATGTCGTCCGGCTTTGTCCGCTAAGGCCAAGTGCCTTTCTCTCTTCAAGGGCCCTTGAAAGCATTGTCTTCCAGAAATCCGGCTTCAGCACATCCGAGTCGAAACTCAGGACACGCACGGCTATTGAGCCTATCTGGTAATGGCCGCAGGCCAGGAATGTGCCGTCAGAGGCGTATACGCCCACGACATCCCCCTCCGCAGGGTTTCCAATTATCTGGGCTATCGCTCCTGAGAACACCCAGGGATGAAATCTCTTCAGGGACTCCTCCCTGCCTCTCTTCAATATGACTTTGTCCATACCTTAATATAATAAAAGCGCCGGCGGGAAGATTTATAAAGAGTCCGTCTGAGGAAGAGGCTCTGAATTCATGAGCCTCAGATACATCTCCCTGCACACCCAGGCATCTGTCGCGGCGTATTTCATCTGCGATTCCGAAAGAGTCTCGGCCTCCCAGTTGGAAAGCTGCTGGGCCTTGGATATCCTGAATCCCAGGATGATGGCTGTCATTTTCTTTACACTCCTGTCATGGATTCCATAGTCACCGACTATTTTCTGAAGATCCACGAATGCCCTCGGCGTAAACTCCTGATATTTCTGCAGTCCCCGGATATCATCTGTCACTGCCGCCCCGACCTTGATGACCCTGTTGCTGGCGAGCAGTGAAGACAATTTCTTCGGAAGCCCCATATGGTTGATTCTGAACAGGAAAGCATGCTCTTTGCCGGACAGCTGAAGCAGCCCCACTCCATATCTCGGCTGGGAAGCCGAAAAACAGGGACGCGTCTCCGTATCAAAGCCGATGACCTTCTGGGACTTGAGATAAGACACGGCCTTGTTGAACTCAGACCCGACCGTATCAATCAGATGAATCCGTCCCGGAAAGCTCGCCTGCTCCAGACGCTCTATTTCTTCTGCTTCTATGCTGGCTATAAACATCTTTTTATATTATCTGGACTGCATTATTATCTGGACAGCGGTTCTCTTATATGAACAGCAGTTCGCGGTATTTAGGCAGAGGCCACATCTCGTCGTCGACAAGCATTTCAAGATGGTCTGCGCTGTCGCGGACCTTGTCCATGAGGTCCTTCACTTCATGAGAATACACCTTTGCCCTTTCCGCTATGTCCTCTATCCTGTTAGCATGCTTGCGGGCCTCCACGAGGGCCTCCACATCGGAGGACATCCTGTTGATGAACATGGAAATCTTCTTCAGGGTCGAGACTTCCGATGCGCAGAGTTCCCGGAATTCTTCACCGAAGACATCCTTTACCCCCTTGACATTCTCTATCAGAATGTTCTGATAGCGGATTGCGGCAGGAAGGACATGATTCAGACAGATATCCCCTATTACCCTTGCCTCTATCTGGAGTTTCTTCACATATGTCTCGTTCAGGACCTCAAACCTCGCCTCGACCTCATTCGGGGCAAGCACCCCGAGCTTGGAGAACAGGTCCACGGTCTTCTTCTCATGATAGACTTCGTATGACTCCGGCACATTGGTGATGGCGCGCAGTCCCCTTCTCTTCGCCTCCTCTTCCCATTCCTTGCTGTAGCCGTTGCCCTCGAACATGATGTTCCTGGACTCGTGGATGAATTTCCTGACTACGGTCATGACTGCATTGGAAAGTTCTTCCCCCTTCGCAATGAGGGCATCCACCTCTGCCTTGAAATTGTTGAGACTCTCGGCGACAACTGAATTGAGGACATATACCGCTGAAGCGACATTGACCGATGAGCCGACTGCCCTGAATTCGAAGCGGTTGCCGGTGAAGGCGAACGGAGATGTCCTGTTCCTGTCGGTGTTGTCCGGGAAAATGTCCGGAATGGCATTCACTATTCTGATGGCCTCCTGGTTGACCACATCCTCATGCAGGTCCTGCATGTTCTCTATGGACTGGAATATATTATAAAGGGTAGTGCCCGAGAAGACAGACATCACTGCAGGCGGGGCCTCGTTGCCTCCGAGCCTGTATGAATTGCTCAGGGTGGCGATGCTGGCCATCAGAAGGTAATGGTGGTCGTGGACAGCCTTGAGAACTGCCGCATAGAACGACAGGAACTGCAGGTTCTTGGTCGGGGTCTTGCCCGGGGAAAGGAGGTTCACTCCCCCGTCCGTGACAATCGACCAGTTACAGTGCTTGCCTGAGCCGTTCACACCGTCAAAAGGCTTCTCGTGGAATATCACCTTGAGATGATGCTTCTCAGCGACCTTCTGCATGATAATCATCAGCATCATGTTCTGGTCTATGGCCTTTGTGGCCTCGCAGTACACCGGAGCACACTCGAACTGGTTAGGAGCCACCTCATTGTGCCTTGTCTGGAGAAGGATGCCGAGCTTGTATGCCTCTGTCTCGAAGTCCTTCATGAATGCGCTGACCTTGGAAGGAATGGCGCCGAAATAATGGTCCTCGAGCTGCTGGTCCTTGGCGGAAGTATGGCCGATGACTGTCCTGTCGCAGAGCACAAGGTCTGGCCTTGCGTTGTACAGTGACTCGTCGACGAGGAAATATTCCTGTTCAAGGCCGAGATTGACATGGACGCTTTTGACCGAAGGGTCGAACAGCTTCGCCACAGACGAAGCGGCATCGCTCAGTGCCTGGAGTGACTTGAGGTTCGGCACCTTTGTGTCCAGGGCTTCTCCCGTATAGGAAACGAACACTGACGGAATGCAGAGCGTGCCGTCCAGGATGAACACCGGGGAAGACGGGTCCCAGGCGGAATATCCCCTGGCCTCGAATGTATTCCTGAGGCCTCCGTTCGGGAAACTTGAGGCATCCGGCTCCTGCTGCACAAGTGCGCTGCCGCTGAATCTTTCGAATGCCTGTCCGTCCTTGACCACTATGAATGCCTCATGCTTCTCCGCAGTGGCATCGGTAAGAGGATGGAAAAGATGGGTATAATGCGTGGCCCCCATCTCCATCGCCCAGGCTTTCATGCCGGAGGCAATCTCGTTGGATACGCTCCTGTCCAGCTTCGCCCCGTATTTGACGGCTGCAAGCACGGCCTCGTAGGCCTGTCTGGACATGTAGCTTCTCATCTTGAAGAGGTCAAGCACATTCTTGCCGAAATACTTCGACACCGGTCCATCTTCAACGCAGAAGCGTTCGGCGTGGTGGGATGCCGCTTCATTCAATGCTCTTTGTCTGAACGCTGCCATAAAATCAAGAATTAATTCTCAAGAACGCCCGCAAAGGTAGAAAAAAGGAAGAAAAAAGACTATATTTGCAGCCGATTTAATTGAACAAAAATATGGCAAAGATTTCCGCTAAGGCCCAGCAGATGCCGGCATCTGCCATCAGAAAACTCATACCGCTTGCTGACGCGGCCGTTGAGAAAGGTGTTAAAGTATACAGGCTCAACATGGGACAGCCGGACATAAAGTCCCCGTCATGTGCCCTTGATGCAGTGAAAAACATAAATCTGAAGAATGTTTCCTATTCCAATTCTGCAGGCCTGATGGAGCTCCGGAAAGGGCTCGTGGAAAAATACTACCGCAGAATCGGCATCAACATCGAGGTCCCGGAGCTCATTGTGACGGTCGCCGGCAGCGAGAGCGTCCTCCTTGCCCTTGAAATCACATGCAACGCCGGAGACGAAGTGCTTGTGCTTGAGCCGTTCTATACCAACTACAACACTTTCGCCTTCATGAATGAAATCACCCTGAAGGCCATTCCGACCGACATAAGCAAAGGTTTCCAGGTGCCCGACATTGAGGAATTCGAACAGGCCATCACGGACAAGACCAAGGCCATCCTGATATGCAACCCGGGCAACCCTACCGGAACCCTATATACCAAAGAGAGCATGCTCGCCCTCGGAGAAGTGGCCCGCAGGCATGACCTCTTCCTCATCTCCGATGAAGTGTACAGGGAATTCTGCTACACCGACGAGCCTCATTTCTCGGCCATGAACATCCCTGACCTTGACCAGAATGTCATTCTGGTTGATTCTGTGTCAAAGAGATACAATCTCTGCGGCGCGCGCGTCGGCTGCATCGTGTCCCACAACAGGGAAGTGATGGCCGCAGCCATGAAGTACGCCCAGGCCCGCCTCTGCCCTCCTGTACTCGGACAGATAGCCGCCATCGGCGCCCTCGACACCCCTCAGGAATATTTCGACGCTGTCCGCGAAGAATACATAAGAAGAAGGAACTATATGATAGACACCCTGAACTCGATTCCGGGGGTATACACTCCCCTTCCTATGGGTGCCTTCTACACCGTGGCCAAGCTTCCGGTCGACGACACCGAGAAGTTCGCCCGCTGGATGCTCGAGGAATTCAGGTACGGGAACGCCACGACCATGGTCACCCCGGCCGCGTCATTCTTCAAGACTCCGGGAATGGGCACCAACTATGCCCGTATAGCCTATGTGCTTGAAATCCCTGAAATGGAGAAAGCCCTCAAGTGCCTTGCTGAAGGACTGAAGCAGTATCCGGGAAGGACCGAATGACATCTTCGGGGGGGGCGAAATCTGACTAATAATCAGAAATCTCCGTCACTGCATCCCGGACTATGTCTTCCGGGATGTCGCCTTCATTCAGTGCAGTGCTGATGAACGAGTCATCCAGCCTGAAAGCAGAGACAAGAAAATCAACTGCGGCATTGAAATTCTCATAATATGAATCCATGTCTCCGGCATCACGGCTTCGCTGTGCATCTCGGCTGCGGACTATGGCCCAGAGGTACTGTACCTTGGCAGATTCCTCCGTCATTGTCAGAAGAGTCTGCTCGGCCATACGGTCAAATGCGGCCTTGTCCTGCGCAAGATACATCACGACTTTGTTTACCGGTGATGATGCTGACACTATTACGGAGATTTCATCGGAGAGATCCTTCATGGCCGGGGATGAAGACTTCATATAATAGCCACCGTGACAGAGAACGATGGCTCTCAAAAGCATGTTTTCCCCGGTATCCGGCAGTATGGGAAGAAGAGAGCACGCACTGTCGTAGTCATCCCCGGCAAGATAAGTCATTATCTGCAGGGCAACTGTCTGTTCAATATTGACGACTTCTTTTACCGAGCCGTCCGGCTTGTATACATAGTGATTGACCGGACATGCCCTGTCAATGAGAGGAGACAGAATTGTCGTATCGGCAATTCCCCTTTCCAGAGAGGCTGCGGCAAGATTGCCTGCGGCAAGCGGCCATGGCCGTCCGTTTATGGCGACGGACTCCCTGTATGCCCGCTGGTACAAATCATACAGGCGGTCGGGGTCTTTCACCGCAGAAAACAGTTGCAGGTATTCGTCAAGCCCGTATTGAGGCTTGACAGCCGCGGTCTCGGACTCGTATTTCGCAAGGATTTCATCAGGAGAAAGTGCCCTGAGGCTTTCATACACATACTCGACAAGCACAGAATTTCTCTTGTCATACAGAGAATCTCTCCGTCCCACATCCACTGTCTTGGTCTGGATGTATGTCCTGTTCCTGACATTTTGGGGAAGGATGGAATTTATCAGTTCCATGGCCGCTTCTATACGGTCGGACGAGAGTTTCCTGCCATCCGCGCCCGAGTCAGCAGGCCTATAGGCAGAAATTCTGATGCTTTTCAGCTGGAACGCACTGCGGCCAAGGATATTGGAAATGTCAGCCTTCAGATTGCGGAGCCTGTCGGAATTGCCTTTGTCGGACATATCAAGGCGCGACGAGCCGGGGACAAAGCCGAGGCTCACTGCCGTTGTGGTGTTGCGGAGCTCAAGCCGCGGGGATACAATAAAGTCGTCCGGATTCAGAACATATGATGAAACCGGCATGTCCAGAAGATGGAGTGGCCTCCATATACGGTCTGAAGCAACAGTCAGGGTATCCTGAAAATATATTTTCTTTCCTTTCTGAATATCCATCAGGGCTTTCACCTGATATTTGCGGGTATCCCCCTTGAGCGTGAGGTCATTGGTAAAGGTAATGACCTTGAGGCTGTCCATCGCAGACACTTTGACCCTGTCCAGAGGATAGTCCCATTCAGCACAGAAATCCCTTGGCAGAAAGCTGTCATCGTTTTCGCAGAGGTAGAGACGGAGATTCATGACAGAATTGGGACGGATAAGGCCGACAGGAACATTGACATCGAAACTCAGAAGCCTCCTGTTGCCCACCAGACGGTTTTCCCTTTCCTCCACGGATACTTCAAGGGCATTGTCTATCTCTACTTTCCCCGGTTTTTCCGGCCTGGCTTTTTCCTTGCGGGACAGCCGCTGTATGTAGCGGAAATACTTTTCCCGCTGCCTCTGCTCATACCGGCGCACCTTGTCCTCAAGCTTGCGCAGGACATCCATACCCTTTACCTCCTGCACATCAGGAGAAGCCGCATAGGAAGGACTCAACGATGCTGGTAAAACAAATGTCATTGCCGTCATGATGGCGGCAATGACGAATATGTTTACATACCTATTTTTCATACATGCTCATATTCCGTTCAAAGTTAGAAACTTTTCACGAAATAAGAAACTACAGGGACTGCAGCGCCGTCCGGTAGACTCTCCCGATTATATCTCCGTCATCTGCGGCTGTCTTCTTCAATGAACAGTCGCGCCTTATGGCTTCAGACAATAATCCGGCAGCATTTTCTTCTTCCCTGAAAGAATTGTCCGTGTCTCCTGAGGACGAATAGCCGGCGGCACGGCGGCATGCCAGCACTGCTTTCAGGTAATATGTCATGGCATCGTCCTCGGGAAGAGCCCCAATGACTTCCGATGCCCTGGCATCGTCCGAATCCGTACAGAGGGAAAGATACATTATGGCCTTGTTTCTTGGAGAAGAAGACAATATGTCATTGAAGCGCTCCTGCTGCACGGCACGGAGACTTTCATTTCCGGAGGCTGCAAAATAATCCGCCTGATACATTATCATTGACTTCAGCAGGCTGTGGCATTCATTGTCCGGCAGCAGACGCAGCAGGCTCACTGCCCTGTATAAATCCCCGGCAATCGCGTACATGACCGTCTGCAGGGCAATTATAGCCGGATAAGTCCCCGGAACATATTCATTTATGAACGGGGCGAGGAGAGCCGTATCGGAAATACCGCGTTCGGCCTTGGCTTTTGCAAGCAGAAACGAGGACAGCATCCATGGGCGGCCATATTCCTTTAGATACTGGTCACAGGCCCGCCTGGACAATTCATAAAGTTCATCCCGGTCTTCAACCATCCTGAGAAGATGCCAGAGCTGATCTGATGAGAATTCTTTTGCCCCGGAATGATATTCATCGTCTTCCATATAACGGGCATATATTTCTTCCGGAGAAGGGACTCTGCAGTCCTCATAACGGTATTCTACAGTAATCTTCCCGAACTCCGACAGATACGGGACTATGTCATTCTTATAAAAAGGCAGATTCCTTATTCGGGAGTACCGGCTTTCCGCAGAACTGAAGGAGTCAAGTATGGCGCGGATCTCCGCAGCTTCGGCAAATAGCGAATCCTTCTCCATCGCCGCTGCGACATCATCCCATCCTGCCACCTTTGTGTTCTGCGTGATGTAAGTCCTCTCCCTTGTAGACTTCGGGACGACAGACCTGATGATTTCGTCCGCCTCCGCCATTCTTTTCCGGGCGAGAGTTTCATTTGCTGCAGTGTTGCCGTCCGGAGATGCCCATCCTACAATATGAATCTCCATCAATTTCATGCTTTCAGAATTGATGATTCCGGCAAGAGATGACTTCAGTCCTGCCAGGGATCGGGATGTCAATGAGTCCTTGACATCGGGCATATGACTGCCGGGCACGCAGCGGAGAGCCGTTTCTGTTGTGAAGCGCTTGAGTTCTTTTCTCGGCCTTGACATATTACTGTTGAAATCAAGGTTATAGTTGTCAAGCGGATACTCCAGCATCCGGAAAGGCCTGCGTACATGTGAAGAAGAAACAATGACTGTATCTTCGGCCTTTTTCCTGTCTGTCGAATACCAGAGGACAGTATTGACAGTGTCCGTCAGATTATCAAGGACCACATGTGTCTCAAATATCTCGGAAAGAAAATCGGTCTTCCTCTTCCATTCGGAATCCTTTTCAGGGATTATCATGAGCGGGACCGTCCTTTCCTCAAATCCGTCCTGACTGACATTGTACGCCTCTCCTTGCGGCATAAAGAAAGCCAAATAGAGTTTCTTTGTATTATATTCAGCAGGGACGGACACCTGGAATGAAATGTGCCTTCTGTTCCCGACCTGGACCGTTTCATCCTGACGCGGGATAATCTTGATTTCCTGGGCACTGACGGATAATCCCGCCTGCAGCATCATGAGTGAGGACAGGACTGTGACTGACAAGATACTCTTTTTCATTGTATCCCAATTATTTGGCCTCGGTATGCCTTTTCAGTTGCCCGAGGTCAAGTTCAACTCCGAAATTAATGTTGAATGTGCCGTCGTAGTAGTTGTAGCCCACATGCTTGAGAGGTTCCGGACTCTCGTTCACGACATTGTAGGGCACCACTGAGAAATGCGGCTCGACATACACCGAAAGATAATCTATGACGCGGTACTTTGCCTGTACCCCGCCGGCAAGTCCCAGGTAGAGTCTGTTGATATTGTCGGAAAGTTCCTGTTTGGTCATGCCGCCGACTTCCGGACCGAAAAGAAGCGAGAGTGAGAAATGAGGGCCGAGCCCGTCACCGTATCTGTCCTTCGGAGTGAAGAGCCTTATGACATCAAGCATTCCTTCCACTCTGGCCCCATAATAGAGAGTGTTCTTGCGCGTACCGTCTATGTATTCTTTCCATCTGCTGTGGGCAAAGAATCCCGTGAGGCGGAGAGCAAAGACTCTTGAAAACCAGCGTCCGTATGAAATGTTGTACTGGGCACCGAGAGAGCGGTGGAATCCGTCAAAATCATAGACAAGATCCGAGTTCTGATATTGTGGGCCGGCTGACACGGAAACAAATGAGCTTCCGCGTGTCTCGGCAGGACATCTGTATGGCTCAAAGGAATGGAAACGCCAGTTTACACCCATAGTGCCGCCATATCCTATGTCATATATCCTCCAGTTCCATCCCCCGGAATGGTCCATTCCGTCAGAATTGGCTGATACAAGCGGCTCGATGAAGAAATCCAGATTCTTGGCCACATTCATCTTCAGGTTAAAGCCGATATGGAGAGCCCCTGCGTGATAGCCGTGCCCGTCCATAATGGAATATCTGTATCTGAAGCCTTCGACTGTGGATATCTCAAAGAATCTGGCCGGATTGTATCCTCCGAAATATGCGCTCAGATTGAACATGTGGGACACATCGAAGCCCACATTCCAGATATGCTGACGGTCGACATTGCGGAAATGCTGCTCTGCCGCAAGCGAGAGACGGAGAGCATTGTACTTGTCAATCCATTTTCCGTATGACAGGCGGGCCGCCAGCCCCCATGCGTAGGTGGAATTGCCGAAAGGCACGAACTGCTCCGTACCTGCATGAAGCGAAAGGAAAGTATTGTCAGTGAATTTTTCCGACTTGAAATCCTTTCCCCGATAAATATATCGTTTCTGAAGGGTGTATTTCAATGCGTCAAACCCTCTGTCATCGGAAGAGGCTGAATCCGCAGGCGATACGGACGAAGTATCTGCCGGGGAAACAGCAAGCGTATCGGTCTGCCCGGATGCTGCGGGAACGGCTCCGGCATACAGAGCTGTCATCGGCATGCAGAGCAAGGCCAGAGAGTAGAGTACGGTACGGTATATGTCCTTGAAAAATTTACAGCTGCTCATCTTCACCGTTCTTAGCCTTATTCATATCTTCCTCAATCATAGTGAAGACGGACTCAGTGATATCCTTGTCAGACTCCGCTATATGATAGTAATTCTTGTCCTTTGAAATTGCCGACTGCAGCCAGAACTTGGCCTCGTCCTCTTCCATGAAAGCCGTAAAGGCATCACCTGATGTTGCGGCCCGTTCTGCATTGCGGCAGGCTACAATGGCCTTGAAATAATCCGTGAGAGCCTCGTCCTGCGGCAATTCCTCTATCGCAGCCTCTGCGGCTCTGTCATAATTCGGGGTACGCATGGCCAGACTCATGACTACCTTGTTCCTCGGGGTGGAATTGGCTATGACATTGAAATATCCGAGATTTCTCTGCTGCTCCTCCAATGTCCTGCCGCCCTTGTACATTCCGCAGAGACACATCGTCAAGGCCTTGATCATCCTGAAGCGGTCAGTGTTGGGAAGAATCTGCACAAGCACGCTGGCGCGTGAGAAATTGTTGGATTTCAACAGCATGGCAATCTGATTCGCCACGCAGGCGTCAGGATTGATTACAGAGGATACTGTCCCGTCCGCCCTCTTCGTCTCGATGTTTATCCTGAATCCGGCGTTGATGAGAGGCGAAAGAATCGTAGTGTCGATGATTTCGCGTTCCAGACAGCCGAGGGCATAATTGTTGGCGGCAAGAGCCCACGGAGTGCCGGAAATTTCCTTGGAATCATTGTATGCGCGCTTGTACAGTTCAAACAGTTCATCCTTGTCCTTCACCATCTGGAAAAGATGCCAGTACTCGTACAGAGCGAATTTCTTCTTGCCGCTGCGGTAGTCCTGGTCATTCTCATACCTGTCCAGAATCTCGGCCGGGGTAAGTTCCCTGTTGATTTCGTACTTGTATTCGTAGGTTATTGTCCTGAGCTGTGACAGGCGCGGAGAAATGATTTCCTTATAATATGGCAGACGCCTGATCCGTATTCCCTGGGAATCATGGCTGTTGGGATACTGCTCAATGATTGCCCTGACGTCTGCGGCTTCGGTTTTCAGAGAATCTGCTTCAAGAATATCAGCCACTGCGCTCCATGGAGCCACTTCTGCCTTTGTGGAATGGAATATTCTGTCCAGATCGTGCCGGGAAATGACTGAAGTAATCTGGGACATGGCAAAGTTCATCCTTGCCTTGGCAAGATTGAGATTGGAGTTATAGGAACCGTCAGGCGATGAAATTCCCTTGAGGTGGAATTCGGTCAGACGGGAACCGTCTCCCTTGACTATCCCGAGAAGATCCGTCCTGAGCTGCTCGAGCTGCTGCATTCCGACAGTATCTTTCTCATCAATCTGGGCCCTGTTTACCAGAAAATTCAGTGAAATGTTGCTTGAAGTATTGCGGAGCTCCTTCTGCGCGCGCTCCTTATATTTGTTAGGGTCAAGGTTATATTGGTCGAATGAATATTCCAGGAATCTGAGAGGACGCCGGGCCCTCGGTGAGGCGAGCATTATCGTATCATTGTAATAAATGGCGTTGTAGTCCTCCATCTGGAGATAGCCCTCCACATAATATCCTTTGGAGGGGTCAGGCAGCTTTATCTTGTCTGCCCAGTTGACTATCATGGAATCAGCCCGGAGAGGCATGTCCGGATTCACAAAGCGCACGAGAGGATCGTTCTGCCTGGAATCATATTCCATCCTCCTGTCCTGTGTCAGGCTGTACTGCTCTCCGTCATAAATTCTCGGGGCAAGATATCTGATTGTATCGGAAGTTTCTGCGCTGAAAAGAATCGGCTGGAGAATGAGCCTGGCATTGGTCTTTCCGAACCGGTCCGGAAGCGGAATGGTGCTTGTCGCTGTCAGAGTGTCGCCCTGAATTTCATTTTCTCCTTCAATAGGCTGGGGCTCAGTCACCTGAGCAGTTGAAATCGACGGAGGCAGAATATTTCCGCCCACGATATTGAAATTGATTACAATCCTGTAGTTAACCTTCTCCAGAGGCTTCTCTTCAACACCTTCTATGGCGACAAACAATGCTCCTGTCTCTGCTACTCTGGTTTCATAATAGCCGTCTGCCTCAGGCTTTACCTCAAGGTTTCCGAAGAAATATCCGGTCTCTTTCATTGCACGCAGTGCATCCTCAGCCTCTCCTACCGTATTGAATGTATATATGGTGACAGTCTGCGGATCAAACGGTTTTCCGGTAGTCTTGTTCAGGATTTTTCCCGTGACAGTCTTGATTTCCTGGGCATCAAGCACATGGGAGGAAAAGCATGCGGCAAGAACCGAAAAGAATATGAAGAGAAAGAGAGACTTTTTCATCTGCTGCGGCATTAACTGATTCAATGATTACAGGATTATTTGATGATATACGAGAATGTTATTCCGAGGTCCACAGGGAACATCTTGTAGCCCTGTGCATTGGTCCTTACTGCCTCATCTACAAAATAATCATCATAATTATCATTGGAGAAATACTGTTTCTGATAGAAATACAGGAAGCCGAAGCTGCCGGAAAGTTCAAGATTCCAGCGCTTTCCCAAGGAGAACACATAGCCCCCAGTGATACCGAGCCCCACTGCGTCCCCATCATAGACAGTATTCTTCCAAGTGATATCGTAGATTGTCATCAGGGCACCTATGCCTATGAACTCACGGATCATGGGACGGCCGTTGAACCAATATCTGAATTCAGGCTGCAGGCCCACAATCTTGGAATTGATGCCATATGGCTTGAAATGGCCGAATGCACCGAGATCCACACTTGTGTGCTCGCCCGTAACAATTTCAAAACCGAGGTTCGGGGTCATCCCCGCCCACATGAGCACATTTGTCTTCACCGCTACCTGCTGTGCGTCTGCCTCATGGGAGGAGACACACAGCATGAGAAGCGGCAAAATAATGCCCGATAATAATCTGCGCAAGAATTTCATCATTATCCGATTGTTTCACCTGAACCGCCTTCGTCAACCCATGGGTCAAGGCTTGTGCTGAGGTCAACTTCTTCCGGACTTCTGACGGTGAGTGTCAAGGCATATCTGTGTCCTGCGACAAAGTTGCCGTCAAGAGATGCAGTCACTGTATTGGTCGTGCCGTTGTCAAGCCGGAGTGTAACTTCAACTTCAACAGTAGTGGCAGGCTCAAGAATGAGTGTACCGACCTCTACTCCGGCAATCGTAGGAGTGACATCGAGTGCTGAATTGGCAACTGCAGGGTCAGCATATACGAAACGCTCGCCAGGCTGTGAATAAGTCATCGTGCCGGCATCCGGACCTGCAACCTCAAGAGTAGCCCGCGTATTGATGTTAAGCACCTTGAGCTTTGTAATCTTGATGTTGCTCAGCTCGGTCGTGGACTTGGCGACAAAGCGGAAGGCCGTCAGCATGTGCTGGAAGTTCAGCGCAGGCATGAGGTCATATCTGCCGATCTGCTTCACATAGCGGCAATAAGTGGCATTGAAGCCTCTATATACAGGATCTGTACCGAAAGTTATTGCATGCTCCTCTGCCCAGAGGACATCTGTGTATCCGAGCGAGAAGTCCACAGTGAATGCTCCATCCGTATAGCTGGTCTGTCTGTGCGGATAATATGCATAGAATGAGTAGTTAAGGTCATTGTCTGACGGGTAATATACGGCAGGGTCGAAAGTTACCGAGCCGTCTTCTCCTGTTGTGACCTTAGTGTTGTGGATAAGGAATGCATCCCCGCCGTTCTCCCATGCAGGAACGCCGTCGTTGGTGGCAAGTCCGAACACACCTATGTCAAGGCCGTTCATGACACTGCCTTCGATGGCGCCGGCAACCTCAGCCTTGGTGAGAGTCAGCCCCGGAGCCACAAAAGCCACAGGAACTGGCAGAGTCTCATCATAGACCCAGGCATCGTTGTCGGCCGGAGCAGCCGGCTGCTCGACAACTGTCTTGGAGCATCCTGCAAGAACTGCAAGAGCCGCAAGGCCAAGCACTATAGTCCTTTTCATGATAATTGGTGTTAAATGGTTTATAAATGGATGGGTTAGATTTCAATCGAGCCGCCATCAACCTCTACCCAGTCTTCTACTTCTGTAGTGAAGATTTCTACTTCAAGCGGACTTCTGATTACAATGTTCATTGTATACTTTGTTCCAGGCTTGAAAGTTCCGTCTGTTGCTGCTGTAGTTACATCTACGGTCACCGGCTCCTGCGGGATGCCGTCTCTGCTGATGGTAATGACAGCCTCATAGCGGTCACCAGGGACAAGAGTGAATGTGTGGATTGGCGCACCTTCGGCTACAGGAGTAATTGCGAGGTTGTCCCCGGCAGAAAGGTTACCCTGCTGAAGTCCCTCTATCTTTCCGCAGTCATCCTTGAGAGTTGAAGCAATGGTGAGTCTCACCTGAGTGTCAACATTCACGAGTTCAAATCCTACTACCTGCATGGCTGCACCCACATCTTCACCGGCCTTAGGCGAAGCGACAAACTCAAGGGCAGTCAGCTTGTGCTGGAATCTGAAAGAAGGAAGATACGGATGGTCTCCCTGAACCCTGAGGAGGCGGCGGATATAAGCTGCGTTGAAGCCGTACTGGCCGGCACCGGCAGATGTCAGTGCTGTTGCATAAGCTGACGCGTAGAGAATATCCACATTACCCACAGTAAGGTCATATGTGACAGTACAAGCATCTGTCTCAGCTGTAGCATCAGGATTATAAGGATAGTAGCCGTAGAATGAGAATGTCTTGTCACTGCTTACCGGATAGTATACATCCGGGTCGTCAAAATTGATTTTGCCGTCTTCGGATACAGTCACATTCCTGTTCACGAGGTCTGTGATTGATGTAGTCTCGTCAGCGGAATCCCATATAAGGTTACCTGCCTGGTCTGTCTCAAGGCCATAAACGCCGACCTCAAGTCCTGCTGCAGAAGAACCCTCGACAAGGAAAGTCTCAGGATCAATGGCCTTTGTCTCTACACTGATTGTAGGGGTGTTGAATGTCACCTCAACCGGAGCATTGGGGTCAAGGATTACACCGCCTTCAGGCTGGTTATCTGTCTTGGAGCAGCTCATTGTCATTGCGGCAAGAGCAGCTGCGCCTATAAAATAGAATTTTTTCATAATGTCATTTGAAATTCAAATTGTCCTATGTATTACTCTTCAGGAAATTTAGGTTCATCCGGATCAATCACGGTCTCGCCGCCATCCTGCCAAGCTTCAAGAGTTGCAGTGATCTGAACTTCTTCAAGACCATAAATAATCATGGTAACCTTATAAGATTTGCCTTTCTCAAATGTAGTGGCACCATCTCCTGCTCCTGTAAGCTTGGTTGCTTCCAGCAGATATTCCTGAACAGGAATCTCAGTCAGCTGATCTTCATCTTTGGATGCAAGAGCAAGCTGGATAGAATAACTTTCTTCTCCCGGAATTGCAAGGATGCTTTCTCCAATAGCTTTTGAAGTCTGCTCGGCATCCGGAGTTTCATTGAATGTCTCAGTTCCTACCGGATCAAGAGCAACGAGGTTTCCGTCTACTCCTCTCTGTCTGAGATAGAGCCAATCTTCTGTGGCTTCAACATCAGCTATTTCGCGCTGAACATCTCCTGAACTTACGACAACGAGATTACCTGTAGTTTTTGATTTAAGGGCAAGAGAAACAACCTGAATGTCATTTGCAGAAGCTGAGCCAGGCTTAATCTCAAATGTGAATCTTGCAAGCTGGTGCTGGAAGACGAGGTCAGGCTGAACACCACGACGTGCAGCATATGCACTATATGCATTCTGCCAGTTTACGACCTCTGTACCAAGGATATCAGCTGCAGGATCTGCCTTTGCGAGCATGAGGTCCTGACCGCCGTCGATCTTGAACGGAACATAAATCCTGTTTGCCTCAACAACCGGCACTGGATCAGCACTGGTCGCATTTCCGTCATAATAGGCATCATCAATATGATAGCCATAAAAATCATATACCGTGTTACCCTGATAATAGAACGGCTCGGCTTCCTCTGCAGGATTTGGCTGACCGTCTGCATCCGGATCCTGGTTCAGCACTTCAATACTGCCGGAATTTTGTCCATCCGGAGCTTCTGCCGGAACATGCCATATGAATGCACGGCCTTCGTCCAGAGGATTGGTAGAAGCAGCATTAGTGAAATCTGTAATCTCTCTGTCGAAACCAAAAACATAAAGAGTCTGCCGATTCCAGACATTACTGTCTCCGGCAAGATCTCCTACTGTTCCAGTTGCTTTTGTCAATGCTGCCGGAGCTCCCAGTCCAAACTGTACGGCGACCTGATCAGCCGGATCAACCGGTTCAGGCTGAGGCTGAGGAGTAGCCTCGTTCTTTGAGCAAGCTGCCAACATTCCGACGGCAGCGATTGCCAACAATGCATAATTTTTCATTGCTCTAATAATTAGTTAATATTGGGTTAATAAATATTGTCGTTAAAGTTCTCATGTCATTCAATTTATACCTGCCGGCGGAGCATCTTCGCCAACTTCTATCTCCCCTCCGTTATTCCATTCCGTCAAAGAAACAGAAACTTTGACTTCAGTGACTCCATATATCGCAAATCTAATCCTGTACTGATAACCCGGCTCAAAAGTTCCGGAAGAAGGAGTGATTATCTGCTGAACTTTATTTTGATGAATATGACCGGTCGGAAGGTATTCGCTCAAATATAAAATCAAGTCATACTCTGAGTCAGGAGCTATCAGAAGACTTTCGCCTACTCTTACGGGATCAACTTCTGCATATATATTATTCATATTCACTTCTTCAGGTGCAGGAGGAAGCAGCTGTGACTTGAGTTCTGCCCCATTCTTGTCCTTCAGTTTCAGGTATGGCAGACTCTCTGCCGGCCTCGTGTCCTTGGAGAAATCCAGCCCCATTTCTTCAGTATGCTTCGAGACGACAGTAAACTCGGCTCTTGTCCTTGAGCGGACCTTGATGGAGTCGACATATATTTCTTTGCCGGTGTTTTCCGAATATCCCGAATAAAGGTCGAAGCAAAGTCTGGTGAGATGGTGCTTGAAATATATCACCGGATCAATCCTGAGGGCAGCGGTGTAGGCTCCGAATGAATAGTTCATCAGGTTGGCCTTCTCTTCTTCAGAGTAGCCGTCGAGGTTGTAGTATCCTTCGTCGAAAGCGGCCTTGGCAGACATGAGGTCCTGACTTCCGTCAATCTCAACAGGGAAGCTGATCCTGTCGTCTGTGCGGACTATGCTGTTGTCCGGCACTGACATGTCATCGATAAAGTATGCATAGAAATCATACGGCTGCGTGCTTACCGGATAATAGACCTGCTCTCCGGCCCAAGTGGCATAACTGTCAAGTTCTCCTATTTGCGCGACCTTGCCTGCAAGGCTGCCCCTGTTGTCAATCGATCCGTCCACGAGACAGTTCCAGTTGTCATTGCGGCTTGTTGACATGAATGATGTCAGCAAATCTTTCTTGAAGGCATATACATAAATCGGTGAGCCTTTCCAGAACTCAGAATTTTCATCCACGGCTCCATGTCCTCTGGTAACGAACATATTGTCCGGATTTCCCACGACAACCTGTACCGGAATCGGTTCATCCGAGATACCGTCAATTTCGGCACCACGGTAAGAATCGTCAGTGCAGGACAGCAGCATACAGCCGGCCAGGAATGTATAGAATAATTTCTTCAGCATCTTCATCCCAATTTACACCTCTATGTCTATATCATTGTCCTCGCTGTCAAACCAAATCTCGACGCCTTGGCTGTCACCGTTTGGAAGTATCTGATCTTCATTGATTTCAAGAACAGAATTGACTTGCAGCAGAGCTGACGACCGGGCGGTTCTGTATCCGCTGCCGTCGGTCAGCTGGCGCATCAGGGCAGCTCCGAGAATTGTCTCACGGAGATTTATGCCGGCATGGAAAAGCCGCTTGTTAACTCCGGTGCCGTCCGCTGTCGGACTGAGCGCAGGAATTGTAATCTGCAGAATCCCGGCTCCGACTATATCGGAATTGGTTCCGCTCGGGAATAGACCAAGCACATTGACTTCGCCCTGATATACATGGACATTGCCGTTCTGTGAGATTTTATGCATGTTGAACAGAGCCCTGTATGTCGAATCGCTTACCTGGGCAGACATAAGCTGCACTCTTCTCGGAACTCCGGATATCTCGGCGGTCAGAAGATCATTTTCAATGGTTACATTTCCCTGAAGACGTATTGACAGGCGGAATGTAAGCTTTTGTGTCAGTCTTTTGATGTCAAAAGCAATCTCAGGAGAGACGGTCGGATATATCCTCTGCTTCTTTACATCAATAAAAAGAGGATCCGAAGCCTCGACATAGCCGAACGACGGGTTGAAATCCGCAACACCTGACGGAATCTCATCCTCAGAAAGTTCATTCACTACGGCATAGAGATCTCTCATGCTGACTGCAGGATTGTCCCTGAACTCATCGACTGACTCTATCCTGTATGTCTCTGAGATATCATTGAATACCATCATATAATATTCCCCGTTAGGGAGAATATTGTCCCGGGAGGTATTTTCCGGGATATTTTCCGGGGTATTTTCCGGGATATCTTCCGGGAATATGGTTCCTGACGGCCCCACCTGCCATACATAATGCACCGTATTGATAATCCGGCTGAATGCAAGACACATGGTATCCGGCTTGTCTGCTTCAGTGACATCTGACGGCCAGTTGAGAGAGATGTTCACCGCGACACTGTCCGGCATGTCCTCGCTTCCGTCAAGAGCCACCATCGTACATGACGGGAAAGAAACCGCAGCGAGCAAAGAAAGAGAGATGCCCGCTCCTGCTATAAAATTATTCATTCTCATTTTCCGCCCTCCTTCTTTGCATCGGATTTGCCGGATGCCGAACGGGGCTTCCTGGTCTTCTTTATTGTCTTTTCCTTCACATCCGAGTCTTTCACGACCGGCCTGGCTTCTTCGTCTTCGTCCAATTCCGTCTGAACAGGAGCCGTTTCGGACACTTCTGTTTCTGTCACAGCCTCCTGCGCGGCTTTCCGAGCCTTTTTCCTGTCCCGTGCATTGACTTTATTTTCTCGGGCAGCCTTCGGCTCCTTGGTCTCTTTTGTCTTTGAGACCTTCTGCTCATTGTCCTTTACTTTGGCCGGCGGCTCCCACTCCCCTGACTTCTTGAGTTCACGGACTTTTGCGAGGGAATCCTGCCTGGCTGTCTTCTGATCTTCCTTCAGCTTCTTCTGAGCCTCCCTTGCCGTCTTGACAGAATCCATTCTTGCCGTCTTGTCCTGTTCGCGGCGCTGGGCATCGAATATCTTCTGCTGGTCTTCCCTCTTGTACTTGTCATCTATCGACTTCATGCGGTAGACAAACGCCACCTTCAGTTCCGACACCACCGGATAAGGGACGACATGAAATTCTCTGCTCTTTGACGGAATTTCATAATAATAGTCTCCGTTGGCATTGTGCCCGAAGGCCTTGTATGATGTGGCAGCAAACCCGAGGGCAACACCGAACTCAATGTCTATCGCACTCTTGTCGTACTGATAGAGAGGCAGCACATAGCCGGCGATGAGACCGGCACCGTACATCTGGCCCTGATGACCTTCTTTTCCGAATTTGAATGAATAGGTCCCGGCATTTGCATATCCTCCTATATAATAGGCCCGCCATGTCTTGTTCCAGAAATTGTTTTTCTTGCGCCCGGACTCATCTGAAGATGACTTGTCCTTGGGTGAAAATGTCTCGCTGAACCAGTTGCCGAAAGACAGTTTGTCATTTATCCTCCAATATCTCCTGTATTCCGGACGGACTTCAAAGACATTGAACACCATCGGTGTCGTATAATTGTGTGTGGTATTCCAGTTGTACCGGAGATTCACTCCGATTGTATTGCGGTTGTAAATGGAATTGGACAGGTCAAATTCAACTCCTATATTCGGTATGGTGAGAAGCCACTCCAGGGCATTGGTGCGGATGGACCACATGTCCTTGAACGGAACAGTCTTGCCGTCCTTCTCCTTCGCCTTTGCCAACGCATCTGCATTATTATATTGTGCAGACACAGGGAAAGCACTCCATAGGAGAAGTGAGGCCAGTACGCAAAAAATGTTTATGACTGTCTTGCTTTTCATCAAAAAATATTTAGCCTTGCGCTGCCGGATTTACACGGCAAATCGGCGCGAATTTAATACATCCGGGGCAAAAAAGAAAAAATTTCAGGCGAAATTTTGGTTATATATTTTGTTACAAACGAGAGGTTTACTATCGCGCAAAAACATGTTTTAGCCATAAATCCCCCCCCCACAGACCGCTGCAAGGCCGCTTTCATTTTGTAATATAATTTCTCTGAAGTAAATTGGAATTTTTCAAAAATCACATAAATCCGTGAGGGCTGGATTTTCTGAATCAAGGACAATTTTCCGGGGAATGTCGTACCGGTTGTGGATTTCAGCCTCAAGCGCCCCCTTCCTCATCTTTTTTTCATCATTTTCTCTCCTGCGCAAGGCTTTCAGGACTTTTCTCCTCCCCTGCTCTGCGCAATACTCCGCCTCATTGTCCTTCAATGAGGCCAGAAGCCTGCCCATCGTCACCTTCCTTCTGGCAGATGTATTCAATTCACACTCCCAAAGGACAATCACTTTCCATCCGAGCGCCTCCAGCCTCGTCTTGACGGCAGCATCCCGCCTGATGTTGCGCTCAATCTTGTCTTGCCAGAACTGCCTGTTGGTCTGGGGCATGACGAAATGCCGGCACCCGCTGTGTCCGTGCCAGAAGCATCCGTTCACAAAAATCGCCGTATTGTATTTTTTAAGCACTATGTCCGGCGTCCCCGGCAATGCGCTGACATTCAGCCTGTATCGGAAACCGGCCGCGAAAAGGCCTTTCCGGACGGCCACCTCCGGCTTCGTGTCTTTGCTGCGTATGTGTGACATGCACAGATGCCGCTGCAGCCTTGTCATCCTGTCTGCCATGATTGTCTGCTCCTGATAGTAAATGTATATCCTCGGCCATTGTATGCCTTTGGTCATTGTATGTCCTTGACCATTGTATGCCACTGGCCGCCATTGTCCATTGCCTGCACAAATATCGCAAATTTGACGGACTGCGGCAAAAATTGTAATTTCGCAGAAATATTATATTGTATTTTCTGAAAAATATCATAACAATGTATTCGGGATACGACGATACCATATGTGCCCCCGCGACCATTCCGGGGACGGGCGCCATTACAATTATCAGGGTCAGCGGGCCGAAGGCTCTTGAAATTGCAGACAAAGTCGTCAGTTGCCGCCAGGGGGCTTCAGCCTCCGGTCCTGCCGGTGATACTGCAAATGATACTGCAGACAATCGGACATGCTCATCCGGGACAATTGCTTCCGCCCCGGGCTACACCATAAGGTTCGGGACAATATATGACGAAAAGAAAAAGCCGCTGGACGATGTGCTCGTGAGCATTTTCCGTGCCCCGCATTCATATACGGGAGAGGATTCGGCGGAAATTTCCTGCCATGCTTCAAAATACATCGCCGACACAATCATGCAGATGCTGATTGCTGCCGGAGCCAGGACTGCCGAACCGGGGGAATTCACCCGCCGCGCATTTGTGAACGGAAAGATGGACCTCGCCCAGGCAGAGGCCGTCGCCGACCTGATTGCATCCCAGAACGCAGCTGCCCACCGCGTGGCCGTCAACCAGCTGAAAGGAGGATTCTCCCGGGAACTCAAGAAGATGAGGGACAAGATGCTGCATATAGTTTCCCTGATGGAGCTCGAGCTTGACTTCAGCGACGAAGACGTGCAGTTTGCAGACCGCGATGAACTTGACTCCCTGCTCAAGTCCACCATCCGCCACATCTCCACTCTCCTTGAATCCTTCCGCCTCGGGAATGTCATCAAGAACGGCGTCCCGGTGGCAATCGTCGGAGCCACCAACACCGGCAAAAGCACCCTCCTGAACGCCCTCCTCGGCGAAGAACGCGCAATCGTCTCCGACATTCACGGCACGACCCGCGACACTGTGGAAGAGACCATGAACATCGGCGGCGTCCTTTTCCGCTTCATCGACACCGCCGGCATCCGCGACACCGACGAAACCATTGAACGGATAGGCATCGAACGCAGCTGGAAGAAATTCCATGAAGCCTCCGTCATCCTCGCCATGATTGATGTCACCAGGGCAGAGGGCGAAGTCGCCGCAAGCGTCAACAGCATCCTTGACCAGGTCGACCTGAAGAACCAGCATTTGATTTTCATACTGAACAAATGCGATCTGATCGAGGGGACAGCAGCAGAAAGGAGCGGGGCGCCGGATACCGCAGGATCAGAAGCAGACTCAAGATATGGGGCTGAATTTGGACATGGTCTGACTGATAACAAAAATGTTAATATTAAAAACTATATTGTTTCATTAATTGAAGAACATCATATTAGAGTTTACGGAAGATTCCCATGGGACAGTGATGACGCCAGCCATTCGGAAAGGCCTGTTCCCGGCAGAAAAGCCCGCCAGTGTGACGCGACATCCGGCAATAATGCGGAAATAATCTCAATCTCCGCCAAGACCGGCCAGGGCCTTGATGTACTGAAGTCCGCCCTCGCCTGCTCCCGCCGCGACCTCCTCGCCGACTCCGACACCACCCTCATCACCAATGCCCGCCACTACGAAGCCCTCTCCAACGCCCGCGACGCCCTGGTCAGGGTCCGCAAAGGCCTCTCAGATGCACTTCCGTCCGACCTGCTCTCCCAGGACATAAGAGAAGCCCTCTACCACATCGGTACGATAGTCGGAGAAATCTCAACGGACGAGGTTCTGGGGAATATTTTCAGGAATTTTTGCATCGGCAAATGACGGCTTGTAAACAGCCATAACCAACCATAACCATTTAGAATAAAGTCGCTGTATATCAGCGACTTTTGTTTTTATATACTTTCCAGACCGTATTTGGAAGTAACGGTTTTTATCCATATTTTTCATACGTATTTCTACCGTGACAGAAATTCACGGTTTGCCCAAATATCACAGTGACGCATTAGTTGACGTGTGTTGACAATGGTTTACATGTGTGGACAAAAAGGGAAATTAAAATTCATGTAAAATGGCAGAAAATAGGACGAAAATATGGAAGTAAAAAGAATTTGTCAATGGTGCGGAAAACCGTTCATCGCACAGAAAACAACTACCTGTTATTGCAGCCCGCAATGCTCGAAACG
>CASEBV010000028.1 GCA_949286415.1 uncultured Bacteroidales bacterium
CAGCACAGGAAAGGAAATATTACACTCCGGAAAAAGGCGACTGGTCTGTCGGAGTGATATTCAATCCGGCTTCCATGTCATCCCAGATGCTGGCACAGCCGAAGCCTGGTGATTTTGTAGGGAAATGGATTTCGGACAATGCGGCAAGCCCGCACCAGATGTTCATGCTGTCCCAGGACCCGGTCGCTGCTGTAAGGGTCAAATACAGGACATCAAGGAACTGGTCAGTAAGGGCCAGTGTCGGATTCAACGGAAGTCTTGTCAATTACCGTGAATATGTTCCGGACGATCTTGCCCTGGCTCTTGATCCCGACTCGCAGAACCAGGTAGTAGATGAAATCCAGTCCAGGATGAACAGCGGGTCGCTGATGCTCGGATGCGAGTACATGAGCGGCGGCAGGGCTGTCAGATTTGTCTTCGGTGCGGACCTGCTCTACTCCATAGCGGGAGGACGCCTCTGTTTTGACTATGGCAACAAGATGACAGACCTGAACCACATCCCTTCGAGCATGCCCATGACATCGGAAATGAAGGAAGGGTCCGTAAATGATTTCACCGCACGTCTCGGAATCGCGTACGGGCGTCCGGTCGACAGATACAATTCCGGATACATTTCAGCCTTAGGAATATCTTTCGACATGGGTATCGAGGTCTTTCTCGACGAAAAGATCTCTGCCGGACTGACGATGAACTTCACACCGGTAGCTGTTACATTCCAGCCTGAGACCTACACTGTATATGAAGGATTCAGTACATACACGGGAAAAGTCGAAAGCTATACGGGCTATGTGAGCCCCGGAAGCAATGCCCTGCTGTACGGGATAGAGAATTTCGGAGCACGCCTGTCTCTCAACTATTATTTTTAATCATATGACTGCACTTTGGATTTGCTCAGGTGTCATCGCAATATTAGCAATATGGGCGGTGACAATATATAACCGTCTGGTCAAATTGAGGAACAACAGGGAAAACGCTTTCGCAGACATAGACGTCCAGCTCAAACAGCGGCACGACCTGATACCACAGCTTGTCGCTACGGTGAAAGGTTATGCCACACACGAGCAGGAGACTCTCGAGAAAGTGATAGCCGCCCGCAACGGAGCTGTCAATGCGAGCACAATCAATGACAAGATTGTCGCGGAGAACGCACTGTCTTCAGCCCTGGCCGGACTGCGGGTGACTCTCGAAGCCTATCCGGACCTCAAGGCCAACGAGAACTTCATGCATCTGCAGGAAGAGATTTCCGATGTCGAGAACAAACTCGCTGCAGTAAGGCGTTACTTCAACTCGGCTACGAAAGAACTGAACAACGCCGTGGAGACCTTCCCTTCAAATATCTTTGCAGGGATGTTCGGGTTCAGGAAAGAAATGATGTTCGATCTCGGCGAGCAGCGCCAGACGCTGGACAGGGCTCCTGAGATAAAGTTTTGAAAATCCTGAAATTCTGATCGGATGGAATACGTCGGCATACAGACACAGAAGAGCAGGAATGATTTCCGCTCGATGCTCCTGCTTTTTATGTTTCCCTGTCTTGTCACAGGCATGGTATATCTCTTCTGCCTCGCTCTCGCGTGGCTCGGCCTGATGGACGGCACCATGGCAGAAGAGGCAGCGGCAGAAGGAAGTCTATGGTATCATGCCAACTCCGCTTTCCTGCAATCGGTACCTTATGCCTTCGGGGGCGTCTTGATATGGTTTGTAATAGCATATTTTTTCAATACTCTGATAATCAAGGCGTCCACGGGGGCAAAGTCACTGGAGAGAAAGGACGGCAAACGTGTCTACAACCTGGTCGAGAACCTCTGCATGAGCCAGGGCATGAAAATGCCGAAGATAAACATCATATATGATGACTCTCTAAACGCGTTCGCAAGCGGAATCAACGAACGTACATATACAGTGACTCTGTCGCAGGGAATAATTGAGAAGCTGGATGACGAGGAGCTGGAAGCCGTCATTGCGCACGAACTGTCACACATACGCAACCACGATGTCAGGCTGCTTATAGTTTCCATCGTGTTTGTCGGGGTGTTCTCGATGGTTGCCCAGATCGCTTTCAGAACGGCCCTTTCATCAGGTGCCAGTTCCAGAAAAAGCGAAAACAAAGGCGGGACGATAATCGTGTTGCTGCTGGCGGCTGTAGTGGCTGCCATAGGCTATCTGCTGGCAACACTGATGAGATTCGCCATTTCGCGCAAAAGGGAATATCTGGCCGATGCAGGATCTGCCGAGATGACAAAGAATCCGCGGGCGCTCGCCTCGGCCCTGCGCAAGATCTCCGCAGACCCTGACATAGAGGCAGTGACACGCGAAGATGTAGCCCAGCTGTTCATACAGCACCCCGGTGAACAGTCTGCCGGGTTCATCGGAAAGCTCGGCGGACTGTTTGCCACACACCCTCCGATTGAAGAACGTATAAGGATACTTGAACAATTCTGAAAATTTATTTGCAAAATATTTTCCTTGTGAAAAAGGGAAAGGACAAGAAGAAGACTGAAGATACGGATGCCTGACAAACCATTTATTCAATTAAACTGCTGATATCATGAAAAGATTGTTGCTTTATTTCATTGCACTGACGTGTGC
>CASEBV010000029.1 GCA_949286415.1 uncultured Bacteroidales bacterium
AGATAGTACATCTACTTTATCAAATTCGTCATTTCTATTACGTTCTTTATTTTCCTCCAAGTAATCATATAAAGGTGCAAATATCCATTCATCCGTAAACTCCGGGAATCTCAGCGCCGGGACATTTCCTTTAGACGGGGCTATTTTGATTTTTGTTTATTATGGTGAATCTTTAAATGATTAGTTTCCTCAATTCGCTAATGCAATAAATTCAGGAATTATGAACACTAAAACATTCAGAGAAATTGCGGCGGCTTGGAAAGAGTACAAGCGGCCTTATGTGAAGCAGTCAACTATGGCGGCTTATGTGTTGATCTTGGAGAACCACATTCTTCCTTACTTCGGGGACGGCGGTTCGCTCCATGAACAGGAGGTGCAGGCATTTGTCTTGCAGAAGTTGGAAAACGGATTGAGCGCCAAGACAGTCAAGGATATTCTGATAGTCATGAAAATGGTGATGAAGTTCGGGGTCAAAAATGAGTGGATGAGCTATTACGAATGGGATATAAAGTATCCTACGACCTCCTCCAGAAAGGAACTGGAGGTGCTGTCTGTCAGCAATCACAGAAAGATACTGAATTACATCCAAAGTCACTTTACTTTTACCGGGCTCGGTATCTACATAAGCCTGAGTACCGGAATGCGCATCGGCGAAATATGCGCATTGAAATGGAGCGACATCAATGTGACGGACGGGACTATAATTGTCAGCCGTACCATTGAGCGCATTTATATCATTGAGGGAGAGAAAAAGCACACGGAACTCGTCATCAACACACCCAAAACCCAAAACTCCTGCCGGGAAATACCCATGAGCAAAGAATTGCTTGCCATAATCAAACCGCTGAAAAAGGTAGTCAATGAAGATTTCTATGTGCTTACAAATGATGAGCGTCCGACAGAGCCGCGCACATACCGCAATTATTACAACAGTCTCATGGAGAAGCTCTCCATACCCAAATTGAAATATCACGGCCTGCGCCACAGCTTCGCCACCCGTTGCATTGAAGCCGGATGTGACTATAAGACCGTAAGCGTACTGTTGGGGCACTCCAACATTTCAACTACGCTCAACCTGTATGTCCATCCGAACATGGAACAGAAAAAGCGTTGCATCAGCAGAATGTTCAAGTCATTGGGAAAATGAAAGGCGGCAGGGTCAGCACACCGGGCACATCCATTGAAATCCATCACGCAAAGATTTCCGTCAGGATATTGACAGCCGCGGAGCACATGATGTCCCCGGAGAAAGACTTTGAGGGAATCATATTGATGACTTTGGGCGCGCCGTGCATGTCAGGCAGGGAAATCCTGAGCAGAGACTTGTCGGAGAGTTCATTTCTTGCGGCATGACGCGGGAGGAGGCCGACAATTCCCGGGGAGGACTTGACAAGTGACTTCACGGCTTCGGCGGAAGGAGAGCGGAAGACAATCTTGTGGGATATCTCTTCAAACGGGACAAGGCCGTCCGTGCAGCCGTCGGCAACGGCAATTCCGGATGGAATATCCTGCCAGGATGAGAAGGAAGAATAGACCGTACGGCTCACCGGAGACACAACTGCAGCAGGACAGGAATATCCGACATTACGGGCATCGGCCCATATTGGTCCGGAAAGTTCACCGGCACATTCCTCAAGCCTGAAGCCGAAGCCGTCTTCCGGAAAGGAGTCCGGGGACTCATGCATCATGAAGACTGTGCCGGGGAATGATGCCGTCATTGCCGAGACAAGGGAGGCGACAGGTTCTCCGGCAAGAGAGCCTGATGCACAGATGCGGACTGTCCTCAGGGGGGATGAGTCGTGCGGGCCGAAGACCATTCTGGCAGAATCATACCAGTACAGGATCTTGCCCGCGTATGACTGGAATGCCCGGCCCTGGGGCGTCAAAGACACTTCACTCCGGCCTCTTTCGAAGAGCCGGACTCCGAGGTCTTTCTCAAGCTCCGCAATATTCTGGCTCACAGCAGGCTGGCTTATGCCGAGCTGTTCTGCCGCCCGGGTGAAGCTGCCGGTCGCCGACAAGGCTTCGAATACTTTCAGTCTAAAATCTCCAAGCATGGCATCAAATTTAGGAAAATTTATGCTAATTTTGTATGATATATACGATTGTTTTAACAATTACATAAACAGTTATTCATTAGAAATGAAACGAATCTTTGTATTCTTTGCGGCTCTCTTCGCCGCAATAGTTGTGTATGGACAGGACATGTCACAACTTCCCCAGCTGCCGAATGACCCTGCGGTCCGCACAGGCAAGCTTGACAACGGGCTCACCTATTATATCAGGCACAACGACAAGCCTGCCGACAGGGCGGAATTCTATCTCGCCACGAATGTTGGCGCAATCCAGGAGACCCCTGACCAGGACGGTTTGGCGCATTTCCTCGAGCACATGTGCTTCAACGGGACAAAGAATTTCCCTGACAAGGGCATCCTGGAATACCTCCAGGGCATCGGTGCGGAATTCGGAAGGAACATCAATGCATCGACAGGCGTCGAGCAGACCGTATACATGCTCAACAACATTCCTCTTGTACGCGAAACCGTAGTGGACACATGCCTGCTCATCCTGCATGACTATTCACATTTCGTGACATGCGACCCTGTTGAAATAGACAAGGAAAGGGGCGTGATTCTCGAAGAGAGGAGGACAAGGAGAAATGCCCAGTGGAGAATGTATGAGCAGGCCAAGCAGGCCTACTACAAAGGCTCCAAATATGCTGACTGCTCCCTCATCGGAAGCGAGGAGAACCTCAAGACTTTCAAGCCGGAAAGCCTGACAAATTTCTACCATACATGGTATCGTCCTGACCTCCAAGCTGTAATCGTAGTCGGAGATGTCGATGTGGACAAGGTGGAGGCAAAAATCAAAGAGACTTTCGCAGACATCCCTGCCGCAGAGAACCCTAAGGCCAAGGAAATGCATGTCATCCCGGACAATGAGGAGCCGATAGTGGCAATCATAACCGACCCTGAGGCGACCTCAACATCAGTGGAGGTGCTCTGGAAAAGCCAGCCTGCTCCGGAGGCTTTGAACAGCACACAGGTCGGGATGATGACAGACCTCATAAAGGCATATGTCAGCCTCATCATGGCCGAAAGATTCAATGACATCACATCCAGCCCGGATGCCCCGTTCACAGCCGCCAGCCTTGCAATAGGCAAGCTCTGCGAGACTTGCGAGGTGACAATGGGCACGGCAAGATGCAAGAACAATGACGCTGTCCCGGCCTTCAGGGCACTCATGACAGAAATCGAGAAAATGAAGAGATTCGGCTTCACCGACGACGAAGTGTCCAGGGCAAAGGACAATATCCTCAGCTCATACGAAAAGAGGGCCCAGGGTGCAGACACAAGGAAGAATGCAGAATTCATACAGGAGTACATCAACAACTTCTTCGACAATTACGCCTACATGGAGCCGGCCGTGGAGTTTGAAATGGCCAAGGCTATCTGCGGACAGCTCAATGCAGCTATCCTCAACCAGATAGCATCCTCCATCATCACTGACAGCAACATGGTTGTAGTGTACAACGGACCGGAGAAAGAAGGTGTTTCTCATCCGACCGAGGAGGAGCTTCTCGGCGTCATAGCAGAAGTGAAGGCATCCGACATCAAGCCGAACGAGGCCCAGGACTTCAACAAGCCGCTTCTTGATGCAGCATCTCTCAAAGGCTCCCCTGTAAAGAAAACCGAAGAAGGCATCTACGGCTCCACCGTATGGACTCTCAAAAACGGGCTGAAAGTTGTCGTGCTCCCTACCGAATACAAAAAGGACCAGATCATCTTCTCGCTCCAGAAAGACGGCGGACTCTCACTCATATCCGATGAAGACCTTCCGTCATTCGAAGACAACATCTGGACTCTGTTCACCATGAACAGCGGAGTATCCGGATTTGCAGGGACCGACCTGAGCAAGATGCTGGCAGGAAAACATGTGAATGTCACTCCATATATCGGCAGCCTCGGGCACGGCATCAGCGGCTCGACCGCTCCAAAGGACCTTGAAACCGCTTTCCAGCTGATGTATCTCTATTTCATGGACCCTCGCTTTGACGAGAATGAATTCCAGACAGGCATACAGCAGCTCAAGGCCGTACTTCCGAACATTGTCAACCAGCCTGACTTCAGGTTCCAGACAGAATTCACCAAAACGATTTTCGGAAACAGCCCGAGGAAACCTGTAATCAGCGAGGAACTGATTGAAAAGGCAAATCTGGCAACAATTGAAAGAGTCTACAGAAGTCTTTTCAATAATGTAGCAGGTGCCACACTCTATATTGTAGGAAATGTGGACATGGAGACCCTCAAGCCTCTGGTGGAGAAATATGCCGGCTCCCTTGCAAAAGGCAAGAAAGCCACAGCCTGGGCAGATACAGGAGCGAAGGTGGTGAAAGGTGATGTGGAAAACCATTTCCAGGTAGATATGGAGACCCCGAAGACTTCCGTCCTTCAGGTCTACACCGCATACTTCCCTTATTCAGTGAAGAACGACGTGATGCTCGATGCAGCAAAATATGTCCTTGACATGATTTACACCGAGACACTGCGTGAAGAGGAAGGCGGCACTTACGGAGCAAGCGTAGGCGCAGCAATGCAGAACGAGCCTGAGCAGAGGGCAATGATACAGGTATACTTCGACACCAACCCGGAAGCTGCCGACAAACTCATCGCATCTGCAGTGAAAGGCATCGAAGGCCTCGCATCGGACGGTCCTACAGAGGAGCAGATGACAAGGACAATAGAGAATGCCAAAAAGAACCTTCCGGAATCAAGGATCAGCAACAGCTACTGGCAGGATGCCCTCATCTACTGGGACCGCCACGGAGTAGACTATGACAAGGAATTTGAGGCGGCCATCCAGGAAATCACTCCTGAAAACATCAAGGCCATCCTCACCGAAATCCTTTCACAGGACAACTTCATTGAAGTAGTGATGTCGCCTGCTGCCGAAGAATAACCCGGCACCGCAAGGACAATAAGACAACGGCTCCCGCCTCGCAGATGACTATGAATCATCGGAGGCGGGAGCCTGTTTTTGGGTATTAAAGAGTCATGCCGGCATGGACATTTCTCAGCGTGCCCGTCGGACAGCATTTTGGGACTCCGACGGCCGTGGTTTTGCAGAAAATTCACGGCCGGTGGACATTCTTTACCATGTCCATCGGCCGTGTTTACATGAAAACTGAGGCAGAAAACTACTCTGCAGGAGAGATTGCGCCCATAGGGCATACATCTGCGCAAGTGCCGCAGTCAACACACACATTCGGGTCAATCTTATAGATGTCACCCTCTGAAATTGCGCCTGCAGGGCATTCGCCTATGCATGTTCCGCATGCTACGCAATCCTCTGAAATTTTGTAAGCCATTTTTTTATCCTTTAAATTGTTAATGAAACTGCACCTTCATATGTGCTTTCCACATGAATGCACAATATGCAAATTTATGAGATTATGTCGGAATAATCAAATTTATATGTGTAATTTTGCAGGCAGAAGCTACATGAATGGAAGTTGAATCCGACAGGACTTAGCAAAGTAATTCAGACGGACATGAAACATTCTTATACAAAAATATTGGCCGCAGCCATCCTCCCGGCATGTATTTTAATTTTCAGTGCCGCGCCCGCCACGATGGCAGGCTTCAGCGCAGCCGCACAGGAAAGAATCGGAGGGACAGTGGAATTTGACAAGACCGTACATGACTTCGGGGATGTCATGCTTTCCGACGGGCCGCTCCGCTGCACCTTCACGATGAAAAACATCAGCGACAAGCCTGTGGTCATCTACAATGTGGTCACTTCATGCGGATGCACTGATGTGGAATGGACAAGGCAGCCCATAATGCCGGGAAAGAAGGGGACAATTTCATCTACATATTCAAATGACGAAGGCCCCTACCCCTTTGACAAGAATCTCACCGCATATGTCTCCGGCATCGGGAATCCCGTAATACTCAAGCTCAGGGGCGTCAGCCATGAAAAGCAGCTCTCTCTGGAGGAAATGTTCCCGGTAAGATTCGGGAGTCTCGGGATGAAAAGCGCGGAGCTCAAATGCGGAAATCTCGAACAGGGAGGATACCGCAGCGATGAAGTAAAAGTGGCCAACCTTTCATCCGCCCCTGTCAGAATCTCATTCTCCGGCATCACGCCGGGCCTGACCGTGTCTGTCAGTCCCAATCCGATTCCGGCAAGAAGCACGGCAGCCCTGAAGTTTACAGTCACAGCAGACAGGGAACATTGGGGAAAGAACTGGCATCATGCCGTCCCGCTCGTAAACGGGAAGGCATACACTGCAACAGAAGACGGCAAGAAGACAAGCGGAATCTCCGTCTATTCGTTCACAAAAGAGAACTTCAGTTCCCTGAGCAAGGAGGAAAGGGACGCCGGCTCCAGGCCGATGTTCTCATCCAGCACATTCTCCTTCGGCAAAATCAAGGCCGGGACTCCAGTGGAAGCCGAATTCAATTTCACCAACATTGGCAAGAACGATTTCAGAGCCTATAAGGTGGACATAGATGCTGACAAAGCCACACATACGGATGTGCCTGTCGTGAAATGCGGATTCAAAGGCTCATTCCGGGTAAATCTTGACACGACAGGAATGCCTGCCGGAGAGACTCTCGTCATAGTGACCCTCACCACGAACTCGCCGTCAAGGCCAATCGTGAATCTCTTCATCACCGGTTGGATTGAATAGCAACAGGGAAATGCTTCTTCACCTTCTTACTGACATACTGCGCAATTCCGTCATGATTACCGGGCTCGTGGTCATCATGATGATGCTCATAGAATCCATTGACCTGGAGTCCGGAGGCAGATTCTTCGGGAAATTCAGAAATTCAAGGGCAGGACAGACTGTAGTCGCCGCAATCCTCGGCTCAATTCCGGGATGCATCGGAGGATTCGCGGCCGTATCCCTCTACTCGCAGAGAATATTGAGCTTCGGCGCCCTCGTGGCCATGATGATAGCATCGACAGGCGACGAAGCCTTCATGCTGATGGCCCTGAAGCCCGACAAGGCGCTGTGGCTTTTTCTGCTGCTGTTCGCCATTGCCGTTACCTGCGGCATCGTCATCGACCTTGCCGGCATAAAAATCGAGAAGCACGGGAATGAAAGTCCGGCCGCAGAGGGATGCAATGATTCAGACTTATCTTCCGGCGGATGCTGTTCCGCAAGCCACAGGGAGAAAGAAACCGGGAGTGAAAGACATTTTGGCTGGAAAAGAATTGTCCTTCTCGCCGGAGTAATCATTTTTCTCGGAGCCCTTGTGTCCGGCATGCTCTCACATGAGCATCACCATACAGTCAACCCGGACGGGAGCATCCCTGCGACAGATATAGTATTGCTGAACATACTTGACGAAAAATGGATGAACATCCTGTTCGCTGCCCTGAGCCTCGGACTCATAGCCGTCATCTGGAGGGCCGATGACCATTTCGTGGAACACAGGCTGTGGAAACATATCGTCATGGGACATCTGCCGGTCATCTTCGCATGGACATTCGGGGTACTTGCTGTCATCGGAATCGGAATGACTTACATTGACATCACCGGGTGGATATCAAGAAACACTGCCGCGATGATTCTGCTGGCAGCCCTCATCGGTCTGATTCCGGAATCTGGCCCGCACATGATTTTCGTAAGCCTTTGGGCGACAGGCATCGTCCCTCTGCCGGTGCTGCTCGCGAGCTGCATATCCCAGGACGGGCATTCTTCGCTTCCGCTGCTGGCGGAAGACAGAAAGAGCTTCGCATATGCGAAGCTCCTCAACTGCCTCATCGCCATCCTGGCAGGATTCGGCTCGATGTTCCTCATGTAGATCAGTCGTAGACAAATTCAAACTCGTCTACATACATGACGCTTCCGATGCCTCCCGTGAAATAGTCTCCCTTATAGCTTGCACAGGCAATCACGACTGCATATGTCGGAGTCGCATCCGGACGCCACCAGTCAAGCTCGACGGTGAACGGGATATATCCGCCTGCATCCGCCTGAGGGTCGGAGAATGTATTCTTGTCGCTTTCCATCTTGCCATATGCCAGAATATTGGGATTGGACGGGGTCTGATCCACGAAAATATTCTGTGAAGTATTGACGGTGAAAGGTGCAGTCCAGTCAGTGAGGAACACAAGAATCTGGCACTGGTCCATGGTATTGAGAAGATTCTTATACGGATCCTTAGCCGTATTTACAAGGACCGGCTTGTAGGCATAATAGCCTTTCAGAGCCTTCGGCCTCGCGGTAAACGGAGTACCCCAGTCCATTATGGCACCGAGGCCGCTTATTCCCTTGAACTTGCCTGTGATTATGTTGCCCGCGGCAAAGGCTATCACTGCATTCTTGCTTTCAAGTCTTGCCGCACGCTGCCCCTGTCCGGAAACCGGCACTGTCTCCGTCGGTGTCGTCAGTGAGCCCACAAATGCCCCCGAACCCGGATTGGCCGTATCCCATACCTGATATGTGTCATTGAGATTGGGATACCAGATGTCGTATGAACCGGACTTGGTTGAATACCAGTCATTGAAATTCATGTTGTAGATCTGGTCCGGGGTACCGGTGGTCACGGTTACGGCATCGCTCAGGGAAGTTTCCGTGCATATCCTGAACTCATATGAAGCACCGGGGTCAAGCCGCACGGAGCCCTCCTCAATCGTATTGTCCGACGGGACCTTTGCCGAAATGTTGATGCCGTCAACAACCAGGTCGTCGAATCTTGTCCATTCGCCCTCTGCAGCCTTTCCATCCTGATCGCCGACCTTGCGGTACTCTATATAAGGAGTGCCGGCTCCGTCAAACTTGCCTTCTATGTCAACATGATAACACCAGGGATTGGCTTTCGTTATTTCAGTTGCGACGGTTTCCTGTTCAAAGGTTATTTTCCATCTCACCTTGACATCGTCATACCTGACTTCGGCCGTCATTCCCGTAAGGACATCCACATCTTCCATTGGAAAGACGCATGGGGTATCAGAGACAGTCTCGGCCCCGTCAGGGCCAGCCGTCACGAGATAAATCGCCGAGCCCTCCTTTTCAAGTTTCATGTCCGTGATTGTCAGGTGCTGCAGACTCTGGCTTTCCAGGACGAACACATTGGCGATTCTCATTTCGGGATTGATAATCGGAGACGACCCCTGGTTCTCGCATCGGATATATCTGTCAACCGGCTGCACGGCGGTAACCGTCCAGATATAGTCCTGATATGTCGACAAGGTATAAGTCCTTGTTTCTGTGAGGTCTATAATGGCATCCGCCTTAGGGAAATCCGTTGACGACACTCCTTCGGAAACAGCACTTTCCGTGACTTTCAGAGAAGCCGGGTCCGCCGTCTCTTCAAGGACTATTGTCACTGTCCTTGAATCCGCATCAATCGAGCAGCTTTCCTGTCCTTCCACGGCAAACGCAATGACATTGGCAAGGATACGCGGATAAGACATGTCATTCTCTATCAGGCATGACTGCGCAAGCAGCGCAGCGGCGGCCATGGCAAGCATTTGTCCATATGGTTTCATAACTGAACCTCCGCCGGCTTTCTGTCAGCCTTTTTTACCCTATGAGCCCCTGTCGGGATATAGAATGACATTCCGAAGCCGATTGAGAACAGATTTATCTTGAAATTGGCGCCGCTGTTCTCCATCTCGCTTCTTTCAACCTGATTTGTCACCTGCTCTACTTTCTGGTAATTGAATCCAAGAAGTCCTATCGACACTTCCACGGCTACCTCATTGGTCACAAAGGCAGTGATGCCAGGCACAAGACCGAGCTCAAACTGATAAATGTCCTGGTAGGTGCCGAACTTGTCCCCTTCGTCAAGCTTATAGGTTTCGGACTGGGCATAGCCGCCTGTCGCCCTGACTTCCGTGAACAGGGCAAAGCGCCTGCTGTCTGCAATCGGCATATAGTTGCGCAGGGTGACCGAACCGGTATAGGACTGCTTGAAATAATGAAAATTATTCAGAGTAAATGACATCGCATCTCCCAATGAAATATTGGCATTCCCCAGTCCAAGCGAGGACCTGTCATAATCAAAGCGGACTCCGACCGAAAGATTGTCCGCGATGAAATATGATGCGTACGGAGCAACCCCGAAAGACATCATGTTGCCGTGTATATCCTGAAACAGAGAGAAAAGCATGGCATAGCCGGCATCATCGGTAGAATTTCCGATGCTGTAGTTGTTGTAGGAAAATGACACTCCGGCTCCCACGGTACCCTTGGGGATAAACACGGAACGGCTCATGCCGATTCCCCTGTCGAAGGGCTCCACAGGCTTCTTTTCCTTAGAAAATGCTGAAAAGACGGAGAGAACCCCCAATGTCAATATTGCGATAAATATCTTCTTCATGCGTTTGAATTAAATCATTCCTTTGAAACAAATCTCATTATGGCTCATCTGGACAAGGCTTCAGGGTCATAGATGAACGAAAATTCATCAAGGTACAGAGTGCTGCCCACTCCTCCTGTGAAATAGTCCCCGTACTTGCTCGCCGCAGCCACTATGACAATGTACTTCGGCACCCTGGAAGTATCCCGATACTCGAGTTCTATGGTAAACGGCTGATATGACCCGGTGGCATTCAGGTCCATGGTCCCGTATGCAATGATGCCCTTGTCCGTCTGCGGATTGACGAACTGTCCGTCTGCGGTGCTCACCCGGAACGGGCTGCTCCAGTCCGTGAGCATGACCTGCACCTGTCCGATGTCGGTCTTTCCGCTCATGCCGTTGTAATCACCCTTGTTGACAGTGACCGGAATATAATGGTAATACCCGGTCAGGGCCAGAGGCCTGGATGTAAACGGCACGCCCCAGTCAAGTTCTGCTCCCGGATTGGAGAGCGACATCACGGCCTTGATGAAACGCCCGGTATATATGTTGCCTGCCGCGAGCCCCACAAGCATGGCCTCCTTGCTCTGCAGTTTCGCCGCATTCTTGCCTTCGCCTTTGGCATAGATATATTCCTCCTCGGCAGGAGTGGTCGGATATATGGACAGAGTCTTGGTGCCGCCGTTGGCGCTGTCCCACCAGAAATTGTCAGCGTCAGCATTCGGATACCAGGCATCCCCGTCCTGATACCATGCATCGAAGGACATGTTGGGGACTGAGTCAGCCTTTTCAGTGGTGAAGGTGATTTCCTTTGTCTCCTTGTCCTCTGCGGAAACGGCCCTCACGGAATATTCAGTTCCCGGCTCAAGCCCCGTAAGCCTGGCCCCGTATGTCCTTGACTGGTCATCGGCAGATATTTCACCTGCATAGTCAGTCCATACGGAATCGGATGATTTCCTGTATTGGAAAGAAAGTCCCTGAGGCTTTTCAATGGCAAACCATCGTCCTGACACATCAGCAAACATTGCCCATGGTGCTGCAGATATGATTTCTGCGTCAAGGTTCGAGATGATTTCAAAATCGAATGCCTGCTCCGCGAAACTGTTGCCTCTGTCTATTGCCGTCAGCCCGAGACTGAAGCGGCCCACAGGCAGGGAGGATATATAGGATGAAATGTCGATTGTCGCTTCTGCAGAAGATTCCTGGACCGCCGAAACGGAGATTCCTGCGGAGGAGAGGGCGGAAAGCACTTCTTCAGACGCACCTGCAAGCTCCACGCTTCTGGACGAAAAGTCCGCCGGGTCAGAATAAGTGAAAAGAAGACTTGAGAATCCGTCCTCCGAAGACACTGTGATTGTTCTTGAAGAGGCATCCCCCGCTTCCGTCTGTACGCGGCCCGAATAATCGAAGTCCGCGGAAATCACAGGGACAGAAGTATCATCCGGGTCAAGTTCAAGGGTAAATTCCTTTTCATTCATGCTGTCATCAAGGACAATGGACACCGCCCCTGCCCCGATGCCGTCCGGCTCTGTCTCCAGACTCCAGCGGAACTTGTAATGTTCCTTGGCCTTGACATCTTCAAGAGTACCCGTGAGGTCCCGGTATTTCTGTCCGTCATTGTTTACAAGCGACAGAGTCCAGGACAGTGTCCCCGTGACACTGAACCAGCCGTCCTCATCGGCAGTGCCGTCTGAATTGCTGAAGACCAGCTCTCCCTGTCCGTTGCTCACAGTGAAATCGTATGAAGAGAAATTGTCCTTCACTGCATCATCATACTCAACGGTCACCTTGGTGTTGGCGACGGCAGCAGTGATGTCGATGTTCGCCACTTCCCCTGAAACTATGGAAAATCCGGTGCTCCCTGTATAGAACGGGGCTCCGAAAGCCGCCGCACCGGTCTCCGCCGATGACACCACGGCAGTATATCTGCCTGCAGGAAGAGCCAGAGGATTGTCTGCAAGCACGGAACAATCTTCCAAATATGCCTTTCTGACATCTTTGGCATCATACACGGTCAGGCTGAAGACCGGCGTGCCGTCATTCCCGCTGCGCAGCTGAGGAATCCGCACGTCAAGTGCGTCATCTTCATATACTCTGGCACACAGCCACCCTTCTCCGTTGTCCCGGAGCCCGTCATGGCTGCATGACAGAAGGACAGCGGCCAAGAGCGCATGGCACAATATATTTGATATTCTGGTCATTTCTTTTGATTTTCAGTCATGCCTTCTGGTTTCCGGCTTAACGCATTATTCCGCAGGAATGACAAATGTCAGTGCCTTGCTGAGGCTCTGTCCGTACTCATCGGTGACATTCAGGGTAAAGACATGCTCTGATTCAGGTGCAGCGCCGAGCCCTCCGATGAGCGGGACAAGTGCTGAAAGTGAAAAGTCCACCCTGGTCTGGCCCAGAAGGGCATCTCCCGTCGGCAGCAGACTGCCGAAATTCTCTATGAACGACTCGTCATAAATCAGATCCATGCTCGTTCCCACAACCGGTTCAAGTACGGAAGACTTCACCCCGACTACAAAAGTCGCAATCCTGCCGGGAACATTCACCACAAGATTGACGTCCATCCCGGCCTTTATTTCCATCGGCGCGAAATCGGGGTTGGCAGCCCATTCGAGCGTCGGTTTCGCCGGAAGTTCCGGCTCCGGATCAGGCTCTTCACCGCCCTGGCCTCCTCCGTCTCCCGGCACAGGAATCTCGTCAAGTCCGCCGATAAGGATGTCCTCATCCCTTTCATTCAGACTGTCATCTATGGTGATGAACGGCTTTCCGGCTTCGCTTCCGGTCTCCACGGCTCCGGTGGCCTTCGCATCAATGTTGAGGATAATATGGTCCTTGGCTTCGACTCCTGTCACATTGAGCCTTGCCTGCACAGGGTCCTTCTGCTCCGTGGCATCGGACCATCTGTAGGCCTGAACAGTCACAGTCAGGTCAGCAGCAGTGAAGTATCCTTCTTTGCCTTCCGACACCTCGGTCTGGCCCCAAATCAGGAAACCGTCATCCTCTGTGGCTTCGGAACTTCTCACTGTAATGGAATATTCGGAGAACTCCTTCAGGAACTCTTCAGTGCAATTGACGCTTACCTTCACATTGGTGATGCCGCACACGAGCTCCACAGTCGATGTCCTGCCTGCTATTATGGAAAATTCCTTTGAGCCTCCAAAAACCGGCTGGTCCCACGCCGCTATCCTGCTGCCTGGAGAAACAGCCGAAATCGTATACTGTCCTTCCGTAAGCTCAAGGACTCCCGGCATCTCGGAATACACCCACTGGCGCGGCTCGCCGACACCGGACTGGTTCGATATGGTCACAAGCATTGAGGCGAGGGCGGCTTCCTTGTCGTAAGCCTTCGTCCCGGCACCGGCTTCAGCAGCAGCGGTTCTGGTGTCAAGCATGCCTTCCTCCCTGTCATTGTATGAGTCGTCGGCGGAAGACATTGAAAATTCAAGTGTTCCTGTGCTGCCGCCCTGTATCACAGACTTCTGACAGCCGGCAAATACGGCTGCTGCTGCAATTATTGTAATGAATATCTTTTTCATAATATTGCTTTCTTATCTGAAATATTCTATGATTATTTTCCTGTCTTTTCGGGTTTCTCTATGCGTATCCGGCATATTATCTGTAAATGAGCCGCAGGTCATCAAGACACAGGACACTGCCGATATTGCATCCCGATGAATATGAATTCTCCACCCCACCGCTTGCTCCGAGCGTGAAGGAGCGCTCCGTATGCGAAGGATTTGATGAAGATGTGGACTTGAATATGATATAGACCGATGCAGCCTTGCGCGTGACATCGCTGTACTCAAGAGGCAGTGACATGGTATCCCATGACGAGGATGCCGGTCCTGTCGCAGTCTGCGCAACAGCAAAAACTTCCCCCGCCGCATCCTTGAGCTGGACAAGCACATAGAAATTCTCGCCCGACATGGCCTCATATTTATAGGAGAATGACAGCATATCCGGGCGGCTGGAGAATGGCCGGCCTTCTGTAGCGTGTGTCCCGTCATCATTTGCCGTCCCTACAAAAAGCTCTCCGTTGGACAGTCTGTCCACATTGTCAATGCTGTATCCTGTCCAGACCGTAAATATCTTCGCCGACTTTGAGCCAGAGCACACATCAGATATGGTATATCCGGCACTCGGGAAATTGGCGGTATTCTGGTTCAATGAGATATAGGAATAATCCCCGGGCATTGTATATTTGCTGTTGACATCCCACCATCTTTCCTCTCCGGCAGACATCCACGGGCGGTACCATTGGATGGTCACCTCCTTGGAAAATATCGACCATCCCAGTTTGAATGTGAAAAATTCATCTGTCCATTCCTCAAAGCCCGAATTCGGCATCTGGGCAGCCGCTTCAGTAACAAGGGTCACGGGGTCGGTCGCAAAGTTTTCGTTGTGATTGTATATTGCCCTCACCTGATATGATGTCGAAGGGGCAAGACCTTCAATATCGGCGTAGACAGCCTCGGTACCGTTCACCTGTGACGGATATGCCTCACTCCACTCTTCTTCTCCTTCCCTCCGGTACTGGATGCAGACCGCATAAGGATTGCCTTCAGCAATGCTTGCCTTGAAATGCCTGAGGCTCAGCGCATACGCATTCCAGTCCGATGCAGTGAAGGCAAGCCCTTCCGGAGATTTGTTTGCCACCGTGAAAGTCTCCGACACTGTCCTGTCGAGGGCATCTGTGACAGTCAAGGCAAAAGTTGCCGAGAAATCACGCCCAGGCTCATACTTCAGGGTACTCTCCATTGCAGAGAAATCAAGGTTGGCAAAGCGTGCCCCGGACATTTCTCTCGGCCACCTGATGCCTACCGACCTCAATGCCTCGGCAATCCCCGCATCAAGGGAAGGATCAGCCAGGTCAATGTCCGTCCCCTGAGGCACCCCAAGGCCTGCGAGATAATCGGACTGAATGTTAAGCATGCAGCTCCGGACCCCTCCGCGGGCCTCTATACCTGCCTGTACCCATGCGGAATCCACAGCCTCCATCACAACATATGTCTTGTTTTCATCAAAACCATATAGAGCAATGGCCGGAGGATCCTTCGGAGCCGCATCTGCCGGAATGGTCTCCTGCTTTTCAATTACATTCATCGAGTCATCTACGCGTACTGTCACCAGGCTGAGGTCACCGGTGCCGGTATCAATCTCCGCATGAAAAGTGATGAAGTCATTCGGACGGCATTCCACCGGCTCGGCCGGGTAATACTTCCATTCCCCGTCAACCATGGCATAAAATTCATAGCCGAGGCTTCCGGCCGGCATATACCCTGCCCGGGTCTCGTTTTTCTCAAACTTGAGATACCTTGAGGCGGAGCCGTCAAGCCGGACTCTGGAATGGTACTGGCTGTACCTGAGCTGAAGGTTCGTGCCGTATTCCACGGCCACCTTCACCTTGGACATCCGGGCGACGGCAGACAGCTCCTCGACAGTCTGTCCATGGACAGTAAAAACCGTGTCGGCCGCATACCAGACTGAATTGAAGCCGATGCCAAGGGAATCGCCATGCTGTGCAAGAAGACGATACTCCCCTGCATTGAGCGGAATCCTGAGGCCCTCAGTCTCCGCATAAGTGTCACGATACAGTCTGATTCCGGAAGAATTGTAGATTTCTACTTCAAAATCGGCCAAATCAGGCAGTTCCGCATCTGATGCGGTCTGAATGACGCCCGACTTGAGCCCGGGGATTTCGCTTGTGCTCCCATCCGAGGCCAGAGAAATGACAACCTCCCCTTTTGCTGTTTCGTCCGGAACAGCAATCTCCTCTGTACAAGATGAGAACAAGGCAGCTAATCCCGCTAAAATTACACCTGTTCGTCTCATTTCCGGTTAAGAAATTATTACACGTTAATTTGGCAAAGTTATGCATTTTTACAGAGATTCCAAACATCAGCCGGAAGTCATAAATTCAGGAACAAAATTAAATATTATGATCCATTGAGGGAAGTAAGTTCCGAAAATCCCAGAATCTTGCTATTTTTGCAGATATTTGCATCAATTCAGACTATGGCCGGGACAGAAAACAATTATACCGAAGAAAACATCAAGACCCTTGAATGGAACGAGCATATCCGGAAGAGAGCCGGCATGTATATAGGCAGACTCGGCAACGGGGACAATCCGGGCGACGGAATCTATGTGCTTCTCAAGGAAGTAATAGACAATTCCATTGATGAGTTCGCCATGGGATATGGCAAGGTCATCAACATCAATATCGGGGATACAGGCGTATCTGTCCGCGATTTCGGGCGTGGGATTCCGCTTAATTCCGTGGTGGATGTCACCAGCAAGCTCAATACCGGAGGAAAATTCGATGACAGTGCATTCAAGAAGGCTGTCGGACTGAACGGAGTCGGCACCAAGGCCGTCAACGCCCTTTCATCTTCATTCTATATTGAATCATTCCGTGACGGGGAAAGTTCATTCGCCAGGTTCAGCAAGGGAGAACTGCTCGAGTCCGGCCGAAGGGAAACAAAAGAAAAGAACGGGACACTTGTAAGATTCACTCCGGACGAAGAAATGTTCGGACACTATTCCTACAAGGAGGACATCGTGGTCCCGATGATCAAGAACTATTCATATCTGAAAAAGGGTCTGACCCTCAACTTCAACGGAACACTTTACAACTCCAAGAACGGGCTCCTGGACCTCATAAACGACAACATGTCAGAGCAACCGCTCTATCCGCCGATTCACCTTGAAGGAGAAGACATTGAGATTGTCCTGACCCACGGGAACAGCTACGGGGAAAACATACTTTCCTTTGTCAACGGACAGAATACCCGAGACGGAGGCACTCATCTTGCCGCATACAGGGAGGCAATAGCCAAGACCGTCAAGGAATTTTTTAAAAAAGACTACGCACCTGAAGATGTCAGGCAGGGAGTCGTAGGTGCCATCAGCATCCAGATTCAGGAACCGCACTTCGAGTCCCAGACCAAAATCAAGCTCGGGTCGACATATCTTTGGGACAAGACCGTAAAGAACCCTGACGGAAGCATAACAGCAGACAGAGGACCGAGCATAAGGTCATTCGTCAATGATTTCGTCAAGACCAATCTTGACAATTACCTCCACATCCATAAGGAGGCCGCTGCCGCCATGCAGGAAAAAATCGTGGCATCAGAGCAGGAGAGAAAAGAGATTTCCGGCATCCAGAAAAAGACAAAAGAAAGGGTCAAGAAAGCGAATATATACAACAAAAAGCTGAGAGACTGCAAGATACACTATAACGACAAGTTGCCTGCGGGAAAGCAGGATGAAGCGGACCGCACAAGCATATTCATCACCGAGGGACTTTCGGCGAGCGGAACAATCACAAAGGTGCGCGATGCAAACACCCAGGCCGTATTCAGCCTCAAGGGCAAACCCATCAACTGCTACAAGGAAAGCCGCAAGCATGTCGCAGAAAACGAGGAACTCAATCTGCTGATTGCCGCCCTCGGAGTGGACGAAGAGACTGACAATCTGAGATACAACAATATAATAGTAGCGACAGATGCCGATGACGACGGAATGCATATAAGGATGCTCGTCATCACATTCTTCCTCAAGTATTACCCGGACCTCATCAGGCGAGGACATGTGCACATACTCCAGACTCCGATATTCCGTGTGCAGAACAAGAAAGAGACCCGTTACTGCTACAGCAGGGAGGAAAAGGAGGCTGCAGTCAAAGCGCTGAAGAGCGGAGTCCAGATAACCCGCTTCAAAGGTCTTGGCGAAATCTCACCGGAGGAGTTCAAGAGTTTCATCGGGGAAGACATGAAGCTTGACCTGGTGAATATCAGCGACGAGGAATCCATAGCCGAACTGATGGAATTCTACATGGGAGACAATACTGTCGAGCGCCAGAATTTCATCCGCGAGAACCTGCGCTCCGAAGAGGAACTTGAGGACATCGACATCTGAACCTGACTGAACCATGAACAAATCATTCCGGGACAGATATAGATAACTTTTTAATTTCAGATGACATGTGGAGAAAATTCTGCGGATTTCTGCTTAAGTCAATGGGATGGACTGCCGTCGGGACGCCCGTTCCGGAAGACAAATGCGTAATACTCGGTGTTCCGCACACCTCAGGCTGGGATTTTGTGATTTCATACCTGTATTACACATCCATAGGCGGCAAGGCATACGTGATGATTGCAAAAGAATTTTTCTGGTGGCCGCTTGGCCCGATTCTCAAGGGACTTGGAGCCATTCCGGTCGACAGGAAGAATGCCACATCACTGGTACTGAGCGTAATCCACGAGATGAACAAGGCGAAGAAGCTGCATCTTGCCATTGCTCCGGAAGGCACGCGCAAGGCAGTAAAAAGATGGAAAACAGGCTTCCACACCATTGCCACCGAAGTCGGCTGCCCGGTATATCTCGGTTACTTTGACTGGAAGACCAAACGCGTCGGCAGAGGAGAAAAATTCGAGCTGACATCAGATGCCAAGGCCGACATGAAGCGTATCCAGGAAATATATGAAAGCATGCACATGGAGGGGAAGCATCCTGACGGGTATGTGACACATTGAGTGAGGAAGCAGCATCAAAAGAAAAAGAAAGGCCAAAAGAAAAAGAGAGACCGGTCATTGACCAGCCTCTCTTTCTTTATTTTATGCTTTTCTTCTGCGGAAATCCGCTGATGAAAAGCTGGTCGGCGCCTGACTATTCAGCCGCAACAACTTCGAATTTCACTGTTCCCTTGATGTCCTTGTAGCACTTCACTGATGCCTCGAATGTTCCGAGCTCCTTTACGGTGTCATTGATGGTGATGTCCTTCTTGTCAACCTCAATTCCGGCGGCAACGAGGGCCTCTGCAATCTGAGCCGTAGTGACAGAACCATAGATTTTTCCGCTTTCGCTCACCTTTACGGCAATCTTCACAGCTGCTTCAGCAATCTTGGCTGCAAGAGCCTCTGCATCGGCACGGAGCTTGGCCTCCTTGTGTGCGCGCTGGCGGATATTCTCAGCAAGAACTTTCTTTGCCGATTCTGTCGCAAGGATAGCGAATCCCTGAGGAATCAGATAGTTGAGGGCATAACCTGACTTAACAGTCACAATGTCGTCTGCATTGCCGAGATTGGCAACATCTTTCTTAAGTATAATCTCCATTTGGCTGTCCTCCTTATTTCAAAAGATCGGTTACATATGGAAGAAGCGCAAGATGCCTTGCTCTCTTCACGGCCTGGGCAACTTTCCTCTGGAATTTGAGAGAAGTTCCGGTGAGACGGCGCGGAAGAATCTTTCCCTGCTCGTTCAGGAATTTCTTGAGGAACTCTGCGTCCTTGTAGTCAACATATTTGATGCCTGCCTTCTTGAAGCGGCAGTATTTCTTTCTCCTTACTTCAACTGTAGGAGGATTGAGATAACGGATTTCTGAATTCTGTGCCATGATTATTCCTCCTTTTTAGCCTGTTTGTTAGCTCTTCTCTTCTCAGCGTAAGCAATTGCATGCTTGTCCATCGCGAAAGTAAGGAACCTGATGATTCTCTCGTCCCTGCGGTACTGTGTCTCAAGCACTTCAACGAACTGAGAGTCAGCCTTGAACTCAATGAGATAATAGAATCCTGATGTCTTCTTCTGGATCGGGTAGGCAAGCTGCCTCAGTCCCCAGTCCTCTTCGTACACGACTTCACCTCCGTTCTCCTTGATGAAGTTCACGTACTTGGCAACCGCTTCCTTCATCTGAGCATCAGACAAAACGGGAGTTGCAATGAAAACGGTCTCGTACTGTTTGATCATTTTGTTTGTAATTAATTGTTAGTAAATATTCAAGCCCCATCTGCACGACACTTTGTCCGCAAAAGGGGCTGCAAAGATATGTATTATTTTTCTATGTTCCAAACTTTTCCACAGGGCGCACATCCTCTATTTTTCAGGTATCTCTTCCAATACCTTTTTGATGAAGTCCCACCATTTCCCTACGGACGGGATGTTTACGCGCTCGTCAGGAGAATGCGGGCTGAGGATTGTAGGACCGCAGGAAATCATGTCCCAGTCAGGATAAATGCCGCCGAGGATGCCGCACTCGAGGCCGGCATGAATGGCCATGACGGCAGGTTCGTTGCCATACAGGTTCTTATAGACTTCCTTCATCGTGTGGAGAATCCGGGAATTGTTGTCCGGAGCCCAACCGGAATATCCGCCGGTAAATGAGACGGTGCCGCCGGCGAGTTCAATGACAGCACGCATCTTTTCTGCAAGAAATTCCTTGGCCGAGTCCACGGAACTTCTCATCAGGGTCTTGATGATGAAGCGGTCTCCTTCGGTCTTGACGATTGCAGTGTTGTTGGAAGTCTCGACGAGACCCGGCATCTGGTCACTCATCCGCTCTACGCCCTCAGGAGATGCTGTAAGAGCCCGAAGACATCTGAGTGCATCTTCAGTATCTATGCAAGAGCCGGCCCCGCCGGATGCTCTCATACCGATATAAAGCTGAGGGTCAGTGACCTTGTATTCGCTTTTGATGACAGGAAGCAGTTCATGTATATACTGGTCCACTTCACCGGTCTTTCCTTCCGGAATCAGGACTTCAGCCCAGGCCTCGCGGGGGATGGCATTGCGCATATTGCCGCCTTCAAGCGACACAAGCCGCACGCCGAAGTCGCGGACAAGCGGGAGGAGCACCCGCGCAAGGACTTTGTTGGCATTGGCTCTGCCAAGTATGATGTCCATGCCGGAGTGGCCGCCTTTGCAACCGGCCACTTGTATCCTATGCTGGTGACCGTCTCCGGACACCGGGACTGTCCTGTATGGAATCTCGGCTGTGGCATCCAGACCTCCGGCACAGCCAACATACAGTTCGCCCTCAGTCTCGGAGTCGAGGTTGATGAGGATATCTCCTTTCAACACACCGGGCTTCAGGGCGTTAGCCCCGGTCATTCCGGTTTCTTCATCCACAGTGACAAGCACTTCCACGGGACCGTGCACGAGTGTCCGGGACTCCAGCACGGAAAGGGCAACGGCCACGCCAAGCCCGTTGTCAGCCCCGAGAGTAGTACCGTCCGCACGCACCCAGTCACCGTCGACTACCGTTGTGATAGGGTCATTCTCAAAGTCGTGCACCTTGTCGGCGTTCTTCTGGGGGACCATATCGATATGCCCCTGAAGAATGACACCTCTGCGGTTCTCCATTCCCGGTGTCGCCGGCTTCCTTATTATAATGTTGCCGACCTCATCCCTGATTGTCTCCAGGCCGAGTGAACGGCCGAATTCATAGAGGTACTCCACAGCCTTCGCCTCTTTCTTTGACGGGCGCGGAATCTGAGTGAGAGCATGGAAATTCTTCCATACGAGCGATGGCTCAAGGTCTCTTATTGTCATATTCTGAATCGTTTATAAAATTACAATATCACAAGCTGCTATATTACATGCCACAATATTACATGACAATTATGTTGACAGGAAGCGTGCTTTCCCGGCCGAGCTGATAGACCAGCATCCTGGTCTGCATCACCACATCCATTCCGTCAAGCAGCTTCACTGTACATGACGCCGGAATCCTATAGGTCAGGGACATGGCTTTTGTCCCTTTTGCTGTCTTCTTGTCGACAGGGACAGGCGGTATCTCCTGCGGCACAATCTCCATCACCACCGGCCTGCCGGAAAGATTGTCCGCAGGAAGCAGACCTTCGGTATCCGAAATGCGGAAAGCGACATACATCTGGCTGCTCCGGTCTTTCTGCGGCACGACTTCAAAAGTCATCTTCTGGGTACCGGATTCTGAATATCCGGTAAAAAGGAGAAGGTATTCCTGCTCAAGGCGGGTCAATTCGGCCACGGCCGCCCCCATTGCCTCTCCGCTGTAAGTCGCGTCTGTGTCTCCGGTGACAATCTGCAGCCGCTTTTCCCTTAGCTCAAAAATGAGAGCCGCCGCCTCCGCAGCACGCTTCTCCAAAGACTTTTCCACAACCATGTTCTGGCGGACAGAGACTTTGTCAAATGCAGCCTTGCCCTTTGTCGAGCGGTAAAGAGTCGTGGACTCGGATGCAAGATTTGTCGTAAGCCCTTTCCCGTTGAAATCTGCCCTGGCAGCAAGAGGGAACCTCCAGGCTGCTCCATTGCCGGAACCGGCATCTGCAAAAGCCACAAGTCCTTCCTCCGTCAGCCTCAGCAACGATGCTTCCGCAGCCTTTCCCCGCGTGTTGAGGATATAACGGGCGGTCTGGTCAGCCTCAGTGTACGGAGTCAGGGACACCGACGACAAAGTATAGGTGACGGCATCCTTCTGTCTGACATCAAGGCCCAGATATTTGGAGGCATAGCCTGCGTATGGGCCGGCGAAAAACTGTTCGCAGACAGTCTCCGCCGTTACGGCAATTGATGTCGCCGGCAATGAATATGTCAGGGTACCTTCCGGGTCATCCCCGACAATGACGTCCGCACCACGGGCATCCTTCTCCTGCGCAATCGCAGAAATAGATGAGATGATGACAAATGCCGCTGATAACACACAGGCAGCGAGGGACTTCATGCCCCTTGGATGAAACTCGGCAGAATCAGATTTCATTGAATGTTTCATGACAAATGATGATTGCATCGTTCAATAAAAATGGTTGCATCGTTCAAAGATAATAATTTTGTTCCAATATCCGTCTGATTTTAAGAAAACTGATTTTTTGCAGGGCTTTTTGAGTTATATTGCTAACTTTGCCGACTGCACACAATTATGTAAAACAGTAAATATTTGACGGAAAATGTTCAAAGGTCAACCTAAAGGGCTGTTTGCCCTGGCACTTGCCAACACTGGGGAACGCTTCGGCTACTATACGATGCTGGCGATTTTCCTGCTTTTCATTCAGGCGAAATTCGGCTTCAGCGCCGCCGTCGCCACCCAGATTTATTCAATATTCCTGGCTGCCGTATATTTCATGCCGCTGTTCGGAGGATTGCTTGCCGACAGAATCGGATTCGGGAAATGCGTGACCCTCGGATTCGGGGTGATGTTCCTCGGATATCTGTGTCTCTCGATACCGACCGGACCGGATGCCCTCGGCAAAGTCCTTATGTTCGGGGCACTTGCACTGATAGCAATCGGCACGGGACTCTTCAAGGGGAATCTGCAGGTGATGGTAGGAAATCTATATGATGATCCGAAGTATTCTTCCAAGAGAGATGCCGCATTCAGTCTTTTCTACATGGCCATCAACATCGGGGCCATGTTTGCGCCGACCGCAGCCAAGGCTGTGACCAACTATTTCCTCGGGAAATCCGGACTTTCATACAATGCCAATGTCCCGGCCCTTGCACACCAGTATCTTGACCATATCAGGACCGGTGAGACAATGGCGATGGAAAACATAGACAAACTCACCGACATACAAATGACCATGACCGGAGCCTCCGGCATGGATCTCCAGACATTCTGTTCATCATATATTGAAAAGCTTTCGACTGCCTACAACTATGGTTTTGCAGTGGCCTGTCTTTCTCTCATAGTGTCCGTATTGATTTATTTCTGCTGCAAGTCCTGGTTCAAGAACGCTGATTCCAGCGCAAAACAGGCGGAGGCATCCCAGGCGGAAGTCCAGGAACTCACTCCGCAGCAGACAAAAAGCCGCATCACCGCCCTGCTGCTTGTATTTGCAGTAGTGATTTTCTTCTGGATGTCATTCCACCAGAACGGGGCTACGATGACCATCTTCGCAAGGGACTACACCGAAAGCACGGTTGACGGCCTGACAAGAATCGGATTCAACATCTGGAGCCTCGCTCTCATAGCCATATCAATCTACACACTTTTCGGAGCAGTACAGTCCGAGACCGGCAGAGGCAAGCTCATTTCAGGACTTGCCACAATAGCCCTATGGGGCGGTGCTTATCTCGCATACAGCGGAATGGACCAGATTGTAAAAATCCAGCCGTCTGACTTCCAGCAGTTCAACCCGTTCTTTGTGGTGGCTCTGACGCCGCTGTCCCTGGCTATTTTCGGGGCCCTGGCAAAAAAAGGGAAAGAACCTTCTGCCCCGAGAAAAATCGGACTCGGAATGATTGTGGCTGCCGCAGGATTCCTCATCCTTACTTTCGGCTCCATCGGACTTGCCTCGCCGAAGGAACTCGGCGGCAATGTCAGTCCGGACCTCGTGTCTCCGACATGGCTCATCTCCACATACCTTGTCCTCACCTTTGCGGAACTTCTGCTCTCCCCTATGGGCATATCGTTCGTGTCCAAGGTAGCCCCTCCGAAATACAAGGGAGCCATGATGGGATGCTGGTTCGCGGCAACGGCTATAGGAAACTACCTCGTGTCCGTTCCCGGCCTCCTCTGGGACAAGCTTCCTCTATGGGGCGTATGGGCAATATTGATTTCCCTCTGCCTGCTCTCCGCCCTGTTCATCTTCTCAATCATGAAGAAGCTGGAGAATGCCACGAAATAATCCTCACTGCTGCAGATAATAGTCGCAGTTGTAGCGGTTGAGGATATCCATCTGCGTAAAATTGTCCTTCCGGGCAATCGGCTTGTGCAGAAGAAGCCATTCGGTCATTGCCACGACCGCGTCTTCTGTCCTGCTGTCGGCGTGCTGGCCGATGAGCAGCTGTACAAATCCGTCCTTGAGGGCGGCCAGATTCCTTTCAAGGACATCGAAGCCTACGACACGGCAGGTGGCAATGCCGTGTTCCCTGAGATAATCGGCTACAAGATGTACGCGCGAATTGAACATTACCAGATATTTGTGCGGGTCCGGTTCCTCTGAAAACAGTCTGTCAAGTCCGGCCCTGACGGCAGAAGCGTCCTTCGGGTCAATGAAGACATTTTCTATCTCCGTCTCGGGACAGTGCTCGCTCATATAGTCCATGAAGCCGGCCCGGCGTGTCACAGTCGGGTCCGAAAGGCCCTTCTTGTCCCTGGCAATCCTGATGACATGCACTTTCCGGACTTTCCTCCCGTCAGTCAGAAGGTCGGCGCATAGATAGCCGCTCTGATACATCGGCATCCCGAAATATGCAAGATAGCTGTCATCCTCAAGTTTGGAATCAATGTACATATAGACAATCCCGCGGCTCTTGAGCTCTGACACGAACCTGAATGTCTCGGTCCTGAAAAGGGGGGCGATTATGACACCCGAAGGCCGCTCCTCAAGTGTCCTGGAGCAGGCCTGCTGGAATGATTCAAGATCATACTGGTCGTATTTTACGGTCTTCACCTCAATGCCGTAGTCCGCGGCATATTCACCGCCTTTCACAAGTCCCCTCTCAGTCAGTTCCCAAAATTCGCCCGGCATATATTCGGGTATGACGCATATTATCTTGTGCTGCCTGCGGGAGGCAAGAAGCGATGCATATATATTGGGACGATAACCGAGTTCATCTATGACCCTCAGCACCTTGTCTCTGCTTTCCTTTGAGACTTCCCCTCTGTTGTGCAGCACTCTGTCTACCGTTCCCTTGGAGACGCCTGAGAGACGTGCCACATCATTGATAGTTATTTTCCTGCCTTTGTCCATTGCTTGCAAACATTTTAAAATTCTGGCCGGACGCCATTCGCGGAAACAAATTTATAAATTTTTTTGAGATTCGGACAAATTTTCCGTGACCGTTCACGACAATATGAAAATATTGATTACTTTTGCAGGACGGACATGGATTTCAGACCGCCTGTTTGAAAGAATGACCGATAAAATGAATGACCATTAATTTAAACTATAAGAACATGCCAAAAGTAATTACATTCGGGGAGATTATGCTCAGGCTGTCTACCCCCGGCTATCTGAGATTTTCGCAGGCGAGGCAATTCGAGGCCACATTCGGAGGAGGAGAAGCCAATGTAGCCGTATCGCTTGCCAATTACGGGATTCAGACCGAGTTCGTGACGCGGTTCCCGAAAAATGACATCGCGGCAAGCTGCATCAGGGACCTTCACAGCTATGGTGTGGGGACAAAGTACTGCGTATTCGGAGGGGACAGGCTCGGAATCTATTTCCTTGAGACCGGAGCAGTGGCCCGTGCCAGCAAGGTGGTCTATGACAGGGCTCATTCTGCAATCTCGGAGATTGAGAAAGGGATGATAGACTGGGACAAGGTATTTGAAGGAGCAGACTGGTTCCACTGGACAGGAATCACTCCCGCCATCAGCCAGGGGGCTGCAGATGTCTGCCTTGAGGCAATCAGAGCCGCCAACAGACTCGGAGTGACGGTGTCATGCGACCTCAACTACAGGAAGAATCTCTGGAAATACGGCAAGACTGCCTCAGAAGTGATGCCGGAGCTTGTAAAAGGATGCGACATAATACTCGGAAATGAAGAAGATGCCGAGAAAGTGTTCGGAATCAAGCCGGAAGGCTTTGATGCGACAGCTACAAAAGGCGAGGTAGACGCAGCAGGATTCGAAAGCGTATGCCGCCAGCTTATGGAAAAGTTCCCGAGGGCAAAGAAAGTCATCATCACACTGAGAGGCTCCATCAATGCCAACCACAACACCTGGGGCGGCGTCCTCTTTGACGGGACAAGGCTCCATCAGTCGTCCCGATATGACATCACCCACATCGTGGACAGAGTAGGCGGCGGGGACTCATTCATGGGAGGCCTCATCTACGGGCTCCTCACATACACCGGAGACGACAGGAAGGCCCTTGACTTCGCAGTCGCCGCGTCATGCCTCAAACATACGGTATTCGGAGACTTCAACCAGGTAACCGTTGCCGAGGTTGAAAACCTCATGAAAGGCGACGGGTCAGGAAGAGTATCCAGATAAGATTCGGGAACAATTGACCCGAAACCAGTTCATTAGGGAACAATTAATTCGGAAAATTTTCATTATGGCAAAATACAACAAGATGCAGGTCCTTTCCGCAATGAAAGAGACGGGAATGGTTCCGGTGTTCTATCATGAGGACATTGAGACGGCAAAGGCTGTGGCCAAGGCCTGTCATGAGGGAGGAGTAAGGGCATTTGAATTTACGAACAGGGGCGATTTCGCTCATGAAGTGTTCGGCGAACTCGTAAAATTCGCAAACAGGGAGCTCCCGGGAATGATTATAGGAGTGGGGTCTGTCGTGGACCCGGGAACGGCGGCCCTCTACATCCAGCTCGGGGCGAATTTCGTGGTGGGTCCTCTTTTCAATCCCGCCATCGCCCCTGTATGCAACCGCAGGCTCATCCCCTATTGTCCTGGATGCGGCAGCGTATCGGAAATCGGCGCGGCCCAGGAACTCGGCTGCGACCTGTGCAAGGTATTCCCGGGCGATGTCCTCGGACCGGCCTTCGTCAAAGGGCTCAGAGCTCCTATGCCATGGAGCCAGATAATGGTCACGGGAGGAGTCAGGCCGACAAGGGAGAATCTTGAAGGCTGGTTCAAGGCCGGCGTCACTTGCGTAGGAATGGGCAGCAACCTCTTCCCGAAGGATGCAATGGCGGCCAGGGACTGGGGCAAAATCACTGAACTCTGCCGCAGCGCACTGGAAATCATCAAAGAAGTCAGGAACAAATAAACACACAACTGCACTTTAACACTTACACTTAAACACACAACTACATTTCAATGGAACAAGGCACGACAAAAAAACTGATGACCAACTGGCGCTGGTGGATGGTAGTGCTGCTCTTCGTGGCGACAACCGTCAACTACATGGACCGCCAGGTATTGTCCCTCACATGGAAAGACTTCATTGCACCGGAATTCCACTGGTCAGACGGTGACTACGGATTCATCACAGCCGTATTCTCCATCATGTATGCAGTATGCATGCTGTTCGCAGGCCGCTTCGTGGACTGGATGGGGACGAAAAAAGGATATCTGTGGGCCATAGGCATCTGGTCCCTTGGAGCATGTCTCCACGCCATCTGCGGCTGGCTCACAGTACATATCGAAGGCTATGAAAACGCCGCTGCGATGACGGCCGTAGAAGCCGGCTCTGCCGCCGCCCTGGCAATAGCGGCCACAAGCGTATGGCTCTTTATAGCGGCAAGATGCATCCTTGCGCTCGGTGAAGCCGGGAATTTTCCCGCAGCAATCAAAGTGACCGCGGAATACTTCCCCAAGAAAGACCGTGCGTTCGCCACCTCCATTTTCAATTCCGGAGCTTCAATAGGGGCTCTTGTCGCCCCGGCCACCATTCCGCTCCTTGCCCAGTTCTTCAAGGACAGAGGCGTCGGCGGAGGCTGGGAAATGGCATTCATCATCATCGGAGCCCTCGGATTCATCTGGATGGGATTCTGGATATTCATGTACAGCAAGCCGGAAAAGTCAAAGTTCGTCAATCAGGCCGAGCTGGACTATATCCGCCAGGACGACAGGGAGGAACCTGAGGCCGCAGCAAGGCAGAATGCATCCGAAAAAAGCATCCCGCTCTGGAAATGTTTCACCTACAGGCAGACATGGTCTTTCATCGTCGGGAAGTTCTTCACTGACGGCGTATGGTGGTTCTACCTCTTCTGGGCCCCTGCATATTTCTCGGACCAGTACGGATATGCATCAAGTTCGGGAATGGGGGTAGCCCTCATCACCACTCTCTATGCGATAGTCACCGTCCTGTCCATCTTCGGAGGCTATCTGCCGAAACTGTTTGTAGAAAGAAAAGGCATGAACCCATATGACGGGCGGATGCTCGCAATGCTCATCTTCGCCTTCCTCCCTCTCCCTGCCCTGTTCGCCCAGAGCACAGGAGGCATATCTGTATGGTGGCCTGCCATAATCATCGGACTTGCAGGAGCCGGGCATCAGGCATGGTCGGCCAACCTTTTCTCTACCATCGGGGACATGTTCCCCAAGTCTGCCATTTCCACCATTACCGGCATCGGCGGAATGGCAGGAGGAATCGGCTCTTTCATCATCCAGCTCGGTGCAGGAAAGCTGTTTGACCATTCTGCTGAAATGGGAGATGCCTTCAGTTTCCTCGGATTTGCGGGAAAGGACGCAGGCTATATGATTGTCTTCTGCTGCTGTGCAGTCGCATATCTTGTGGCATGGGTAATCATGAAGTCGCTTGTGCCCAAGTACAAAGTCATAGAGACAGACTGAAGTGGGACCGCGCGGATAGGACACTGCTCCGGATAAGACAGAAGAGAGGCAAACACTTAGGTGTTTGCCTCTCTTTGTGACCCCTACAGGATTCAAACCTGTAACCTTTTGATCCGTAGTCAAATGCTCTATTCAGTTGAGCTAAGGGGCCGTTTGGAAACCTTGCGGTTCCGTATCTTTCAGCAAGCTGAAGCCATGGGGCTGAAGAAAATTATTCTGCAGCAACTGCTCCCTCTTCCTTTACCATTGCGAATTTCTTCTCCTTGATTCTTGCCTTCTTGCCGGAAAGTTTCCTGAGGTAGAAGATTCTTGCCCTGCGTACCTTGCCGACTTTGTTGAGCTCTATTGAATCAATGAACGGTGATGCGAACGGGAAAATCCTCTCAACACCTACTCCGCTGGAAATCTTGCGCACTGTGAAAGTCTTTGTATAAGGAGAAGCACCTCTTATCTGGAGAACAACGCCTCTGAATTTCTGAAGCCTTTCCTTGTCGCCTTCCTTGATGCGGTAAGTGACGGTGATTGTGTCACCTGCCTTGAATTTCGGGTAACCGGCAACTTTGTCATTTGCAAACGCCTGGTCTACTACTTTAATCAAATCCATGTCAATAATGTTTTTAACTGCAACATTGCGTTATTTTATACCCGGCGCAAGAGGTTGCTTTTGTTTTTGGGACTGCAAAGGTACAAATAATTCTGTTCAATGCAAATTTTTCTGGGAAAACTGCACTATTTTTCAGAACATGTCTCTCAATTTTTCAAAGAAGCTCTTGTCTTCCTTGGTCGGAGACGGTCTGAATGAGTCATTGTTCCTCATGCTTTCAAACAATTCCTTTTCACTTCTGCCGAGTTTTTTCGGAATCCATACCATCAGCCTGACATACAAGTCTCCGGTACCGTATCCGTTGACGGCAGGAAGGCCTTTGCCTTTGAGCCTTACCACTGTCCCGGACTGGGTGCCCGGCTCAACCTTTATCTTGTATGTGCCGTCAATGCAAGGGATTTCAACTGTAGCCCCGAGCATGGCATCCATTACCGAGATGACTTTCGTATATGTCAGATTGTTGCCCTCACGCCTGAAGTCCGGATTTTCGACTTCTTCTATGAGTACGAGAAGATCGCCGTTCACTCCGTTGTTCTTGGCTGCATGACCCGCACCGCGGATTGTGAGCTGCATTCCGTTCTCCACACCGGCAGGAATATTGACCTTGACTGTCTCTTTCTTGCGGACAAGCCCCGTTCCGCCGCATGTACGGCAAGGATTGGTGACAATTTTCCCCTCGCCGCCGCACTGCTGGCAGGTAGAATAGGTGACAGTCTGTCCGAAAATGCCGTTGACCACTCTCTTGACCTGACCGGAGCCCTTGCATGCAGGGCAGACCTTTATGTCTGAGCTGTTCCTTGTGCCTTTGCCTCCGCAGTCCTGACACGGGACATTCCTTTCAAGCGAGATTTCTTTCTCGGCGCCTTTGGCGATTTCTTCCAGAGTCATCTTGACCCTTACGCGGATATCTCTTCCCCTGTAGACTCTCTGGGACTGGGATGAGCGTCCGCTTCCGCCTCCGAACCCGCCGAAGCCCCCGAAACCGCTGAACCCGCCGAAGCCCCCTCCGAAAAGGTCCCGCAATATGTCATTGAGGTCTCCGAACCCGCCGCTGAAGTCTGGTCCGGCCTGTCCCCCGAGTCCTGCATGTCCGAACTGGTCGTATTTTGCCCTTTTGTCAGGGTCACTCAGCACGGAATATGCCTCGGCGGCCTCCTTGAACTTTTCTTCCGCCTCCTTGTCTCCCGGATTCTTGTCAGGATGGTATTGTATGGCCTTTTTCCTGTAGGCCTTCTTTATTTCATCGACTGTGGCGTTCTTGTCGACGCCCAGCACTTCATAGTAATCTCTTTTTTCAGCCATTGTCACAATCTCCTTTCATTATCAGACGCCTGCAGCCATCGCCAATGTCAGATGCCCACAACGACCTTGGCAAATCTTATGACTTTCCCGTTGAGTGTGTATCCGGTCTGGACAACATCGAAGACTTTGCCTTTTTTCTCATCCTCATTGACCGGGAACTGGGCCACAGCCTCATGCAGGTCCGTGTCAAAGACTTTGTCCCTCGCGTCAATCGCAGCAAGGCCACGAGTCTTGAGGTAACCTGTCAATTTGTTGTAAATCAACTCTGTGCCCTCCTTTGCCGCGGCACTGTCAGCTGACTTGGACAACACATCCATGGCTCTTTCGCAGTCATCAAGTACCGGAAGCAGGCCCTTGATAGTATCTTCGGACGCAACATTCACCAGCTCAAGCTTTTCCTGGGCTGTCCGTCTGCGGAAATTGTCAAACTCCGCCATCAGCCTGATATAATCATCCTTTTCCTTTGCAAGGCTGGCCCTGGCCTCTTCAAGCTCCTTTTCAAGCTTCTCTATCTTTTCCTTGTCCTTTTTCTGCTCTTTTTTCTCTTTTCCGGACTTTTTGCCGCCTTCCATATTTTCTTCCTGCTGACGGACATTGTCCTCAGCTGCGAGTTCATTTTCTTTGTTTTCCTGTGCCATATCCTGAATCGTTTTTTTCATTTTTGAATTTCAACATATCGCGCCGCCGATGCAAGCTGCAGGGCACGACATGCCGACTGCCATCAAGCAAAATATCTGCCAAGACCGATTCATGACAGATTGTCAGTATTGATGGCGGACGCAGCTATCTCAGATCAATGAATTTCACGACTTTTCTGCTTGTCTGCGGCATCTGGAGCTTTGCTATGTACTCCGGGGACTCGAATGTGACATTCGGGGCGACACGGACCTTGGCCCGGAACATGTCCTTGATTTCCTTTACAAAGGCCTCGCTATGGTCATCGGAGCCGACGCGAATCGTAATCTCGTCAGTTCCAAGGTTGTTGGTATATACTTCCACAATATAGTTGACAATCTTCGGGATATTGTCAAGGATATCATAGAGGGCAGGAGGATAAAGGGTCGTGCCCTTGAACTTTATCATCTGGCCTTTCCTGCCAAGAACGGAACTGAGACGGACAGTGTTGCGGCCGCATCTGCATGGTCCGGAATAATGATAGCATATGTCCCCTGTCTTGAACCTGAGCAAAGGCATCCCGGTAACGCCCAATGTCGTGATTGTAACTTCACCCGGCTCGTCATCGCGGACAGGATTATTGTTTTCATCAAGAAATTCGACAATTATCAGCTCGGGCTGAAGATGTCCGCCGCAGAAATATCCGCATTCCGTGAAGGATGACTGCATCTCTGTGGAAGCATATGTGGAGTGCAGCTCAAGGTTGCCCCATTTCTCAGCTATCCGGCGGCCAAGGGTATTCAGTCCGAATGTTCCCGGCTGACGCAGGGCCTCCCCTATGCAAAGACACTTCTTGAGGGAAGAATTTCTGTAGTCGATGCCATTCTTCTCGGCAAAGTCAATGAGTTTCATAATGAATGAAGGGACAATCATCCCGCATGTCGGATGTATGCGCCTTATTGTATCCCACTGCAGCTCGGGAATGCCGTTGCCGACTCTTATGATCCCCATTCCGAGTTCCCTGGCCCCCATATAATATGCAAGACCTGCCATAAACCGGCGGTCAATGGTGGTCATCAGCTGCATGATATCCTTGCGCGTGCATCCTGCCACAGTAAATGACAGGTACTCGTTGTATGCAAGCCTGTCCAGGTCCGAGTCAGTGAGAGTGAATGTCACAGGATCGCCAAGAGTCCCTGAGGTAGTCACATAGTCTATGACCTTGTCTGCCGGCACGCATCTGAATTCTCCATTTCTCAGCTGCAGGTCAGTCTTGGTAGTTACCGGAATATTCACAAGGTCTTCAAGTTTTCTGATTCTGGTGACATCGATGGAATATTCCCTGAACATCTTTTTGTAAAACTCTGAATTTGACGACAGGTAAGCAAGTGCCTCCGCCATTCTTGCCTCCTGGAATGCCTTGATTTCACCAGGAGAGAGGAACTGTATGTCCGGCTGCTTTTTCATTTCATTTATAATTTTCAATTTTTTCCTGTATCTCATCTTTCAGCCATGCTTTCGGCATAGGAAGAGCAAGTGCCTTCTTCCACATCCGGACGGCTTCATCATATTCTTCCCGGCCCGCATAATAGTCGCCAAGAATATTATATGTATCATAAAAATACGGATTAGAGGACAGAATACGGCCCAGGCTGTCCGCAGGCACTTCTGTCCCGGTGTCTGCGGCGGCCCGCACATATGCTGCCAGCCGTCTGTAGTCAATGGCGTCCCTGTATCCCGGAGACCTCAGGAATGAATCTTCCGGAATCGCGCGCCCCGGCGCAGACACCGCCTCCGGCATGGTTTCTCCGTCTCCGAAGATTTTCTTCAAGTCATAGCATACGAATCTTCCGCATTGCCATGGTGCCGTACTGACCCACATAAGAAGCGAATCCGGACGGAACACCACAGAGTGATGGGCTATAAGCTGATTGACAGCAAGTTCATTGGTCAGACCGAGTTCACAGCCGCCGGAGCCTTTGCGGTTTCTCAGCACATAGGCTGCGTCTGCGGGACTTGCCGGACCTATGCTGTCCAGAAGTTCTTCAACTCTGTCAAAGCGGTATTTGCTGTCCGTGGTTCTTATATTTTCAATGTTCCGGCTGTCATCCATGAAGAGATTGGACTGGAAATGATTGGTACAGACTACCCTGCCCTCGGTTTTGTCCGGGATGAACAGCGACATCTTTTCCGGAGACTTTTCTATTACTGCGGCTCTTCCGTCCTTTGACGAGCCTATCAGAATGGATTCCGAGACAAATGTATGCCGGCTCCGGGCAATGGAGTACGCCTCGTCTATATCCGAGGCATACTGCAGGATTTCCCGGGCAAGTATGGAAATCGGAGTTGCCGACGAGGTCGGGACATCGGACTTGGCAGCATTGATTGTCACTGTCAGTCCGGCCTCATTCATTCCGGAAAGCACGCCAATCATCCCCGGCCACCCTATTGAAGCGAAACTGTACCCTTCGTCCGGGATACAGAATGTCACGAGCCTGTTCCTCGCGAAATCATCTCCCATATAGAAGTCAAAGTTCCGCCCTATGACGAGGCCTCCGTCTTCCGAAGCAGGGCCCCAGCACCCGAAAGAACTGCATCCCACCATCATATAGTCCTGCATCACATGGCCTATGTCATGGGCGGAATGATACTGCATCTGCCGCACATATGGGGTACCTATCATGTCGAACTCGCTGGTGCATGACTGCGAAATGCCATAAATCTCATTCCTGTACTCCTCCGGGACATTTTCCCCGAGATTGCGGTTGAACATGATGATGAACATACGCAGGAACTTCAGATACGAGTCCGAAGGAATTATCCGGCGTATCTGGTCAATGAAGACATTTTCCTGATAATAGAGCAGATCCGATGACATCTTGCCGATGGCATAGCCCCTGTCATAGCTGCCTCCGGAAACTTTCATTTCCCACAGGCCTGATTCTGCCTTGCGGAGCCAATTGTTCCCATAGATCCGCAGGCTGTCCGAGAACTGCAGGGGAATATTGTCTTTGAAGTCATATTCAGGCTGTTTCAAGTCTGCAGAAAGATATAGGATCCACATCCATATTACCGGAAGCAGAATCAGGACGGCAAGCGTCACGCCGGTCCATATCAGAATTTTCTTAAGCATAGGCTATTTTTTTAGTCAGATATTCCTGCCCGAGAAATTCGGAACATGTCATAATCGATGAAAGTGTGACACCCATTACTCCGTGCACATTCACATTCTGTCCGGTAAAGAACAGATTCCCGAGCCTTGTCCTCGGTGAGACCATACTCAGCAGAGGATTGCTGCAATCTTTGACAAGACCATACGCCGAGCCTTCGCATGTCCCGGTGAAATCCCTGTAGCTCAAAGGAGTCGTTGCCAGAGTGTACGCAATCTTGCCTTCTATTTCCGCCCCGCATTCTCCCAGGAATTGCATCAGTTCCGCAGAGCGTCTGGCCTTGAACTCAAGATATGAGTCTCCCCTCGCTTCCGGGCTGGTATTTTCCCATTGCCGGAGTTCGTCCATATACATTGGCGCCATGACTGAAATCACCGAGACATATCCCGGATCCGATGAAACAGGCTGCATGGACAGAAGGCAGGAATTGAAAATCCCCCGCTCCGCTGTGCGTGAATACCACACGTCATCTCCGCGATGAAAATATATGTTATGGTTGACATACGGGCTGGTTCGGGGCTCCATCATAAGGTATAGGGTAAATGCTCCGTATGTATTGTCAAGAGTCTCAAGCCTCATGCGGTATACCGGCTTTACCCTGCTGTTCCTGTCAAGTATGGCCAGTGTATTGAGCGGATGTATGTCAGATATGACATTTGCTGCCTCAAGAAATTCGGAAGTCCCGTCAGGACTTACAGTTTCCACTCCGGTCACATGCCCGTCTCCAACAGCAATCCGCGTGACTTTCCTGCGGTTCATGACCGTGCCTCCGCAGGCTCTGATGGAGGACACCAGCAGATCCGCTATCTGCATACCTCCGTCCACGCATCGCCATGCGCCCTCAAGATATGACGACATTATCATCCCGTGTTCATAGAAGGAGGATCTTCCCCGTTCGCCTCCATACAGCAGGCAACTGCCTCCGAGTACATTTCTCAGTACGGGATCAGCGACAGAGGACGCAATCGCATCCGATGCTGCAAGATACATGTATTTCATCCCGTCCTGCGAAGACACAAAACCTTTGCTCAGGTTTTCTACCGACACGAGGTTCCCTACTGCCGAAATCTTCCTGACATAATCCTTAAGTCCGTCTTTCTCGTGTGGAAACTGCCCGGCAAGAGTTTCTGCAAATCTTTCCGGACCTGTTGCATAATCATATAATCTTCCTTTGTACCAGATTCGGTCAAATGCGTTGTCATCCAACTTCTTGAGCCGGAGCCTGTCCATTATGCCGAAATATCTGAAGCTCTGGTTCAGAATCTGGCCTTCGCCGAGGCTGCCGACATAGTGCAGGCCGGTATCCAGGCTGTATCCATGGCGCATGAATGTCTGGAGACATCCTCCGAAAAGCCGGTTTTTCTCCAGCACGCATACATTATAGCCCTCCCGGCTCAGAATGGCCCCGCATTCAAGGCCGCCGAGCCCGCTTCCTATTATGATGACATCGTACTTCATGGCAATTGTTTCAGGATATAGATGGTATTTGATGTATATTTGTCATTCTGCATTTCCTGCACGGAAAGCCCGTTGACGGCAGCCATGCTGCGGATTCTTTCTCCGGACAGGAAATGAAGGCGGCCGTTCGTCTTGTTGAACTTCAGTATTCTTGTCGAGAAGACCTCGGTCAGCCGCGTGAGGCGATGCCTCTGCTCTTTTCCGGAATCACCGTCTCTGATGACAATCATGCCGCCGGGCGCAAGATTGGCGGCGCATGCTGCGACAAGGCGGTCCTGGGCATCAGGCGAAAGATAATGAAGCATATCATTGAGGATGAATGCATCACTTGCCGGCAAAGATGACGAGGCGGCATCGGCGCAAATGTATTCCGTATTGGTGCCGGCTATGCGTATGTTTGCCGCCACGGCTATCTTGTCTTCATCATAGTCTATGCCCGTCACCTTTCTGTCCGGCGAAAGCATTGACATCATCTCGCACAGGGCACCCATGCCGCACCCGATGTCAGTAATCTGCCCCGAACGCGGAAGAATCGCATCAAATCTGGCATAATAATCCTCCATGCGCAGTTTTATCCTCATATACCATTCGGTTACGGGGCCTTTATAGATGTAGGCAGAAATCAGCGAATCCCTGAAATACGGATTACCGGCATTGTCCTGTTCCCTGCAGAATGCGGCATATTCGGAACGCATGTAGCGGCATACGGACCTTGTCCTCTCATTGAAGGCAGAACCGAAAGAAGTGTCATCCGGCCTTATCCTCGGCAGAACCTTATAGCCTATGGTACTTTTCCGGATATAATACGGCCTGTTCTTCGGTATGGCGCGCCAATTGCCGTAAAGCAGCACCGGAATGATATCCGCCCCCGTCTTCTCCGCTATATAGAAGGCCCCGTTGTGGAATCTCCTTATGACGCCGTCGGCGGATCTTGTCCCTTCAGGGAAGATTACGATGCAATAGCCCTCCTCCAGCTTTTCCTTTATATGACCGAGGGCGTATTCATACCCCGCATCGGTACATACGAAGCCGGAATATTTTATCATGCGGCCGAAAAGAGGGGAATTCCATACCCAGTTGTTTGTCACCATAATCATCTTTGGACTGATTGACAGCATCATAAGAATGTCCAGAAACGACTGGTGGTTGGCAATGATAATTCCGGGCCTGCGGAAATCCTCTCCGGGGGCATTGACCCTCACTTTCCTGAGAGTGAAGGCCGAGGCTATAATCATTCTGGAAGTATAATGCATGATATACGAAATCCAGAGTCCCTTTCGTCTCCTGCTTACCGGAACCAGATACAGGGGGAAGATGAGGGAACTCGTCAGCACGCAGCCGGTCGAAAACAGGCCGAAGAGGACCGCAGTCCTGATTATGCCGGAGATTGTCACCGGAGGACAGCCGTCGGACACGGGGCCGGATATGAAGATTCTGAACAGAATGGGCTGCAGCACATAAGCGACCAGCACCACGGCTATGATTCCGAAAATCGAGATTACCGCTATTGACTTCAGCGCCGGGTGCCCGGCGAATATAAGAGCTCCTATGCCGACCAGTATGGTGAACGCCGAAAAGAAGATTGCTGTCTTGTGGTGTCCGAGAAGATCCCGGCCGTATTTGTATTTGCTTATCAGTCCGTCCATTATGAATATGCTGAAATCATCCCCGATTCCGAAGATGAATGTGGACAGAATGATGTTGATGATATTGAATTTCATCCCGAAGATACCCATGATGCCGATGATTATAATCCAGCTTATGAACATCGGGAGGAAGCTCATCAGAGCCAGTTCGAGCCGTCCGTATGACAGCCACAGGGCAAGAAATATCAGGATGGATGAGATATAGAGCACAAGATAGAAATCATCGTTGACTGCAGAGACCCATTTCTTGACAAAATATGCCCTGTCAAAGATGACTGTCTGAGGCTCTCCGGCAAAGGCATCGTAGACTTCCTGCTTGCGGGTCCCGTCAATCCGGACATTGCTTATGAGCATGACGAGACTGTCAGATGCGGCGTACCAGTTTTCAAAGAGAGCGGATACCGGACCTGACGAATAGTCGGCAATGCCATAGTCCCTGTCAAGCATTTCATTGAATCCTGCAAATGCCCCGGGCCGGAAACCGGCTTCTTCCGCAGCAGTTTCCACCATAGCCTTGACCCTGTCTTTCCGCTCCTGAGTCCAGTATTCATTCCACCTGCCGATTCTCCGCAACTGCTCATCTTCCGGAATAATAAAGTTCCCGGCCGAAGACCAGTCCTCAATCTTCCCCTCCGCAAGCATGACCGAAAGCAGGGAATCCGTCGCAATATATTGTTCCGAGGCATCTTCCGCAGACCTGCCCGTACTCACAAAAAGTATGTTCTGCTCCGAACCTTCGGTCAGGGACATCAGCCTTTCCTCGGCCTGTCTTATATGCCGGGGCTCATAGTTTATGCCTGACAGGTCGTCTTCAAACGAAACCTTGCCGGATGTGACGGCGCATACCGCTGTAAGCACTGCCAGTCCGCCCACAAGTATCCAGTTTTTCTCAAAATGAATCGAGTTGAATCTTTCTATGGCAGACAGGATCTTCCCTTGTCCCGCATCTGCCTGACCGGAGAGGAACTGCGGCAGAAAGACAAGACAGAACAATGTAGTGCCTATGAGGGCGAGAGAAGCAAAGAGTCCGAAATCCTGAAGCAGCTGAGATGAAGTGAAGAGCAGCCCGAGGAAAGCGCCTATCGTGGTAAAGCTTCCGACGGTAAGAGGATAGACAAGTTCCTTGAGAAGCTGTTCGACGGAGTTGACATGATTCTGATGGGCAAGCACATGTATTGAATAGCTGAGGGCGATTCCCAGGACAGCTGATCCCGCTCCGACAGCTATCGCGGATATAGACCCCTGGATGAAATAAATCAGCGCAAGGGAGAACAGGGCTCCGAACAGGGCGGGAACTATTATGAGAGGTATCGACTTCTTGCTCTTGAATGCTATGAAAATGAATATTATGATTATGAGCAGGGCTACTGCGGAAGTGAGATATGTGTCTTTCTTAATCTGCCTTGCATTGTACACACCGACAGAAGGTCCCCCGAAATATTCTATGTCCACATTCCGGAAATCGGCCCTGACCGACTCAAGCACATCCTCCAGGGCCATCACAAGCGGTTCATTCTTGCCGGTGCTGCCGGTACTGTAGACCGGAGACAGCAGCATTATCAGTGTGGAGCCGTCCTTGGAGAAGATATGGTTGTCGGCTACGACATAGTCCGATTCTATCTGAAAATCTTTCAAGCCGGCAAGCGTTCCGGAGGCGATGCCGAGAGGATCCCTGAGAATATGATCCTTTACTGCAAATCCGGACGGGAGAATCAGATTCATGAAATTGGACTTCATCCTGTCCCGGATTGCAGAAGATACTGTCATTGAATCAATCCTCGCATAGTCCGCGCTGTCAAGGAACACCGGCAGATGCGAATATATGAAATCTCCGGCCTCCTTCACAACGGAACTGTTCACTTCTGACATAATGCCCTTGATCAGAGGGGCGGCAGGACTGTCCGCGAGCCGTGATTCAATACTGTCTGAAGCGGAAATCAGGCTGTCCCTGTCTTCTGTTCCGGAAAGCATGACGACTATCTTGTCCTTGACAGTAAGATTGTCAAAGACCTCCACCGCCAGGCGGCTGTCCCCGTCGTCCGGAAGAAAACTGTTTATGTTCTCTTCAAACCTGACCTTGGATGCGAAGAAAGCCGAAACGGCAAACAAGGCCGCAAGCACCGTATAGAAAACAGCCTTGTGTTTTCTGAAAAAATGATATATGGCAATGAAGGGTGCCTCCATGATTATTTCCTCCTTCTGAAAATGCTGAGCAGCACGATGCTGACCAATCCTGCGGCAAGAGCACAAACAATTGCCAGCACAATGCTTCCCAGGACATATTGTTCAAGGACCTTGACGGTATTCTCCAATGATATGTCCCCGAGATGAAGAGTCACCGGCCTGCCGAGGATACGGCATCCGGCATAATAGCTCCCGTACAAGATGAATGGTATCATCGGCGGAATGCTGATATTCGAAGCCACCAGCGTGATGACTTTGTTAAGCTTGAGCAAATGCGCCAGTGCAGCCGCTATTATCATCTGGTACCCCCAGACCGGCACAATTCCCATGAAGACACCGAGCATCACGGCCCATGTTATCTTCATATTGGAATCTGTCGCATTCGCAATGTGTTTCCTGTAGAAATTCCCGATATTCTCTCTGCTGAAATTACGGAAAAAATTCCTCGGCCATATCCACAGGGCACAGACAAGGACAAGCACGGTGTTCAGTACACTTATCCTGAAAAAATCCCTGAATGGCCTGAAATGAGAGACTCTCTCCTCAGGAGGCTGATAATGGACTTTCACGGGAATGTTTCGGACAACTGTCCCGTTCCACGAAGCAAATACTATGGCTTCCAGTTCAAATTCGTATTTTCCGGTATACCACCATCCTGAGAAGTCTGTCTTTTCAAGAGGATAGAGCCTGAAGCCGGATTGGGTGTCAGTCAAGGCGTTGCCGGTCTCGAGGCGATACCAGAAATTCGAAAACCTGTTGGCAAAAGTATTCTTTCCCGGCATATTGTCGGCAGCAATGTTCCTCGCCCCGACAAGCAGGGCATCGGGAGTCTTTCTGATTTCTTCAAGAAACAGAGGGATATCCGAAGGAAAATGCTGGCCGTCTGAATCAATGGTTATCGCATAACGCCAGCCTTTCTCCCGAGCAGCATTCAGTCCTGTCTTCAGGGCATTTCCCTTGCCTCTGTTACGGTCATGGGAAATCACCGTGACCGAGTCCTTGAATTGTTCAAGAACCTCCGGAGTCGAATCGGTGGAACCGTCATTGACGACAATGACATCCGGGATATAGGTCATTATGTCACGCAATACGCATGACAAAGTCCCGGCATTGTTGTATGTCGGGACAACTACGACTGTATCCGATTCTCTTCCTGTCATAATATCTCCGTATTATATCTCATCTGCCACTCCGGTTCCCCTTTATCTGCCGACAGGTGTCAGCTCCAGTTCTATCCCGGACAGCCTGTGGCGTATGCGCACTTTCCCGAGCGAACCGTCAGCAGATTCTGACACGGTGCATACAAGGCCGGATCCCCGGCTGACCGTGCAGCCGCCTCCTTCCCGGACGATTCTGCCCGAATCAATGAAGATACACTGCAAATTCTTGTCAAGCAAGCGCAGCAATGACTTTTTCTCCAGAAAACCGGCTGCGGAAATGACCTTCATGTCGCCGTCTCCGACAATGACATCGAACAGGCTCATGCCGAACCATGTCACTGCGGCAGCCCTGACGCAGGAGTCAGACTTCTTCACCGCCAGCATGCAGGACATCTTCGCGGTTTTCATGACTAACTCCATATTGTACACACAATCCTGCCCTGAGACAAGCTCCACCGCCGGAAGCGGCTTACACTGATGCTGTATCACGCGCGGAGAACATCCTGCCGCAAAAAGCAGGACGGACAGGAGCATGGACCGGAATGCAGCCGTCACGAACCGGGTATATTCTGGATAGCCGGGCATGGACATCACTGAAGATTATATTTCACATCACTGAATCTGTACTCGGTGTAATCCGAGCCGCCTTCTGTCATCCTGAGACTGTCGAGAGCCATTGTCTTTCTGTCGAAGCGCAGCTCTATCTTCGTGATATAAGACTTTATGAATGAGTTTTCAGGCACCAGCACGACCAGATACTGCTCCCCGTCTTCATAATGCTTTACGGTAAAGTCACTGCCGAGCACAGACAGATCCCCGGTCATGCAGGCCGTCATCATGTTCTGTATCTGGGAAAACATCGGATTTCCCTGAACCGGAGTCCTGCTTTCAGAGCCGGAGGAAACTATTGTGACAGACTTGCCGTCCATGACTATGGTATAGTCCACCGGCTCGTCATACTCCATCTTTATTTTTCCTGGACGGCTAAAGGAAAATGATCCGGAGGAGACGACATCCCGTTGCAGCACATCCATATATTTCCGCTGTTCAAAACGGCTGTCAATTGAATTGACCCGGGAGGTCATCTCCTCAAGCTTTGCATTGAATTCTGTCAGGTCTGCAATTTCGGCAGGGCCGTCACCTGAAGCAGAAGACGCCGGAAGCGGGAACGAGGCCGCCATGAAAAGGAATGCGGCTGCAGCAATCATATATTTTCTCATATCCATGCAAATGATTCTCATTATAATATCATATCATTTAATGTCCTGTCTGCGACATAGCCTTCGGAGCGAAGATACAGGAGCAGTTTTTCAAGGGCATCGGCACAGGAGGGCAGCCTGTCATGCATGAGTATCACAGAGCCAGGCCTGAGCCTGCGGGCGACTGCGGAAACTATCTCTTCTGCTGTCTTTCCTGTCGTGTCATAAGTCCTTATGCTCCATCCGGCGACAATATATTTCAACTCCTCCGCCACTTCCGCAACTGTGGGGTCCGTCACTCCGAACGGCGGCCGGAAGAGCACTGGGGCACTGCCTGTAATCTGCCTGAGGGCATCTGAACACCGGAGCAGATCATCCTTCATTTTTCTTGCGCCGAACAATGGGAACAACGGGCTGTGGGACCATGAATGGTTTCCTGTCGCATGCCCTCCTGCCATAATTCTTTCCACTGTCGCCCTGTTCTCTGACAGTCTGCTGCCTATACAGAAAAAAGTCCCTTTGGCCCCGAATTTCTCAAGGACATCCAATACCCTCGCCGTATTTTCCGGTGAAGGGCCGTCATCAAATGTCAGATATACCCTCTTTTCATCTGTATCCTCACGGCACAATGCCTTCAGATAGACTCCGGAGCCGATGCTTGCGGAGCCGTATGCGAGCCATGCCAGAGACACTGCCAGTACAATCCATGATATGACGGTCAACAACATCATAGGCCTGCATCAGCTTTCTTCAGAAGAATGAGCGAATGGCTCATGTTCCGGAATGAATTGCACACGAGAAGATATTCTGAACTGCAGGCATGAACGGATGCGAAAGCCTCATGCAACACCCTTGCCGAAGCCGTTCCGTACTCTCCGCATGTTTTCTTGACCCTGTCACCATTGAAAACAGAGACACAAGAAAGGTCAAGTCCGAAGCCGGAAAGGAAATCAGCGGCAAACTCCTTTTTCTGGTTCTCGTCAAGCGGTCCCCTGCGTACATCAAGCCCTGACAAGCAGGCAGACCGGTTTCCTGCGGGTCTGTTCCCGATGAGGAAAAAGCCGGCACCTTCTCCTTCCTTCTCCCCGTGTCGGAAAAGTCCCGCCCTCTGCTTCAGAATATGGGCTTCGGGAGTAATCTCGTCAAAGGCCCCGGCCAGAACAGTCCTCTTGCCTTCGGCAATCTGAAGTACGGCATCAAACAGGGCACTTTCAAAGCTCAGCCCGCGGTGGACATATGTCATATTATAGACCTTGATTCCTTTGAGCAGAGCTATCTGCGAGCCGACCGTATTGAAAACGGAGCGCATGAACGGGGTGGGATTGAGGCCGCACTCGTTTCTTTCCGTAATTTCCGCAAGGAATTTTCCCGTATCCTCAAGTCCTCCGAGTGATGTGGCCGTGATAATCGCGTCAGGTCCGTCTTCACCCATGTCCTCCAGGCACATCATGCCTGCCGCCACACCCATCCTTACAAGGCGGCACATCCTCCTGAGGGCATTCGGATTGCGTATCACAGACGCAAGGTTCAGTTCCTTCAGCGAGGCTGCATCAACAGATGCTGCCATATTGATATATACCGGGACTGCAGTTTTCATAATCATCAACAGTATTCAGTCATCAGCATCTGGAAAATACGAGTGTGGAATCATTTCCGCCGAATCCGAAGGAATTGGACAAGACATTCCTTATTTCCAACCCTGTCCGGCAGGAAAGTTCGGGGACAAGCCCGGTCTCGGGTATCGGCTCTGAAAAATTCAGATTCGGCCAGACTGCGCCCTCAGACACAGACAGCACCGAATATACCGCCTCTATGCCCTCCGATGCCCCGAGCGTATGTCCGATGAAAGGTTTGACAGAGCTGAACATCGGAGGACGGTCACCGAAGATGCGCTTTATCGCCATACTTTCCGACAAGTCATTCTGCGGAGTTCCCGTACCATGAACATTGATATAGTCCACCTCCTCCGGACTGATTCCGGCATCCCTCATGGCGGCAGTCATGGACATGTATGCCCCATCTCCGTCAGGAGAACTTCCCGTCTGGTGAAAAGCCTCATTCACATTGGAAAAGCCTGTCAGCCTGCAATAGGGAGATTTTTTTGCCGCACGCTCCGACTGAAGCACAAGAAAGCCGGCCCCCTCGCCGAGATTCAGCCCGCTGCGGGAAGCATCCATCGGCCGGCAATGCCCGGAATCCAGAATCATCAGGGAGTTGAATCCATTTAATGTGAAGCGGCACAATGCGTCCATCCCGCCCACTATAACCGTATCAAGCAGCCCCTGCCGGATGAGGCGGCCGCCGAGCATGACGGCATTCCCCGCTGAAGAACACGCTGTACTTATCGTAGTGACAAAACCTTTGACCCCCAATTTGTCCGCGATGAAATCCGTGGATGCACCGCAGTCATGCATTGCCACATCCCGGAGGCGGCCGGATGAACTGTCCTTCATAAACCCGGGGTAAAAGTCTTCAGTGAGATCCATGCCCCCGGCCGAAGTCGCCGCAATCAGGCCGGTCCTGCTCCCTGAAATATCAGCAGATGAGTCCTTCAGGGCTTCTGCGGCAGCCATAAGTCCAAGCAGGGCTGTCCTTGATACAGTCTTCGTCACAGGCAGACCGAGCATGGACTTCAATCCGGTGTTGTCCGGCTTCACCTCTCCTGCCGGATAGCCGAGGGAGGTTCTTATATGCATGACATGCCCTATCCCGTGACGGCTTTCACGCAGAGACGCAAGATTCTCCCGGACATCAGTCCCAATGGCAGAGACTGCCCCGAGGCCTGTCACCAGAATTTCTGTCATTTCGTATTCTTCCTGATATAATCGGCAATCGTTGAGATTGAATAAAAGATTTCCTTGCCTTCCTTCGGCTTCTCAACCTTGATGCCATAGTTGCGCTCAAGGATAAGAATTATCTCAAGGGCATCTATGGAATCAAGCCCAAGCCCAGTCTCCCCGAAAAGAGGCATATTGTCATCTATGTCAGCAGGAGTGATGTCCTCCAGATTAAGCGCTTCAATAAGCTGCTTCTTCAGATTTTCGTTAAGATTTTCCATATATACTCTGTTGTTTTCTGTTTGGGATTCCATCTTATCGGTTATCGGCTTCAAGAAGTTCAAATACAGCGTCATACGCTCCTTTCAGGTATTCACACCAGCCGACAATGCAATAGCGTACGCCGTTACGGGACAGAACCATGGATGCATATTCCCTCAGCTTGTCAGGTTCGTATTCACGGGATATGAAGAATGTGTTCTCCCCTTTGATCTTATGCCTGATGCATATTTCTCCGGCCACGACATTCGGCAGTGTATATACAAAGACCGAAGGGCTGGCGGCAGCCTCTCCGCAGCATGAGAGAGTCTCAAGATGCCGCAGGTCTGAATCCATTGATGAACTTGAATCGGACAGGACAACGGCCGTTTCCTCCGGCTCAAATTCAATGCCGTCAAGCAATTCCCCGGCTGCAAGATACCCGAGTTTGCAGAGGCTGTCCATCTTGAAGAATTTCATGTCAGCCCGGCCTTTTTCGTGATACAGGGCTCTTGCAAATTCGCCGAACTCCGTGGCTTCGGAACTGAAAACTGTCTTGCCGTCCCGGGCAAGTCTCCCGTCTTTCAGAGAGACTGTTCTCAGGATGCGGTATGATGCCGAAGGTCTGGATTCTGAGGCCGGGTGTTCCTCTCTTCCTGCCGTACCGGAAGAATATTCCGGAAGACTGAGGACTACTGCAGCATTGCATCCGCCGAAGCCGGAAGCGGCCTTGACGCAATGCTTCATGCTGACCCGCCTTGAAGCTGATGACACATTCAGAGGCATCGGCGTCCCGGGTGTTTCGTAACCCTTTGTTCCCCATACGGTACCTTTGCGCAGCTGGACTGCAGACATGACGGTCTCGACCACGCCGGATGCCCCGAGAGTATGTCCGAAATAAGGTTTGAGACTTTGTACGGGCACAGATGAAAGGCCTGCAAGCCCCACCGCCTTTGATTCCATTTCGTCATTGTACACGGTGGCCGTGCCGTGCATATTCAGGAAACTGATGTCATCAGGAGTCACGCCCGCCTCATTCATGGCATTGCGCATGGCAAAGAACAGTCCGTCACCTGTACGTGAGGGGCCTGAAATATGGTTTGCGTCATCGCTTATGGCTCCTCCGGACAACACGACCGCCCCTTTACTGAATGCATCTGACAGAAGGACGGCTCCCGCAGCTTCACCGAGATTGAGTCCGTCCCGGCTGCTGTCATAAGGACGGCACACCCCTCCGCTCAGAGAACGGAACGAGGCAAATCCGCTGACAATGAACCGGGACAGAGTATCACAGCCGGCCACCACTATTTTCCGGTATTTTCCGGAAAGAATGAGCCGTCTGGCGACCACAAGGGCGGAGACTCCGGAAATACAGGCATTGGAAATCACACAAAACCGTCCTGAGGCGCCGAAGCGGGAGGCGACCCGCTCGCCCATTTCCCAGAGATATGCCCTCTCATCCTGATTTGAGGACGAAGGGTCAAGGAGGCTGACATTTCCCTTTGTGGACGAAAATACAATGAATGTGTCGGCAGAAGACATGTCAATGCCTGTCTGACTGACGATGCTTCCGATGACTGCCGCAAGCAGAAGCTCTGTACGCGTGAGAGCGCCGGACTTCCCGTCAGCCCCGCCGTACTGAGCCGCAAGACAAGCGAATGTCTCATCAGGAATCACGGCAGCCATGACAGGTGAATCCGAAAGCCGCGGGTCTTTTCTTTCCGCGACACCGGAAAGACCGTCCTCTATCGCACGCACATTTGCGGCGAGGTCGGCTCCCAATGCTGTTATGACTTCTGCTGCTGTTATATATGTCTTCATATTATATTATATTCCATTTTCTTTTCCACTCCTGGTAGAAATCAGGATTTGTAAGCTGAAGGTGGCCTTCATTGTCAAGAAATACCTGGACAGTGGTACCGGATGCCATCAGTTCATTGTCGGATGCCCTGTATATGGCATACTCAAACTGTATCTTTGCGGCATCCGTCGGCACATATCCGGTCTCAACCACAATCTCTTCCCCGAATGTCAGGGATTTCCTGTAGCTGCAGGTCATCTCGACTACGGGAATCGTATATCCGGCTGCACGCACCTGCATGTATGCAATCCCGTATTCGTTTCCGAAATGTTCTCTTCCGTCTTCGAAGAATTTGGCATAATTGCCATGCCATACGACCCCCATCGCATCAGTTTCACTGAAACGCACCCTGATTCTTGTGCGGCTTACAAGCACTGACTTCTTCTTATGCCTGCCGAGTCTCATCATTCAGATAAATTTTCAGATTTCCTTCAGCTACAGTTTCATGTCCGTTTCTGCATACGGCATGGACAAGGCTCATATTGAATATGTCCGCTACAACTTCCACAGAGGTCTGCAGCCTGTCCCCGGCTTTCGGGAGATTCAGCGAAAACTGCATCTTCTCTATCGAAGCTATGAACCCTTCCGGCACTGGACGGCCATCCTGCACGCAAAGGTATCCTGCTCTTGCCGCAGCCGACTGGGCAATATGCTCCGTAAGGCCCGGAGCCTGCAGACGGCCGTCCAGGAAAAACAAATTGTCTTCCCTGACTGTCAGTTCTGTCCATGACTTCCCGTCAGAATCAATCCCGCCGAAGGCATCCACCATCACCATAGGCGGACGCTGCGGAATAAGTGAGAGAATGTCAGTCTGCAGTGTATTCATATCTGTCATTCCGGAATGCATTCAAGAATTGAATGGCCGAAACCGATGCCGTCATGCACTGCGATGACCTTGAGCCCGGCTGCGGAAATATACGAGTCCAGATCCCCATAGGAAAACATTTTGCTGTTTCCGTTCGCCATTACCGTGAAATACAGGCTTGTCTGGGTGAGATCGAAAGAAGCGGTGTCGTACTTCTGCCGGTCCCACAGTGTCTCCATAATCACAATTCTGCCTTTTTCTGAGAGAGCTCCGGTTGCACGCCGCAGTATGTCCACAACCTGTTCCGACGAGAAACAGTCAAGGAACTGGCTCATCCAGACAATGTCGAAACCTTTCGGAAATACTGTATCAGGATTGAGTATATCAGCAGGATAGCCATGGATTCTGGATTTTTCGGCATAGTCCGAAACATTTGCCTTCATCATGCCTATCTGCTGAGGGAGATCCATGACAGTAACTTCCACATCCCTGCTGTATGCCGTGCATTTCATTGCCCACTTGCCGGTATTGCCGCCGATGTCAAGGATTCTGCGGGGGTTTGACGCGAATACCGTCTCAAGTGCCTGCGGGAAAGACGAGTCAGAATAGAAATGGTCAAACGCGAACCAGCTCTTCTGCACCTGCGGCTCAAGGCTTGAAAGCCCCTCGTAAATCGTGGGCCAATTCCCGAGTTCCTTGAGACCTTCAGGCCTGCCGCTGCGTATGGCATCCTCAAGCCACCAGAACCCCTTGTAATTGACATCATGGTTGAAGTCCATATTTACCCTGACCATCGGATCGTTTATCAGGAACCAGCCGGTCTTCGTCAGTTTATACCTGCCCCCCCCGTCCCGTGATATGGTACCTGCCGTAAGGGAAGCCTCAAGCAGGACTTTGGCACCATAGTCTGAAATTCCGGCAAATTCAGCGATTTCTTTCTCCGTATGCCCGTCAGCGGCAGATATATACGAGAAAATCCCCAGTTTGGACATAACTCTGGCCACCTGGAAGACAATGGCTCCGGATGCAATCATGTGCGCGTCGCGCTGAGCCCTGGCCGCACTTTCTGCAGCCGCCCTGTCATTTCGTTTCAGTGTCATTTTTCCAAAAATCATAATAATTGAACCACTGTTCCGGATACTTTCTCACTATTTCCTCCAGAACTGTGACATATTTTTCCAAAACAGTCTCCAAGGACAATTTTCCGCTCCCCGGGAGCAGGGGATAAAAATAAAACCGGTACTTCATGCCCGGCTCCCTCATGGCAAAATAGAAAACAACCGGTGTCTTCAGCTTTGAGGCCAGGAGAAAAGGGCCCAACGGGAAAAGTGCGTCACGACCGAGGAAACGGCTCCTGACAGTCTTTTCCTCCGGAGTATACCTGTCTCCCTGAAAACATACATATTCTCCCTTCCTCAGGACTGCCGTTATGGCAAAAATATGCGAAAGATTGTCCTCATTTACAGGAATGATCTTGTACTCATGAGGTATCGCATTCGCCGCAAGCAGTTCCTTTATCCGCCGGTGCTCATTGTCGTACATTACGATATTGAGCTTGTCACCGTATTTGTCAAAGAACGGGACACCTATCTCCCAATTGCCCGTATGGGCTCCTATCATGATTACTCCCGAGCCGCTGTCCAGTATATTCAGGAACTGATTGTAGTTCTCAAACTCAAATGTATACTTGCCTGACATCCCTCCGTTGATGGCCATCTTGTCTATCAGAATCTTTCCAAGTGCGCGGAAATTTTTGAAAATCATTCCGATACTTGCAGCCCTGCCCAGTCTGAGAGACTTGCGGGAATATGCCCGGACAGACTTGACTGCCTTGGGCGCAAAAAGGACAAAATACGGGACCACGAGATACAGGAAAGCATAGGCAGACCTGATTCCCGCACTGCGTATCAGCCAGATGAAAAACCTGTAGCCGAAGAGTCCGCCCCTGGTCTGTCCTTTCCAGTCAGATGCCATTTTCCTCAGAAACTTGGCGGTCTCCGCCGTTACTGCATTCTTGACAGGATCATCTCATACAGGTCATTGAAAGTCTTGACGCCCTCAAAATCCTTGGCTGTCACCTTGAACCCGAAGTTCTTTTCAATGAGAACCACCATATCCACAAAGTCAAGACTGTCCATCTCAAGAGTCTGAATCATCGGGGCATCCGGCTGAATATCATCAATGTCAACTTCAAAGCCGTCTGCCAGAGACTCCCTGATTTTCTGAATAATTACTTCCTTTTCCATATCGTTACTCTTTGAATTTTTTCAAAACAAGCGTTGAATTGGTGCCGCCGAACCCGAACGAATTGGACAGGAATGTATCAAATTCCATGTCAACCCTTCTGTCCGGAATCCGGAGTGCTGCGGATGCCTCGTCCGGATTTTCAAAATTGATGTTCGGGGCAATGAAGCCGCCGTGCATCATAAGGACGGAATATATGACTTCGCTGGCTCCGGCCATCCACATTTCATGTCCTGTCATTGACTTTGTGGAAGCCACATAAGGGCTGCAGTCTCCGAAGACCTCAGCAATCGCCTTTGCCTCATTCAGGTCTCCGACAGGGGTCGAAGTGGCATGCGCATTGACATACGCTATGTCCCCGGCCCTGACTCCGGCATCTTTCAGAGCCATTTCTATGGAACGCCTCGGCCCGTTGACATTAGGAACTGAAATATGTTCTCCGTTGGATGAAAATCCATAGCCCGTCACTTCAGCAAGTATCGGAGCCCCGCGCCTCACCGCAGACTCATAACTTTCAAGAACGAGACTCGCCGCTCCGCCGCTCGGTACAAGGCCGTCCCTGTCGCGGTCAAATGGCCGGGACGCCCTCAGGGGATCATCCGTCCTCTTCGAGAAAGCCCCCAATCCGTCAAAGCTCCCTACGGAATATGCATTCACCTCCTGGGCACCTCCGCACAGGATACAGTCCTGGAGGCCTGACCGGATCATGAGATATGCTATGCCTATGGCGTGAGAACCGCTTGCACAGGCGCCTGATATCGTAAAGTTGATTCCCCTCAGATGAAATATTACGGACAGATTCATTGATACCGTGGAGTTCATGGACTGGAATATGGCTCCTGAGCCTACCATCGCCGTATCCTTCTCTGCCCTGATGATGTCAACCGATCTGATGACAGGTTCCGCGCTGCAGTCATTCCCATAAAGGATACCCACTTCATTGTCCAGAAGAAAGCCTTCGTCTATCTTTGCCTGGGCAAATGCTTCGAGAGTCGCCATATAGGCATATTCCCCCTGCTCAGGCAGACTGTTCCGTTTCTTACGGTCAAGGAGTCCCTTGAGCACAGGCCTTTCCACAATGCCTGTAAGAGGCGACGCAAACCCTATCTCCTTTCTCTGTGGGTCAATGCCTATGCCTGACTTGCCTTTGTAAAGGGATTCCCTCACCTCATCCTTGTTCTTGCCTATGCACGACCAGATTCCCATGCCGGTCACCACGACTCTTCTGTTCATATATTTTATACTTCGTCTACAATAAACGCTGCGCCTCGGCATAGTCAAATAAATTTGCCTCTGCACTCGGCTTGCAGTTTATTTTTATTCTGTACCTTAAATATGTTCTGTACCGCAAATAAGTCAACTGAAATTTATTTCTTCACCGATGCATCATGTATACAGGCCGCCGTTTACGGAAATCACTTCTCCCGTAATATACGATGACTCCTCCGATGCCAGAAATCCCACCAGTGCGGCCACCTCTTCAGGCTTTCCGAAGCGCCCGGCGGGAATAAGCTTCCGGAGTTCATTCTCATCAAGGTCTTCTGTCATATCTGTTGCTATGAAGCCCGGGGCCACGGCATTGACAGTAACTTTTTTCTTGGCAGTCTCCTGTGCCAGAGCTTTTGTGGCGGCAATAAGTCCGCCTTTTGCCGCAGAATAGTTGGTCTGCCCGGGAAGTCCTTTTATTCCTGAGAGAGATGCGATGTTGATGATACGCCCGTATCTGGAAACGAGCATGTCAGGCAGCAGGCTTCTGGTGACATTGAGAAAGCCCTTGAGCGTGACATCAATCACAGCATTCCAGTCATTGTCCTCCATCCACACAAGAAGTGCGTCCCGCCTGAATCCGGCATTGTTGACAAGCACCTGGATGCAGTCTTCCGGATGTGCCTCTTTCCAGGACGCAACAGAGGACTCCACAGCTGCCTTGTCTGCAACATCAAACTTCAGCAGCTCCCCGTCTCCGCCATTTTCCCTTATCATGGACAATACTTTCTCAGCCTCGGTATCATTGCTCCTGTAATTGATGATGACCCGGAAGCCCATCTCTGAAAGCCTGAGACACACGGCACGCCCTATTCCCCGGCTGCCGCCTGTCACCAATGCATATTTTCTGCCGCTTGTCTTCATTTTCCTTAAAATATCCTTGACTTCATATATTCGACTACCTGCTGGATTTCCTTATATCTCGGGCTGTCATCCCTGAATGCAGGGACTATCGCCCTTACGTCATCGTAAAGTTTTCTTGTGACCGGGGACAAGTCTCCTGCAATGGACAGGCAGTCCACGGCCTGAGCCAGCGAGATAAGGAGGATTGCCGTCACCTGGAATGCATTCTCCACCACCTTCCCTGCGAGCAGAGCCGAATTTGTGCCCATACTCACTATGTCCTGGTTGTCATTGTTGTTGGGAATACTGTGCACATACATCGGATTGGAAAGTGTCTGGCATTCCGCCGTAGTCGATGTTGCGGTGAACTGGGATGCCTGCATGCCGTAGTTGAGGCCGAGGACCCCCATATTGACAAAAGGAGGAAGTATTCCGTTTATCTTGTCATGCATGAGATAATTCAGCTGACGCTCACAGAGCATCGTCATCTTGGTCACGGCTATCTTCAGCTTGTCCATCTCGAATGACACATAGTCTCCGTGGAAATTCCCTCCATGGTAGACATTGTCAGTGTCCGGGTCAACTATCGGATTGTCGCACGCCGAATTAATCTCATTGACAAGCACCTTTTCAGCATTCTCCAGTTCCTCAAGCACAGGTCCGAGAATCTGAGGCACACATCTGAGGGAATAATACGGCTGGACTTTGTGCCCGAACTGCCTTTCCTCATGATGTCCGCTGTACAGCTCCGCCGTACGCTGCCTCAGGCAGCGGCTTCCTTCTGCATCATCACGCATCATGGTGGCTACAGCACGCTGCCCTTCGTGAAGTTTCGTCCCGTTCAATTCCTTTGACATCAGGTCATCGTATGATGACGCGACCTCATTTATGAGAACGGAAGCCGTGACCACTGTCCGGAACAGCCTGCGGGCATATATCAGGTTCACAAGTCCGATGCCCGTCATGACCGATGTGCCGTTGGTTACCGAAAGGCCCTCGCGAGTCCTGATTTTCATGGGGGCAATGCCGAGTCTCTCCAACACTTCAGAAGTTTTCTCAAGCTTTCCGCCATAGAACACCTCGCCTTCACCGATGAGAGCAAGGGCTATATGCGCAAGCTGCACAAGATCGCCGCTGGCACCGACGCTGCCGTGCTCCGGAATATACGGATATATGCCCCTGTTTATGAATTCGACGAGTTCATCCACAAGCTCCGGACTGATGCCGGATTTCCCCTGCAGAAAAGTCATGAGCCGCGCCAGCATAGCCCCTCTTACATAAAGCTCGGGCAGAGGACGGCCAGCTCCCGTGGCATGGCTTCTGATTATATTGTATTGAAGCTGTATAAGGGAATCATCATCAACCCTGTACTGGGCCATAGGCCCGAACCCGGTGTTGATTCCATATATAATCTTCTCTTTTGCGAAATCTTTAAGGAAGATGAAACTATCATCTACTTTTTTCCTGGCCGCCTCCGATATATGGACAGGCTCTGAGCCGAATAGTATCTTTTCAATGGAGTGAAGATCGACCCCGGTTCCGATTGTCATTTAACTTTCCCCCCCCCGTAAAAATGTTATAAAATCCAACTATTTAATTCCATTAGATTAACCCGTGAACACGGAATCGCAAAAATAAGAAATAAATACATATCAGCAAAATTTTATGGCTGGGCCTTCACTGGGCCGCCGGCTTTACGGACTCAATGAAAAAAGTGCGGCAAAGATCTCGCGAAATCTCATGTCTCGAGACTGCCCCGGTCTTCATGTCACAGACATACAGAAAGTCAATGAGCGACAGATAAAGGGTACTGTATGTCACAGCCAGACCTGACTGAAGTCCGGAAGTATAGCTGACTGTCAGATTCACCTCCTCTTCCGTCAGATGATCCTTGCAGAAGACATACAGGCCGAAGCTCCGGAAATTCCCGTAGAAGCCGGAATTCACTTTGTCGACCTTGCTTGCAATTATGCGCCTGAGAGGCAGCGCAAGCGACCAGTAGCTGTATTCAAGTTTTCCGACATACCGTCCCTCCTTAAGACCATATGCATAGCCGCTCTCAATAATACGACGGCTGTCCTCGGCCTCATCATCCTCAGGCTCTTCCGCATCATCCTCCGGATCTATTACTCCCGCCATCTCAAGAAGCAGCGAGTCAGCCACCGACTTGCTTTCCTCCATGGCTCTGGTGACTTCTATCCCCAAGGAATGGTCGGGCATCTGGAGATCCGGGCGGTCATCATTGACGAGGTCGCCATATCTCTCCCCGAGTATTGTACGGAGAGTCACCATGGCATAGCGTTCAAAGAAACATGTGTCGAATTTGGGACCTGGCATGGCTGCGTGAATTTTGGGCATAAATATACGCAGAAGCCGGGAGCAATGCAAGCCTGCCCAACGGGCGCGACTTTCACCGGAATATCAGAAATAAATTTGAGGATAAGAACTAAAAGTAAAATGTCTATTCTCCAAACGGGCAATTTATTGAAAAAAAGAATTTATATTTGCATGATTTGAAATCCTAAAGGAGGAGAAATCCTGAACAGGACAGGCCCCAAAGGAACATCAGGGACACAAAACAATACTTAAAAAGATATAAATTATGAGTATTCAACAGGAAAAGATCAAAGAGCTCGTCGAGCGCAGGGCCAAGGCCCGCATGGGAGGCGGACAGAAAAGAATCGACGCCCAGCACCAGAAAGGGAAATTCACGGCCCGTGAAAGGATTGCAATGCTCCTTGACGAAGGCAGCTTTGAGGAATACGACATGTTCGTACAGCACCGCTGCACCAATTTCGGAATGGAGAAGACCAAGTTCGACGGAGACGGAGTGGTGACAGGACACGGCACCATCGACGGAAGGCCTGTCTATGTATTCGCCCAGGATTTCACCGTATCGGGAGGCTCGCTTTCGGAGACCATGGCACAGAAAATCTGCAAGGTGATGGACATGGCCATGAAGAACGGCGCCCCATGCATCGGACTCAATGATTCAGGCGGAGCCCGTATCCAGGAGGGAATCTGTGCCCTCGCAGGCTTCGGAGAAATTTTCCAGAGAAACATAATGTCATCAGGCGTCGTGCCGCAGATTTCAGGCATCTTCGGACCTTGCGCAGGAGGTGCAGTATACTCCCCTGCCCTCACCGACTTCAACATCATGGTGAAGAACACATCATACATGTTCCTCACAGGCCCGGGTGTGGTGAAGACAGTGACCGGAGAAGTGGTGACCCAGGAAGAGCTCGGAGGAGCAAGCGTGCATGCCACAAAGAGCGGCGTTGCGCACTTCGCGGCAGAGAATGAGGAAGACGGCATCAGGATCATCAAGGAGCTGCTCAGCTACATTCCTCAGAACAATATGGAGGAGGCTCCTTTCGTACCGACAAATGATCCTGCAGGAAGGGTCGACGACAGCCTCAACGACATCATCCCTGACAGCCCGAACAAGCCTTACGACATGTACCAGGTCATCGGCAGCATCGTCGACGACGGCAAATTCTTTGAAATCCACAAGAACTGGGCAAAGAACATCATCATAGGTTTCGCCCATATGAACGGCCGCTCGGTCGGCATCGTCGCCAACCAGCCGAAGATTCTTGCTGGTGTCCTTGACATCAACGCTTCACGCAAGGCTGCACGCTTCGTGCGCTTCTGCGATGCATTCAACATTCCTATCGTGACTCTCGTGGATGTCCCTGGCTTCCTCTGCGGAACACAGCAGGAGTACGGCGGCATCATCGTCCACGGCGCCAAGCTCCTCTACGCATACGGCGAGGCCACAGTGCCTAAGGTGACTGTCACCCTCAGGAAGTCCTACGGAGGATCCCACATCGTCATGAGCTGCAAGCAGCTCCGCGGAGACATCAACTACGCATGGCCTTCAGCCAACATTGCCGTGATGGGTGCGGACGGAGCAGTCGAGATCCTTTACTCAAAGGACATCAAGGCCATCGAAGACCCTGCCGAGAAAGCACGCGTCGCCGAGCAGAAGAAGACTGAATACAATGACCTCTTCTGTAACCCTTATCAGGCAGCAAGCTACGGCTACATCGATGATGTCATCGAGCCGCGCAACACAAGGTTCCGCGTAATCCGTGCCCTTGAGCAGCTCGCCGGAAAGAAGCAGACCAATCCTGCCAAGAAGCATGACAACCTGCCGCTGTAGGCAATTCAAAAATTGACGAGAAATGAATGAATTGACACCTGAAAAGGTTTTCGAACTCACTTCTGTCCTTGACAAGGGAATCGGAGGTGAAATATGTGCGGCGATAGCCATGGCTCTTGACCGCTGTACGGCAGACGAAGTCCATGACGAGGAAAGCTATGTGCTCACCATAAAGCAGCCGGCATCCTCCGCATGGACATCAAGGCTCGCAACCCTGCGCCAGCTTCCTGAAAGAAAATAAATCCCGTAACCGAATAAACAACAAAGGAATGAAACAATATAACTTCAAAATCAACGGCAACGAATACAATGTGACCATCAATTCCGTTGAAGGCAATGTTGCCGATGTGACTGTCGTCGCCAACTATAAAGTGGAACTCGGCAACGGCACAGCCCCGATTTCCGTACAGCCTGCCCAGACGGCGGCTCCTGCTGTACAGAGTGCACCGGCTGCAGCTCCGGCCGCTCCGGCACAGGCACCTGCGCCTGCACCGACTCCGGCACCGGCTCCGGCGGCAGCTCCTGCAGCTCCGGCAGCATCGGGAGCAGGAAAGCCTGTCACTTCTCCGCTTCCGGGAGTAATCGTCGAGATTTCCGTTAAGGTCGGAGACTCAGTGAAGGCCGGACAGCAGGTAGCCGTGCTCGAGGCCATGAAGATGGAAAATGCCATCGAGGCAGACCACGCGGGCACAGTCACAGCAGTCCATGTAAACAAGGGCGACTCAGTGCTTGAAGGCGTTCCGATCGTGACTATCGCATAACTGCGGCAGTCTCCATGAAAATTCTCATGAAAGGGTGGCTCAAAAGCAATTTTGGGTACACCCTTTTATACAATATAATTTATAGACCATTATCACCGGAGCCGGGATATGACAGGAATGAAATGGAAATATGTCTTCACCGCCTGCACTATGATTGCCACCGCTGCAGGTATACTCTCATGCCAAAGTGAGACTGAAAATTATAGCCCCGAAGTCAGCCGGATACTCGGTGAACTTGACAGGACGCTGGAAGAAAAGAATCTGTACGAAGAATTAAAAAATGACAGAATCCGGAAAATCAAGGACGGACACTCCGGCAGCGAATATGAAATCTATGACAGGCTTTACGACGAGTACTACCAGTATAATATAGACTCGGCGATAATGTATGCCAGAAAAAAGCAGGAGATCGCCATACTGGCAGGTAATGACAGCCTTCTGAACGATGCCAGACTTGACATTGCCGACAGATATGTACTGTCCGGAATGTTTGAAGAAGCAATGTCAATCATGAAGGGAATCAGTCCCGGACAGCTTGACAAGATGCTCAGACCGAGATATTACCATATATACAATTCCCTATACAACGGGATGTGCGCGGCATCCGACGACCCTATACTCCGGGAGGAATACAGAAAAGAGAGGGACAGATACAGGCAGATCCTGTACGAAAAACTCGGGCATGACGACATTTCCAAACTATATGTCCTTTCGGAAATCATGATTGATGCCGGAAAGCCGGACAAAATCCTCGACAGCCTGTATGACAGATACAATTCCCTTGAAATTTCTCTGCATGAGAAAGCCATCCTGAGCTATATCATAGGCAACGCATGGCTGGAATGCGGCAACAGGGACAAAGCCATCTGTCATTATGCCGAAAGCGCAATAAACGACCTCAAGACCCCGGTAAACGAGTACAAGTCATTGCATGAACTCGCCGCCCTGCTGTATGAAAAAGGTGATGTAAGGCGTGCATACAGATATATAACACGGTCCGTAAACGACGCCATGACAGCCAATGCAAGAATCAACATACAGTCAATCAACAAGTTGCTCCCAATCATATCTGATTCATACAATATCCAGATGAGTCGCAACCAGAAGCAGCTGAAAGAAATGCTCGGGGGGACAAGCATATTGGCTGTACTTCTTGCCGCAGCGATTGTCGCCCTGATGAAATTCATGAAGAAGGTATCAGTAGCAGAACGGCTTACACGGGAGAAAAATGATGAGCTTCAGAAAGTGAACGGAAGACTGCACGAATACATCATGATGCTGCAGGAAGCGAACGAAATCAAGGAATCATATCTTGCCCGCTATCTTGACATGTGCTCTGACTATATCGAGGGACTGGAAAGGTACAGGTCCCAACTCAGGAAGGCCGCCAAGAACGGAGGCTTCGCAGAAATAATGGAAAACCTGAGAAACGGGGATTTCATAGAAAAGGAACTTCAGGAATTCTATGCCCAATTTGACACGACGTTCCTTGACCTGTTCCCGGATTTCATAAGCCAGATGAATACTCTGCTGCAGCCGGACAAAAGACTCGAGGACACATCCAGGGAGGGCAGTCTGTCAACAGAACTCCGTGTCATGGCACTTATCCGGCTCGGAGTGAAGGACTCTGTCAAAATAGCTCATTTCCTCAGGAGATCCTCCTCCACAATTTACAACTACAGGGTCAAACTCCGCAATGCAGCTCTTGACAGAGAAGGTTTTGAAAAGCAGATAATGCGCATAGGAAGGCTTGCAAAAGACTACTAAATCGCCGATGATATTCATACATAAAATATTGATATTTACAGCATTGAAGATTTCAATCCACTACTAATTCATTACTTTGGCTTTGACTGTTGATGTGGGTTGGCGAAATTTGAAATACCAATAATTACATTAACATTAAAGCTGATCCAATGAAACATTTACACAGATTGTTGTGTGCAATGTCCTGTCTGTTCACGCTATGCCAGACAGCATTTGCACAGGAAAGAACTGTCAGTGGAACAGTGGCCGACAAGACCGGACTCCCGGTAATCGGAGCAGCTGTAATTGATGTCCAGAACCGCACATCAGGCACTTTGACGGATCTGGACGGAAATTTTTCTCTCAATGTGTCCTCAGGGACTTCTCTTGAAATCTCCTTCATGGGCTACAAGACAGTCACAGTTCCTGTCGGGGACAATGATTTTCTTTCTGTCACTCTTGAAGACGACACGGAATTTCTTGATGAGGTGGTAGTCATCGGCTATGGCACAGTGCGCAAAAGGGACTTGACCGGAGCCGTATCTTCAGTAGGAAACCGCGATCTCAAGGATTCTCCTGTCACGAATGTAGGGCAGGCCCTGCAGGGAAAGGTATCCGGCGTATATATAGTGGATGCGGCCAAGCCGGGAGACAATGTGTCAATAAAAATCCGTGGATTGGGCACAATCAATGACAGTGATCCGCTTGTTGTCATCGACGGTGTACCGACAGACCTCGGACTGTCTTCACTGAACACCGCGGACATTGACAGAATCGACGTGCTGAAGGATGCTTCGGCTACAGCCATCTATGGCTCAAGGGGAGCAAACGGAGTGGTGATGGTAACCACCAAACGAGGCTCTACCGGAGAAGGAAAGGTCAATGTGTCCGCCAATTGGGCCATGCAGAATGTCGCGTATGTCCCTGAAATGCTCAACGCGGCAGAATATGCGGCATATTCCAATGACATGCTTTCCGCAGGAGGGCTGGCCACCAATCCCCAGTGGAGCAACCCTGCCTCCCTTGGAGAAGGCACGGACTGGCTTGACGAAATGTTCCGGACCGGATTCATGCAGAACTACACCGTAAGCTACTCCGGAGGCAACGAAAAGGCACATTATTATGTATCAGGCGGATTCATGGACCAACAGGGCACGGTCAAGACCATCGGATACCGGAGATTCACATTCCAGAACAACAACGATGCCCAGGTGCTGAAGTGGCTTAAGTTCACCAACAACATTACTTTTTCAACTGACACCAAGACAGGTGGCTCATATTCTGTCACAGATGCCATGAATGCACTTCCGACCCAGCCTCTGAAAAATGCAGACGGAAGCTGGAGCGGGCCTGAAGGCAATGCATATTGGTATGGAGACATCCGTAATCCGATCGGGACTCTCTACACCAACGAGAACAAGACCAGCGGATATAATTTCCTGGCCAACATTTCGGCAGAAATCACTTTCACCAAATGGCTGAAATTCAAGAGCACATTCGGATATGACGCAAAGCTGTGGTTCAACGACAACATGACCTACGCCTATCCGTACAAGCCGACCCCTGTCGAAGAGACCACAAGATATCAGGATTCAAACAAGGCTTTCACATACCTGTGGGACAATTATCTCACATTTGACCACACATTCAAGGGGAAGCACTACCTCAACATTATGGCCGGTACATCAGCCCAATGGAACAGAAATTCCGCATTCAACGGCACAAAGGGAGGATTCCTGTTTGACGATGTGCATGAATTTGACAACGGCACATCCACCAAGGCTCTCGGAGGTTCTTCAAGCGACTGGGCAATGTTTTCATTTATGGCAAGGGCCAATTATTCATACGACGACAGATATCTTCTTACCGTCACATTCCGCCGTGACGGGTCGTCAAGATTCGGCCCGCACCACAGATGGGGAAACTTCCCTTCCGCTTCTGCAGCATGGAGAATCTCCCGGGAACCATGGTTCCCGGGAAGAAATGACGGCAATTTCGTCATAAATGACCTGAAACTCCGCGCGGGATACGGAGTGACCGGAAACGACAAGATCGGCTCCTACGCCTATATCCAGACATACAATACCGGAGCATACATTTTCGGAGACGATGTTGTGACCACATTGATGGCAAAGACCATGGCCAACCCGAGCATCCACTGGGAAGAGGTGCAGCAGGCCAACATCGGCATAGACCTCAGTCTCTGGAATTCCAGACTGACACTCTCCCTCGACGGATATATAAAGAATACCACCGACATGCTCGTGAAGGCAGCCATCCCGATTACATCAGGATATGAAGACACCTCTACAACATATACAAATGCGGGTAAAGTCAGCAACAAAGGCTTTGAACTCACATTGAACACAGTCAATTTCGAGGGAGCTGGAGGAGGTTTCAGATGGGCAACTTCAATGACAGCGACTTTCAACCGCAACAAGATTGTCAGTCTCAACAGTGACACACCGCTCTACCAGAACGAAACCGGAGGCGCCTATATCACAATGCAACGCAACGGGCTGCCTATAAATGTGTTCTACGGATATGTGACAGACGGCATCTTCCAGACTCAGGCGGAAGTAAATTCCCATGCATTCCAGGAGGCGAGCACAGCCCCTGGCGACATAAGGTTCAAGGACCTGAACAACGACGGAGTCATAAATGAGAATGACCGTACCGTCATCGGAGACCCGAACCCTGACTGGCTGTTTTCAATGGTCAATACTTTCTCGTGGAAAGGATTTGACCTCTCTGTATATCTTCAGGGAGTCGCCGGAAACGACATTTTCAATGCCAACAGCATATCCAACGAAGGGATGTCGTCAGCCCATAACCAGACTGCCTCAGTCAAATACCGTTGGGTAGGATACGGGACCAGCACCGTAATGCCTCGTGCCGTGTACGGAGACCCCAACCATAATGCCAGAATCTCCGACAGATTCGTTGAAGACGGCTCATACCTGCGGCTGAAAAACATAACTCTCAGCTATACATTCCCGGCAAAATGGACACAGAAAATCTCGGTGGACAATGCCAGAATATACCTTTCATGCGAGAATGTCGCCACTCTGACCAGATACTCCGGATTTGATCCGGAAGTCGGCATCAACGGAATAGACGGCAACCGCTACCCTATTTCCCGGACTTTCAGCCTTGGCGTCAATTTCAATTTCTAAATGGACCTGATTATGAAAAATATTAAAATATTATTTGTCGCCGCTGTCGCAGCACTGTCCGCTGCCTGTTCAGGCTTTCTCGACAGTTTTCCGCCTTATGCGGTAGATACCAATGTATCTGTTTCCGACTCCGTGGCAATAGCTCTCACCAACGGATGCTATGTCCCTCTCCAGTCATCCAATCTCTACAACCAGAGGATATGGTCACTTGACATCATCGCCGGCAACTCCGAAGTTGGAGCCGGAGGAGGAGAAGACGGCATAGAGACCGTCCAGTGCGCCAACTTTGCGGCAGATGCATCCAACGCATTTGCTCTCTACATCTGGCGTTCACCATGGGTAGGCATCGGACAGTGCAACACGGTAATCCAGTCGCTTACCGGGGAGGGCAACCGGACATCCGAAGCCATACGCAGCCGCTGTCTCGGGGAAGCATATTTTCTCAGGGCACATTATTACTATATACTTGTGCGCCTTTTCGGCGGAGTGCCGCTGATTCTTGAGCCGCATGAGGCCGATGACGACATCAATTCCGCAAGGGCATCGCTTGAAGACTGCTACATACAGATAGAGAAAGACTGCATCCAGGCCATCGGCCTTCTGCCTGAAAAACGTTCATACAGCGGCTCTGACTACAACAGGGCAAGCAGGGAGGCTGCAATGTGCATGCTGGCTGACATATACCTGACATGGCATCCCGAGAGTCATTATGCAGATGTCGTCAACTTATGCGACAGGATTGCAGACCTCGGATACGACCTCTCGGACTGCGAATATGCCGACAATTTCGGGATGAGGGCGCAGAACAGTTCTGAAGCACTTTTCACAGTCGGATATTCAGGCGACACACAGTACGATTTCTGGAGCGGAGACAACCAGTCCTCATGGCTTTCCACTTTCATGGGACCGAGAAACTCCAACATGGTGGCCGGAGCCTACGGATGGAATCTTCCTACAGAAGAATTCATGAGCCAGTGGGAAGACGGGGACCTGCGGAAAGATGTTACGGTATTATATGAAGGATGCCCTGCATTTGACAATATATCCTATGACAAAGGCTGGTCAAACACAGGGTACAATGTCCGCAAATTTCTTGTATCCAAGAGCGACTCTCCGGAATACAATACAAATTCAGCGGATTTTGTAGTCTACCGCTACGCTGATGTTCTGCTTAAGAAGGCGGAAGCTCTCAATGAACAGGGGCTGACCGAAGAAGCCTGCGGCCCGCTCAACATTGTGAGGGCTCGTGCAGGGCTGGACAACATCGAGACCTTGCTCCCGGCCGGGACGACACTGGAGTCGCCGGAAGGACAGGAATGGATGAGAGACAGGATAATCCGGGAACGCCGCATGGAACTTGCCTTCGAAGGCCACAGATGGTTTGACCTTATAAGAATAAATGACGGAGAATATGCCCTTGACTTCCTTTCGGGACTTGGCAAAAACATAACCAGGAACCGGCTGCTCTTCCCTATCCCTCTGACAGAAATGGACTCCAATGACCTTATGGAGCAGAATCCGGGATATTGATGGCGGACAGGAGTCTGAAAACAGCAAAATTATTCAGTCATAACCATTTAATTGATTGTAAAAATGAAAAAATATATGAAAACAAGGCTGGCAGTGGTGCTCGGGACATTGCTCGGAATGGCATCATGCGGGCTGGATGTAGAAGGGATGAAAGAGACAAACCCTGACGGAGGGACTCCGCTTGAACTGACGGTGTCCGCTTCTGACGGGACGATTGTCCTCAACGAAAGGAAGAGCGAAGAAACGGCTCTGGGACTGTCCTGGACGACAGGCAGCAATTATGGGACAGGCAATGCCATCGAATACATTCTTGACATAGATCTTGCCGACGGAGACTGGATCGGATGCTATACCGAAAATCTCGGGAGAAGAGTCTACAGCCGGGACATTACTGTCGAAGAGCTCAACACAATCCTCACAGACGAGCTTGAGACAGTGCCCGGAAGTGAGACAGGCTTCAAAGTAAGGGTAACCGCATCAGTCGTTGACTGTCCTGACCTTGTACAGACTTCAGAAGTAAAGTGCAGCGCAACGACATACAGACCGGTATCAATGAGCCTGTTCATGACAACAGGCGGAGCCGGAGCATGGAATGCTTCTGAAAATATAGAAATGACACGCTCAAGTGCCGGAATTTTCACGGCAGAAGCCATCTTTGATGCATGTGAGTTCATATTCAATACTACAGACGGGAATGCATGGCCTGCCTATGTCAGGGACAATACGTCAGACAACGGCGAGGGGACATTCAATGCCATATACAGCGAGACTGCCCCGGCAGGGACAGACTATATGTTCAGCATCCGGGAGAAATCATTCTACCGCATCACGGTAAATCTGTTTGACCTCACCGTATCAATTGAAGATATACTCTCAGAGACCCTGTATCTTATTGGCGATGCCACACCTGGCGGGTGGTCACTTGACAATCTCACCGAAATGGAAATGACAGGCAAGGGACAGTTTACCTGGACCGGCACTCTCTCAACTGCCGGAGAAGGCTTCAAGTTTGTGACAACCAGAAACTTCTGGCCAGGATATGTCAAGGCGACGGAAGACCCGGACGACTATTCTCTTGAATACTTTGCCTCTGACCCTGGAAGCACAAGCGGAGAAGACCTCAAATTCAAGGTTCCGGAAGTCGGAGAATATACTGTGAATGCAGACCTGATCAATATGACGGTCTCATACTCCAAGACAGGAGAAGCAGAATTCAACACCCTGTACATAATCGGAGACGCTACTCCGGGCGGATGGGACAATAACAAGGCCTCCGAGATGGAGCCTGCAGGCAACGGCACCTACTCCTGGACAGGAGAGCTCAATGCCGGTTCATTCAGATTTATCGTCACGCTCGGAACATTCAACCCTGGCTACTGGAAGGCAAACGACAATCCTGACGACATGTCAATCGTATATTCGGAGACCGGTCTGAGCGGGGCTGACGACAGATCTTTCTCTATTTCCGAAGCCGGCAACTACACGATCACAGCAGATACCGAAGCGCTTGTAATATCAATCCGGAACAACGGAGGGAACCCCGAGCCGCAGCCTGAAGCATTTGAGGCCATCTGGCTCATCGGTGATGCGTCTCCGGCATCAAACGGCTGGTCACTTGACGATGCCGAAACAAACGATGCAGTCAAAATGAAACCATCATCCGACAACCCGTACCTGTTCAGCTGGACAGGATCATTGAAGAACGGTGAACTCAAATTCAGCTGCGACCTGCAGCGGGACTGGAACGGAATATGGTATATGCCTGAAACCAACGGCAAGACTTTCACAGAAACTTCCGGTGAGACAATCCTTCTGATTGACAAGAGCCTGCCGGAAAATTCAAGCATAGACAACAAATGGAAGGTAGCGGCCGGCGATTATACCATTACCGTCAATCAGCTAACATCGACAATGACAGTAACAAGAAACTGACAAAGACCATAAATAATGAAACGAATGATATTCAACACTTTGGCAATAGCGACATTATTAAGCATATCGTCTTGCCAGAAAGAACTCGGCTATACGGGTTTCGTGGATCCGGACGCGGCTGCCGAGGCGCAGATCAGCCTCAGCACAGACAAGTCCTGCTATTTGCCGGGAGCGACCGTGACATTCACTGCCAATGAAATGCCTTCAGGAGCAATATATGTCAGATACATGCACCTTGGGAAAATGGTCGGCGAAGAACAGGCATTGTCAGGCACAGAATGGACATGGACAGCACCGGAGGATGACTTCAAGGGCTACATGGCAGAAGTGTACCAGCGCAGTGCCGAAGGGGAAAACATCCTTGCGACCATCGCCATAGATGTATCCTCCGACTGGAGCAGATTTCCACGATATGGATTTCTTGCCACCTTCAACGAGATGGGCGCAGATGCATGCAATACAGTGATTGCGAACCTCAACAGGCTGCACATCAACGGGGTGCAGTTCCAGGACTGGCATTGGAAGCATCACTGGCCGCTTGCCCAGGACAAGACGACCATGGCTCCTCTTGAGACTTATCTTGACATCGCCAACCGGAGCACTTCGCTTGAAACCATAAAAAACTACATTTCCTCCGCCCACTCCTTCGGGATGAAGGCCATATTCTATAATCTGTGTTTCGGCGCGCTTGACGATGCCGCAGAGGATGGAGTCAGGGAGGAATGGTACATCTTCAAAGACAGCTCCCACGGGACAAAGGATGTCCATGAACTTGGAGACATGTTCAAGAGTTCCATTTATCTTGTTGATCCCGGGAATGCAGAATGGCAGGAATATCTCGGAGAGAAAAATGACGCAGTCTATGAAAATCTGGCATTCGACGGATACCAGATAGACCAGCTCGGCGGCAGAGGCTCCGTCTACAATTACAACGGAGAAACAGTAGACCTGCCGGAAGGATACGCCTCCTTCATCAATGCCATGAAATCCAGACATCCGGACAAAGCATTGATAATGAATGCCGTCTCCAATTTCGGTTCCGCACGGATTCTCAGCACCGGCAATGTGGACTTCGCTTACAATGAGATGTGGGAGAGCGAAAACCAGTTCACTGACCTGCGCAAGGCTATAGAAGACAACAAGACCTATGGAGGAGAAGACATGCAGACCGTATTTGCCGCATACATGAACTACAATAAGGCAGACAATACAGGGTCTTTCAATACGCCGGGAGTGCTCCTCACTGATGCCGTAATATTTGCCCTCGGAGGGTCGCATCTTGAAATGGGAGAGCACATGCTCTGCAAAGAATATTTTCCGAACAGTAATCTCGGGATGACTTCTGAACTCCGGAACAGCATCATATCGTATTATGACTTCCTTACCGCCTACCAGAACCTTCTGCGTGACGGAGGAGACTTCAATGATGTCGCCGTCTCATCAGCCGACGGAAAGATGAACATCAAGCCCTGGGAACCGGCGGTCGGGAATGTAGTCACTCTCTGCAAGAAAGCAGGAGACCTGCAGACAATACATCTCCTCAACTTCTCACAGGCGAACTCCACAAGCTGGAGGGATCTTGACGGCAGCATGCCTGAACCGGCTCTCATAACCGATGCCGTCCTGGACATCAGTACAGCAGAAGAAGTCGCTTCAGTATGGATGGCATCCCCGGACATTGACGGCGGAGCATGCAAAGTGCTTCCTTTCTCGCAGGAGGACGGGAAACTCAGAATCTCTGTTCCATCCCTCAAATACTGGGACATGATTGTAATTGAATATGAAAACTAAAGGATACATGAAAAGAATTCTTCAGATTATATTTTGCATTCTCAGCGTTTCCGCAGCATACGGAAGCATCGTGAACGCAGCGGCAGCAGAAACGGAATCACTCAAATCACCCGACGGCAGACTGCAGGCTGATTTCATCCTGGATGACGGCGTGCCATACTATACATTGACCCGCGACGGCTCACCTGTAATAGGGAAAAGTCGGTTCGGAATGAAACTCAGCGACAGCGGGCTGTACGACTGGTTTGAAATCTTCAATGTCGAAACCTCGTGCTTTGACGAAACATGGAAACCTGTATGGGGGGAAGAAGCTGAAATCCGAAACCATTACAATGAAATGGCCATAACCTTGAGACAGACTTCAAGTGACAGGAGGATGGTGCTGAGATTCAGACTGTTTGATGACGGCCTCGGCTTCAGATATGAATTCCCGGACCACGGCAACCTGATATATTTCGTCATCACCGATGAACTCACCGAATTTGCCATGACCGGAGACCATACCGCATGGTGGATTCCGGGAGACTATGACACACAGGAATACGACTATACGGAATCGAGGCTGTCGGAAATAAGAGGATTGCTGGGCGGTGCCATTTCAGACAACCTCTCGCAGACCATTTTCTCAGAGACTGGCGTACAGACGGCCCTGCAGCTCAAGACTGACGACGGCCTGTACATCAACCTGCATGAAGCAGCCCTTGTAAACTACCCTGCAATGCATCTTGAACTTGACGACAGCAAAATGGTCTTCAAAGCGCACCTGACTCCTGACCCCAACGGAGATCTGGCATATATGCAGACGCCGTGCGTCACTCCCTGGAGGACAATCATAGTCTCAGACGATGCACGGGACATCCTTGCCTCACGCATCACGCTGAACCTCAATGAGCCATGCAAAATCGACGACACCTCCTGGATTCACCCGTACAAATATGTCGGGGTATGGTGGGAAATGATTACAGGCAAGAGTTCATGGTCCTACACAAATGACCTGCGGAGTGTCCATATAGACACAGATGACCTGAGCAAAGTCCAGCCGAACGGCACCCACGGAGCCACCACTGATAATGTGAAGAAATACATTGACTTCGCTGCAGAACATGGATTTGACGGAGTGCTCGTCGAAGGATGGAATGTAGGTTGGGAAGACTGGTTCGGGAACATGAAAGAATATGTATTTGATTTCGTGACACCTTACCCGGACTTCGATGTTGACGGCATACAGAAATACGCTGCAGAAAAAGGAGTGAAAATGATTATGCACCACGAGACATCGGGCTCACCGCGCAATTATGAGAGGCATCTGGACACGGCGTACACATTCATGAAAGAGCATGGATACGATGCCGTGAAAAGCGGGTATGTGGGCAACATCATTCCCAAAGGGAACAATCACTACAACCAGTGGATGGTCAACCACTATCTCTATGCCGTCGAGAAGGCCGCAGACTACCGTATTATGGTCAATGCCCATGAGGCAGTCCGCCCTACAGGACTTTGCCGCACATGGCCGAATCTGATTTCAAATGAATCCGCCAGAGGAACAGAATATCAGGGCACCAACGGCTCCAAGACATTTCATGTCACTGTGCTGCCTTTCACCAGGCTTATCGGAGGCCCGATGGACTATACTCCCGGCATTTTTGAAATGGACATTTCCAAAGTCAATCCGAATAACCACACCCACGCCAACTTCACTTTGGCCAACCAGCTCGGAATCTATGTCGTAATGTCATCTCCTCTCCAGATGGCGGCCGACCTGCCTGAAAACTACGAAAAATTCATGGATGCATTCCAGTTTATCAAAGATGTCGCCCTTGACTGGGAAAAAAGCATATATCTGGAAGCCGAGCCGGGCGAATATGTGACCGTAGCCCGTAAGGCAAAGGGTACCGGACAATGGTTCGTGGGAAATGTGACAGGAAAGAAACCATACACTTCCAGAATCAGATTCGACTTCCTTGATCCGGGAAAAGAATATGTAGCCACCATATATTCGGACACTCCCCAGACAGACTACCGGACTAATCCGCAGTCATACTCGATACGCCAGGTGCGCTGCACTTCTGAAAGCACCCTGATCCAGGATACGGCCGAAGCCGGCGGCTATGCCATCTCATTCAGAGAGGCCGGAGCGCAGGACAGGAAACTCAAGCGGCTGAAGTAAGCAGCGTCTTCAGAAACTTTGTGTTCCGACAGTTGAGCCGAGTGCAATGGCATTGCGCTCGGCTTCTGCGCAATTTGGCCTGTCGGCCACGTATACTGTTGCGTATATTTGTTGTAGACTTGAATAATTTATCTGACTATCAACTTTTTATAAGAAACTCGCACGAGAACAGGCAACGGATAAGAAGAAAATCCGGAACTGTTCTGAAGTGCCATGTTCCTCATGCTTTCAAATAACTATTTATTCTACCGTAATATAACGTGAGTTCGATGAAAAGTAATTAAAACAAAGTCAATTGATTATATGTATTTAAGGAGGTACATCTATCAACAGCAATCATCGGTTTCTTAGGGAAGAAGCAATATGCAGAAAGCGCAGCAATAAGATTCACTGTAAAATTGGGGATGGAACGGTGTCTGGAATGTTCAATCTGTGCCATGTTCTTGAGTTCGTCATTTACAGTCTCGATAATCGCCCTTTTTCTGACCAGGATCTTGTCCGCGATGGTCATGAGAGCACCTTTCATGTTGTTCCGGAGTTTCGTAAGAAGCTGTATGCCATCCACAAACAGTTTTTCAAACAGCCCTTTGCTTATGTACCCCTTGTCCCCGACAAGTTTCCCCGAGATGTTTTCCAGAAAAGCCGCGTTCTTGAGCGGATCCCTGTCATCCACATTGCCAGGGGTCAGCATGAAACTGAGCAGTTCTCCCTTCTCATTGCACACAAGGTGCAACTTGAAACCATAGAACCATCCCATGGAACATTGTCCCCTCTGCGCCAGGCCCTTGAATACCCTGTGCAGGTGTATCCTCTGGTTACGGCAGACCCTCAAGGCCGTACTGTCAACGAAACTTATCCCAGTACAGTCTCCCATCAGACACTTCTTCAGGAACAGGACCAACGGCACGAGAACTTTCCTCTCCAACTCCGTGAATCTGTTGTACGATACAGGGGTCGGGAACAGATGCCCCATATGTGGACAGACATACTGCGTATAGAAGTGTTTAAGGCACTTGAAGCCGCTGAAGTGAAACAGTATCATGAT